>JAKASO010000041.1 GCA_021818985.1 bacterium
AATTACCATAGCGGATAACCTCCTTATTAATGGTTTGGGTGTTATCCGCTATTTTATTATTATTTTTAGTTAAGGAATAGACAAATTAAAAGTTATTTATAGATAGACATTTTAATAGTTATTAACAGCGAAAAAAAACCATTTGACAAAACAGTATAATAAATGTATCTTTAAAACTGCAATATCTTCTAAAATTGATAGGGAAGCATGTGAAATTCATGCGCTGTTCCCGCAGCCGTAATAGGATTCAAGCTTTTAAACTTTATGCAGCCACTGGGAGAGACAAGTCCTGGGAAGGCTTTAAAAGTCATTGTCCTTAAGCCGGAAGACCTTCTTTTAGAATTTAGATAATTCAAATCAAATTAACTAATTTGGCGGGAGGTCCAAACATGTTTTTAAATCTGCTAAAGTTTGATAGTTTTAAGCAAAGGTTGATCGTTCTTTACTCATTTCTATTTTTCTTTTTAATAAGTTCCTCGATTATTCTTATAGATAGGTCTAAAGCATTTCCTGTTCTTTTAAGTCTTGGGACGCTTGCATTTTTTTTCGGCATAAAGCATGCTCTTGATGCCGATCATATTGCCGCAATAGATAATACTACTAGAAAACTTATGAACGAAGGCGAAAAACCTATCGCCGTTGGATTTTTCTTTTCGTTAGGGCATTCTTTTTCGATTTTTTTTCTAACTTTTGCAACGGTGGCAATCGGTTCTTATTTTGCTAAAAACTATCCCGGATTAAGCAGTGTAGCCAATATAATTGGAACGGGGGCATCGGCTTTATTTTTATATTTAATAGCCTTGATGAATATCGTTATTCTTATCAGCATCGTTAAAATAGCGAAAGATTTTAAAAATTATAAAAATAAAAAACTCGAAGAAGAACTTTTAAAAAGAGGTTTTATGTACAGGTATTTTCATAAACTGATGAAACTCATTACTTCGAGCTGGCAAATGTTCTTTGTAGGCATTATATTTGGCTTAGGTTTCGATACTGCTACGGAGATTGCCATTTTATCCATTTCTGCCACATTTGTATTATCGGGGCATCCTTTAATAGACGTTTTCATATTGCCTTTGATATTTGCTTCCGGTATGATGCTCCTTGATTCTACGGACGGTGTAGTAATGCAGTATGCTTACGGATGGGCTTTTTTAAATCCAGTAAGAAAAATATTTTACAATTTGACAATCACAAGCATATCCGTTTTTCTGGCTCTAATAATAGGAACACTTGAATGGCTCCAGATTATCGGATCGGAATTTAAACTTAATGGTCAACCGTGGAAATTTTTCAATGCCGTTTCTTTCTCGATACTTGGGGGAATTATTGCAGGAACTTTAATTTCAGCATGGTTTATATCTCTTTTAATATATAAATTTGCAAAGATTGAAGAAAATTATAATTATAATGAAAAGGAAGAAATATAAATAAAAAAGGCTATTGATTTAGGAAACCGGCAATTTACAAATTATACCCTACCTCGTTGTGTTGCGTTACATCAAGTCCTATCCCCTCGCTATCTTGAGTTGCCCTTAAACCAAATATTTTATCAATGATTTTGAAGATGACGAAACTCATAATAAACGCATAAACGCCGACGCATATTACGGTAATTAATTGAATGAGAAATTGACGCGGATTGCCGAAAAAAAGACCGGAGTATTTAGGGTTTATGAAAGGTGAAGCAAATAATCCGGTTGCAAGGGCTCCCCAAACTCCTGCCGCTCCGTGAACATTGAATACATCTAAAGAATCATCATACCCAAGCCTGTTTTTGACTATAATAATCATAAAATAACATATAGCTCCAGCGACAAGCCCGATAATTATAGCTGAAAGAGGTCCGACAAAACCTGCAGCCGGGGTTATTGCGGCAAGACCAGCAACAGCGCCAGATACAATGCCTAAAGTTGTTGGTTTCCCGCTATGAAGAGATTCTATTATCATCCAGCTTATTGCCGCAGCGGCTGCCGCCGTATTAGTTGTAAGAAAGGCTGAAGCGGCATACATATTTGCTGCCAGAGCACTTCCCGCATTAAATCCAAACCATCCAAACCATAACATTCCTGCGCCAAGTATTGTGTAACCAAGTTGGTTAGGTTGGATTATATTTTCTTTGAGATAGCCTCTTCTTTTTCCAAGAACAAGAGCGCCGGCAAGTCCTCCCAATCCTGCGGTTAAATGAACGACGATGCCTCCCGCCCAATCTAGAACGCCCAAATTTTTAAAAAATCCTCCAATACCCCAGACAGAATGAGCAACAGGGATATATACCAACAATAGCCATACAATAGAAAATATTATCCAGGAAGAAAATTTAATTCTTTCCACCAAAGAACCGCTCACTAAAGCAACGGTTATAATGGCAAACATAAGTTGAAATATCACAAATACATAGGAAGGAACAGAGGATGCATACCTTGAATGTTGAGCGATTTTCATTGCATTTAACCCAATATACTTAAGGTTTCCGATAATATGCAACGCATCGGGGCCAAATGCAAGACTATATCCCAAAAGAACCCAGATAATACTAACGGTGCATATTGTTATAAAACTTAAGGAAATTGTATTTAAAACATTCTTTTTTCTAACCATGCCGCCATAAAAAAAACCAAGAGCAGGAGTCATAAGAAGAACTAAAGCGGAAGATGCCAAAAGCCATGCGATATTTGCCTGATTAAATGAAGAATTAAATGAATTGCCGTTTTTAATAATAATTCCGGCAAATGACCGGGTTGGTATTAAAAACATAAGAAGTAATATATTAAATATGGTAAGAAATAGGAATTTTGATTTATCGAATAAAAGCAAAAATTTATTCATAAAGCCTCCAAGATTTAGCAAATTTAAAAATATTTACGAAGATTATAGGGCGCTATCTCCTTTTTCACCTGTTCTTATTCTTATTGCTTCCTCAATATTCGAGATGAATATCTTGCCGTCCCCTATTTTTCCAGTTGCCGCGTTTTTTATTATTGCTTCTGTGGCGGCGAAAAGCAAATCGTCGGATATAATTATTTCTATTTTTATTTTTGGGACGAAGTCAACGATATATTCTGCGCCTCTATAGATTTCTGTATGCCCCCTTTGCCTGCCAAAGCCTTTAACTTCTATTGCCGTCATTCCATGAACTCCTGCATCGTTGAGAGATTTTTTGACGTCATCAAGCTTAAACGGTTTAATAATGGCTTCAATCTTTTTCATTTTGCCTCCTGGTATTATCTGGTATTATAATGTTCACTACTATAAGTATCGTGAACATATTTTTTTAAATTTGTTAAAATATTTTTCTTTACTATTTAGAGGACATCTTTAAGATTTAAACAATTTTACAGTTTTTTTGATTATTTTTGTATAAAATTAATTAATAATTAATTAATAAATTGGCTATTAAAATTTCGGGTAATCATTATTTTAAATAAAATTAATTTAAAAATATATATAAAAATTTGGTTTTAAAACGGCAAATTTTATTGTTTTAGATTTTTTTTAATGATATAATCTCAAAAATAAAGATATAAAGAGATATAAGGATATGAAAATATAAATATAAATAAATTAATGATTTATAATTAGGGGGATTATTTTATGAAAGGCGATGAAAAGATTATCCAAAGGCTTAATGAAAGACTATCTGAAGAATTGACCGCTATAAACCAATATATGGTCCATTCCGAGATGTGCGCAGGTTGGGGTTATGAAAAACTTCATAAAGAAATTGAAAAACGCGCTATAGATGAGATGAAGCATGCTGAAAAGTTAATAGAAAGGGTGATATTTCTTGAAGGAATTCCTATCGTATCATCGTTAAAAAAGGTGTATATCGGTTCTACTGTGGAATTAATGCATCAAAATGATAGAAAAGCTGAGGAAGATGCTATTAAAGCATATAATGATGATATAAAATTTGTCTCGGAAATTAAAGATAATGGCACCAAAGAATTATTACACTCAATACTGAAAGACGAGGAAAGTCATATAGACAGGCTTGAAGAATATTTAGATCAGATAAAGCAGATGGGGCTGCAAGTTTATCTTTCCACATATAAGGACTAATTTTGCACAATTAATTAAAAAAAATGGAAGAATCTAATCAGGTAAAACGGGCTTTCGAAAGAAGATATTGCTGCGTGGAAAGAAAGGTTGAAATTAGACAGGGAAGCTATCGCCTGCCAGCAGATAAACTGACTTAAAGAAGCAGGTTTTACAGATGCCGGCTGCATATATAAATTTTATAAATTTGCGGTAATATTTGGCATAAAAAAATCAGGCAAATTACCTTAATATTGGAGGGCAAAATGGAAATTTGATACATTTTGAAAGTATAACTTGCAAAATGTTCTATTTATGATATATTTATAATATATGATAAAAAGAGACATTGAAAATATTTTATTAAAACTTGCAAATCAATATCCTGTTGTTACTATTACAGGACCAAGACAAAGCGGGAAGACTACATTAATAAAATATGTTTTTCCCAATAAGAAATACGTAAATCTTGAGACTCCGGATATAAGACAGTTTGCCCTTACCGATCCAAGGGGTTTTTTGAACCAGTACGATGATGCTATTTTAGATGAAATACAGCGGGCGCCGGACTTGCTCTCTTATATCCAGCCGATTGTCGATGAAAATAAAGAACCAGGAAGATTTATTATAACCGGAAGCCAACAATTCGAGGTTTTAAATAATATTTCTCAATCTCTTACTGGAAGAACCGCCTTGCTTAAACTTCTCCCGTTCAGCATTTCGGAAATCAAAAATAATGTCGACGTATCTTTAATCGATAAACTTATTTACAACGGTTTTTATCCAAGAATTTACGATATGAATATAGATCCGCATCAAGCCATCGGAGATTATATCATAACGTATGTTGAACGGGATATAAGACAGTTAATTTCTATTAAAGACTTAAATCTTTTCGAGAAATTCCTAAAACTTTGCGCCGGAAGAATCGGACAATTATTAAATCTTCAAAGTTTGGCAAACGATGCAGGGATATCCCATACTACCGCGAGATCATGGATATCTATATTAGAAGCAAGCTATATAATATTTTTACTGCCCCCTTGGTTTAATAATTTTTCTAAAAGATTGATAAAATCCCCCAAATTATATTTCTACGACGTTGGTCTTGCATCTTACCTGCTGGGTATTGAAAATGAAAAACAGGTGTTTCGGGACCCGTTAAGAGGCAATTTATTTGAAAATTTGATAATAATAGAAGTTTTAAAATATAGGTTTAATAAAGGTAAAAAAAGCAATTTATATTTTTACAGGGATAGCAAGGGATTAGAGATAGATTTAATTTATGAAGCAGGAAGGAATATTTTCCCTATCGAGATTAAATCCGGAGCAACCGTATCAGAAGATTATTTCAAAGATTTAAAAAGATTTCTTCAATACTATAAGGTTTTACCACTTCCATACGGCAGCGCCGTCTTCTACGGCGGAAACGAAATACAACAAAGAGCCGATTTTAAAATTTATCCGGCATCAAAGGTATCTGAGCTGTTAGGTAACATTTCTTAGGGCAATTTTACTTTTTATTTTCCGCTTGGATTAAGCATTATTATAAGTATAATACTGACGATTATTATATATTTAATAGGCAGGCATTAATGAAAATAGATAACTATTCTTTTGGAAAATTAGTTCTTGACGGAAAAATATATGAATCGGATATCATAATTTATCAGGATAAAGTAGATTCTTCATGGTGGCGCAGGGAAGGGCATTATCTCGGCATCGAAGACATTAAGGACGTTATTAAAGAAAGGCCCGATGTAGTAATAATAGGAACAGGTTATTATGGCGCTATGACCGTGCCTCAAGAGACTATTGATTATTTAAAGAAAGCCCAGGTTATTGTCAAAAAGACTCCCGAAGCGGTTCAGCTTTTTAACGACATAAGCTTAAAAGGAATCAATAAAAAGATTGTCGCAATGTTCCACCTGACGTGTTAAAACCAATTTGTCTTATCTTATTATTAGGCGCAAAAAAGGACACAATCTAAAAGTCTAAAAAATTAATTACTTTTAACCTACCGCAAAACCTTTATTTTAATGGTGCGTCCAGCAGGATTCGAACCTGCGACCCACAGCTTAGAAGGCTGAGAACCCGTTTTATGAGTTATTGATATTACTAATTAATAAGGTATATATAATTTTTATGTGCGCTAAAATGTGATTATTTCACAACAGATTTTGAAATTCATCTATTTCTAACCCTATATCTTTGAGATCGG
>JAKASO010000042.1 GCA_021818985.1 bacterium
ACTGTTATTCTTGGAAAGATTTCTATCATATATATTACCTATATTTTATCCATATTATATATTAATATTATTATTTATTTAGATGAAAGTCAAATTAAGCTTATTTCCCAAAATTGCCAATAGAAATTATTTGCTCCTATCCTGACCCATGTTTAAGGGTTTTTTAGATAAAATTAATTTTTATTGGTAAAAATTACATTTAAGTTTTTCTCAAAACTATCTTTTTTAAAAATTAGCAATAATTACGGAAACGATATGCGTTTATATACTGAAAGACAGATAAATAAAGGAGTTTTTTAGTTTTTAGTTAATTTATATCGGCAAATTACAGTTTTTACAACGTTAAAATAAAATATAAATATCTTAAAGCTGGCTCCGACTTCAGCGTATTTTTTTTAGTTTCAATAACTTTTGCACCTTACACTTGGATTATTATCAATACTATCGTTCGGCATTTTTACATCCCTCTTGGTTTTACACTTGAATACCTCTTTAAAAAAATTAATTATTCTTTTATACCAAAAATCGTTCTTTTTTATAAATTTATCTAATTCTTCTACGCTTTGTTTTCCAGATTCTATGATAGTTTTTGAAATTTCAAGCATCGACTCGTGAAACTCCAAGTTTTTCTTGGCTAAAGCATGAATATTAAAAAATCCGTAATAAGAGTAAAGGCTATCCAGAATATCTTTTGCCGGTATCTTCCAAAACTTAGAATCTATTTCATCATTACCCTTATTATTCTCTATTAAATCCAGCAATAAAGCATTCGTCATCCCATAAAATCTAATAGCCAGAACGGATGCATCGTCGAGTAAACCGATATCTTTTTTCAAAGAATTTTTAACATAAAAAATATCTTCGTTTACAACAAAAGAAAACCGATAAATAGGAGTAGTGCCTAAATATTTAATCATGGATTTAAATTCCTCTGGCTCTCTTATATATTTTTCAAAATATCCATCTAATTTTTCAACTGACATTTTTAATTCTTTAATTTTATCACTTAACGCTTCGATATATTTTCTTTTCGTAATAATATCCAGCAAAGCGCTTATCTCTCCCTTAAAAGCATAAGCCGTAGCAAGTTTCTTTTTCACATGCCGATAATGCTCTATATAAAGAGAAATGCCGCCGGTAAATATAGCACCAAAAACTAAGCCGGCTACGCCTAATAGCGGCGCAAGCCATGCATTATGTCCGTTGATAATGGAAACGTATAAATGGGCAGGAATATGAGTTGAAATCGACATTTAGAGAATAAAATAAGTTAATTATATTAAAAATCGCTATATTCTTAAAATATAATTTTTTATTACGGAAGTCAACCAAAAATTTAGACTAAAAAATAAGGCTTGACTTCAATAAACACATAGCCTTGCGGATTTTTTGTCCAGATTCGGGACACCTTCCCTTGTTTTGTCAGTAATTATGCTGGTTAAAGGATTATTTTTTACTTAAGATTTTGAACATAAATTTAACTTACAACTCTTTCTGGCAATATAAACTGCATCGCAATTTTTTGACTCCCAAATACTTTTATAGCATGATTTAAGCTCTTACAGAGATTACAAACCTTATCGAATTTTTTTAAATTTTTTCCATATAATTTTTCGAAATAAAGTAAGCGGTACGCATCGCCTCCGCCTTCAAAGAGAAAGCTATTGGAAATAATTTGCGTAGGCCTTTGGCTTTGTCTGAAATAATGTATTACGCCAAAAACCAAAACAACTATAAATAATAAACCCAGAAATTTGATAGATTTATCAAAGCGTAAGCGTCAGGCTTAAAAGCCTGTTGATTAAGCGAAACTCTCAATACAACCCTCATTGTGGTCATCGTATTTTCTGGTCGCAAAGTGGGGAGATTTTGCCGCTTTCTCGTCTTCGTCCTTATATATAACCTTAGGAATCAATTCTATGCTGCAATACGAACAATAGAACTTATCATACTTGGTTCCGTATCCTAAAAATAAAGAGCGATAATCCCATGCGCTTTTAGCTTCCGAATTTACATTTATAATTGCTAAGTCGGACATAATGTTTACGCTTTTAACGGTTAATCAAATTTTTATTGAGATATTATATCATAACACAAAATTATACATTCGTCGCATATACAAATATTGTCTTTTTGATATGCAATTATTTTTTTTACCCTATGTTGAGATTTTCCGCAAAAAGAGCAAAAATATTCTTTTTTATTATTATCGTCTCTTTCCGTTTTATTTTTATTGTTGGTTGATTTTTTAGACATACCTGCACGGAAACTATTTTAATGTTTTCCCACAAAATACATAATAATTGTCAATATTATGCTTATTATAATGCTTAATCCAAGCGGAAAATAAAAAGTAAAATTGCCCTTTTTAATAACGATATCGCCCGGAAGTTTGCCGAAAGGCAGTTTATGAGAAAAAATAAACAATAAGCCGAAAACAATCAATACTATTCCGGTTAATATAAGAATCCTTCCGAGTCCCTGCATACTATTTCTATAAATATTTGAAATTGTAAATATTAAACCTTTATATCAATAAGCGGTATAGACAATCTCGGGCTATGTCCTGCGTTTAATGATGGCATACTCGATGCTAGATGGACGGAGTTTCTTCCGAATCTTTTATTTATAAAGTCGATAGAATCGTATATGCGCCTTATTCTATCTATTTTAATTATATCGTCGAAAAGCGAATACTGAACGTTTTCCGTAAGATGCAAAACTATTTCGGTCTGCCTGTATAGATAACCTTTTGCATATATATACTTAAAACCCTCCTTTAACGCTTCCATAAGCAGAGGCGGAAGAGCGGCAGGGAATGTAAGTCTTATCTGCGCGCCCGCGGCTTTAAAATCCCGCGTTTTTAAAAAAACGGAAAGTCGTACGGCGGCTAAGTTAAACCTTCTGGCCTTAGCGCAGGCGTTTTCCAAATTTTTCGTAAGTTCGGAAAAAAGAAACGTCTCGTCGTCAGACGGCGGGTAAAAGCTTTTAGCCTTGCTTATGGTTTTATACGAGGATTTAACCGATGCGTTAATGCCGAAAACCGAATTTCCTCTAAGCTCAAGCCATGTTTCTTTGTAGGGCTTGGATAGATATTTATCGATAAAACCTTCGTCTTTGAGGGCAAAGTCCAAAGCGGAATTTATGCCGAATTTTCTCAAAAGACAGGCGGTATTGTTTCCTATGCCCCAGACGTCTTCCGCCGGTATATCGCGCAAAATATTTTGTATATCTTTGCCTTCTATTACGGCGAGCCCGTTAGGTTTTTTAAGCTTAGAAGCCATTTTTGCAAGCGTCTTCGTTATACTTACGCCCACGGAAACCGTTATGGACAGCTCTTTTTCTATAGCGCTTTGCATCTTTTTCGCGATTGCTTCGTAGGAACAGGAAAACACCCTTCTTAAGCCGGTTAAGTCAACGAACGCCTCATCTATGGAATACTCTTCGACTTGCGGAGAGAAATTTTTTATTATATTAAACATGCGGAGAGAAAAAAGGCTGTACGACTCGTAATCCGATTCTATTACTATAAGTCCGGGGCATAACTTTTTCGCCTCGAATGTTCTCATGCCGCGCTTCACGCCTTTTGCTTTCGCTTCATAGCTTAAAGCGGTTATAATGCCCCGCTCTTTGCCTACCGCCGCGCATTTTCCGTTCAGAGACGGATTTAATGCCTGTTCGCATGCTACGAAAAAAGCGTCTGCATCGATGTGCGCGACAGCCATGGGCCATGAATTAATGCAAAACTGAGCCATAAAATTTACCCACATTGCCTATATTTTCTTATAGTGCCTACTACAACGCCTGCAACAGTTAACTCTTGTTTAGGTTTTATGCGGCCGTATTTAGGGTTGGCCGCTTCCAATATATATTTACCGTCCTCTTTCCTAAGATATTTTATAGTCCAGTCGCCGTCCACACGCGCTATTACTATATCGCCTTCCTTAGGGGTAAGAGATTTATCCACTATGGCGAAATCTTTAGGCATAATGCCGGCCTGGGTCATAGAGTCGCCCGAAATTTCAAGCAGGAATGAAGAGTTGGGGTTTTTTATCAAAAGCTTATCTATGGAAACGCTGTCTAAGAGTTCTTCTTCCGCTGGACTCGGAAAACCTGCTTCGACACTGCCCAAAAGCTTAAGAAAACGAACTTTGGATGTAATGGCAGACGTAGACAACAGATAACCTTTGGAATCTTTTTGCAGGAAACCTCCTTCTATAAGCTTACTCACAATTTTAAATACCGCGTTTTTGGATTTTACGCCGAATAAAACGGTCATCTCGGAATAGGTCGGCATTCTTTTGCTGTCGGTATAAAAACCGTTTATGCAACCAAGCCTTTTCTTAAGTTTTTTATCGATATTAGACATATTAAATTTCTTGTTAGGCTTATTAGCAGCGTTAATTATCATTAATCATATAAATATAATTATGATACAGTAAACAATCGTTCACTGTCAAGGATAAATTTGAAATACTCGAAATTATTTGGATTGTTTGTAAAAGAATTAATTGCCGATTTTAGCGTTCGATTAGAAACGGAATACTTAATTCTTAACGCGTTTCAAAATACCGATCCCTTTATTTGATTTTATTTACTCCATCAATCGTACCGTCATTTTTTAATGTAACAATTAATTGCAGGGATTCTTTAGATTCGTTTACTTTTTCTTCTAGAATTTTTTTAGTTTTTATCAGCGAATCTAACGTTTCGTCGATTTTATTATGAAGTTTGCCGAACATTTTTTTTAAATCGTTAAGTAATTCTTGTTGGAATTCTTCATTTGTCTCTGATGCACTAAAAAAACCTTGTAAATTTGGAATATTCGCTTTTATTTTTGTTTCAAAGACATAAAGGTCATTTTTGTGTTTTTGCGCTATATACTCCAATCCTTTAATCCTATCTTCGGCTATTTTCCTATTTACAGGAAGGGCGCATTTAATTCTTCCGGCGGCGTTTTTTACGCTTAATACCGCATCATAAGAATAAACGCAGTTTTCGAAATCATTTATGTTTTTTTTCATATCTTCAGAATGTTTTTTTAAACCAATACCTTTAAGCTTTTGATTTTGAATTTTTTCGAATTTCCTCATGATTTGCATATTAATCGTTTCAATTATTTGCGAACTCTCCCTTGAGATACTTTCTATTTGGTTGTAAAAGATATTGCAATCCCTTTCCGTAAACGCTCGTCCGCTTATATGCCCCGCTACTTCTCTTAAATAATTATAATTACCGTAAATTTTACCGAGCGTTACGTCGTCGAGATAATTTTTAATATCTTCTAAGCCCCTTTCGATATTGCCCAGTTTGCGATTTATATCGGATAAAAATTTTTGACCAGTAACGGCCGCCGTGAGCCCCCAAATTGCAAGCCCTGCAGTTGCAACGTTTAAACCCGACATTTTTTCGACGCATCCCAGTTCGACGATTTGATTAGTGGAACTATCGACGGCGACGGCCTTTAAAAGAGGGTCCTCAAGTGTTTTCATTAATTTCGTATTACCGTTAGAAAATCCTTCCATTACTTCCGGCGAAAATTTAACTAAATATTGCACGGAAGCCATATCCGATACGTTTTTAACTAAATTAGGCGCATGACGCATTAGTCCCGCAAATTTGTTTTTTAGGTCGTCGTTTAATTCTATATTTTCGTATTTTTCTAATTCCGATAAGGGATATTTTAAAACGGTTATATCAACGAGCGGTTCCGCACTATCTCCTATTATAAGATTTGTCGGTTCTACGACTTCAGGCGAGGGAGGCACATTATTGGGAACGGGGTAGTTATTGGTATTTTTTTCTTAATTATTTTTTTAGAATCAGTTTTCTTTAAAAATTTAAAAATTACCAAAATTAAAAAATACAAAATTAAAAAATACCGCATTTGATTTCAACCTTTTTGATAGCGTTTTAGATTTAGTAATCAAACTTTTAAACGGGCAAATCGTTTAGTTTGTTGTCGCAAAAAACTCTTCCGTTTAATATTTTATATAGCAAGCTTTTCATCGGTAGAGTTAAATTCTAAATATTTTGCCACACCCATACGACCTTGTCTATTATATATAATTTGTAGATTATGGAAGTTAAAT
>JAKASO010000043.1 GCA_021818985.1 bacterium
ATCGATAAGGATAAACAAGCCCGCGCCTATGGATAATGCCTCAAGAGGCATTATTAACGGCGTTTTTGACAGATATGCAAATACAAAGCCCGATAGTATCAGAAATATCGGAATAACCTCAGGTATTCTTTCAAAGAGCATATCGGTTATAGACATTAATATCAGTCCCGAAAAAAGAACGAGGTATTTAAAATTTAAACCGTCCGGAACGATTAGTCTGCGGGTCAAAATAGCTGTTTTAACGGCAAAATAAATATCCGCAAGGTTGCGGGATAAAAAGGGATACAGGATTAGCATGCCGGCAAAAACGGCAAGAACGGGGAGAATAAATATGCGCTTAGGGCCGATAGACAACAATTTTCACCTGCAAAAATAAAGTTTCTTATTAACCTTTTTTTCAATATCGCCGACTAAATATGGCGGTCTAATTCTATGAATTACCCTGTGGCAATTAGAACATACCGGAATAACATTTCCTAAAGCGTCTTTTATAGTTTTTTCCGATTCGTTATCGTCAAACATAAAAACAGGTTTTTGATGATGTATTTCTATAAAACCGCGACCGCAATCTCCATAAAAATCCTCAAAGTCGAAACAGCAAACTTTACATTTAATTCGGTCTTTTTCGGTATATTTAAGTATTGCCGCATTTCGTAATTTAATAGAACGCTCATAAGTTTTAGAACGTATTATTTTTTGCGTACCTTCGTATATCAAAACATTTTCATCAAATACTTTAGGCGTTTTCTCTATATCCTTTTTCAGCAAAGGCTTCTGAAAACTGCTTTTAAGGTCGCTGTATAAAAATCCATTACTTAATAAATATATAACAAAATCAATATTTTTATTTAAAAAATCCCCGCCTTTATTCGTAATAAAAAAATAACCCCTTTTGTATTCCGCATAGCCGTATCTCTCAAAAGTATTATGCGCCTTTAAATTCCGCACCTTTTGAGAAAATTTAGTATCTTTTCTATTCGTCAATATTTCTACGTCCTTTCCTGTGGGTTGAAAAATTTCCGTAAGCTCTTTTATCAACTCCGAAGTCGTTATTCCTTTATGCCACGTATCCATTAAAAATAAGGACGGGAGAATTAGTTCCGTTTCCGATACTCTTTCCACTTTAAAATCCTCTCAATAATTTTTAATCACAAGATGTTCGGCTTTTTTATCGTTTCTGTTTTGAAAACTTACCAGATACCGCTTATTAAATGCCGAGATATGAACTTTATGCCTACTATAAAGACTATAAATAAATTCAGTATTTTTTATTACTAATAACCATTTTGCTTTGCATTTTAATAAATAATCCGCAAGCCGTTTTTGGTCGTCTTTAGTAAAATCGTTTTGCGAATACGTGCTAAAGTTACTGTCGTAAGGCGGGTCTAAGAAAATAAAATCATTTTGCCCAGGCTTATATTTCATAAAAAAATCGTAAAAATCTAAAGATTCTATTCGTGTCTTGCGTAAATGGGCGATAATCTCTTTGCCCGTTAAATAATTAATTTTCTTGTCTATATTTTTTTTATTATATCCAATGCCGCCGTAAGGAACGTTAAATTCTCCTCTGGTATTATATCTGAACATCCCGCTATACGCAAAATTTCTTATAAAAAAGAAAATAGCGGTAGCAAAACTTAAGTTTATATTATATTGTTCGATATTATTATATAAGTGTCTAAAGTGCATATAAAATGCGCTTTTTAACGATGCCTCTATATTGTCTAAAATATCTTTATCGGACAGTTTTCCTTTATTCCGTTCTATTTTTTTCATTCTGTTAAATTTGCCGAATAAATTTTTATTTATTTCCTTTATGAAATTTTCTATGTTTACGTTAAAATCACGATTGAACATTCCGTTAAACTCTGAGCTATGAGCTAAAACAAAAGAAATAATCCAGTTTTTTAGGTCTTGGTCTGAAATAGAATTTTCAGAAAAGGATTTGTATGTTTTTATAAATTCATCTTGGTTATTACAAATAATATTCGCTAAGAGTCTCCAGTTATACGAAATATCTTTTATAGCTTTAATAAATATTTCATCTTGAGACGATGCCGCTTTATACAGGTTTATTAATTCTTTAGATTTATCGTTTATATACATGACGTCCGCATTAATAGAAAAATATACCGCGCCTCCGCCGACAAACGGTTCGAAGTAGCGGTTAAATGATTGAGGCGTTGCGGGGTGGATATATTTTAACTCTTGCTCTTTCCCGCCAGCCCATTTTAAGATGGGAAACAGTCCCGTTTTTTTTAACATTTTTTTAATGTTTTTATTTATATCGTATCATATTTTATAAACCTTTAAAACCTCATTATCGCCTCTAACTTTATTCCGTTTAACACATATACAAATACCGTTCCGACATAAGCTCCAGTCTTCGCTATTACCCTGTATCCGTAATAATTAGCCTCCGCCTTGCCGTATTGACGGGCCTGCGCTATCGTACTATTTATAACCGGCTTTATTCCTTTAGGCAAGCTGCCCCAGCCCGCCATATTGGTATTTTTAACTTCGGCTATATTGCCGGAACATATCTTATAGTTTTCTATAGCCCAGTATCTTGGGTTAGAAAAGCCCTGCGTGCGCCTTATTATGCTTATTATTTTACAGCCGGATAACGTCGTAGTTATTGGAATGGCGTTATAGGTATAAGCCCCGGACGCAAAAGTATATGGGCTATTTGAATTATAAACCCGGAGCGCAAGTTTGTTAAAGTTGGGGTCGGACTGGCTATATGGCGGGTTTAGGATGGAAAAGGCATAAGCTATATTTGCAGAAAAGATGATGATTGTAAATATAAACAAAATATTTTTCAATTTAACGTTCATCCCAAATATCATATAAAATATCCAAAGAATCATATTTATCAACGTTTGGCTTCTTATTACTATACTCTAATTCCCATTTCTTTAAATTATCAAAATTAATATCTTTCAAATGATCTATGTTGACATCATACCTAAATGTAAAATCAGATAAGTAAGCAAGAGTTTCTTCAAATAATTTTTTATCTCTATCTATTATTCGTGGCGGCTTATTTGTTCTTATTAACTTAGTCATCGTAATCTCATTATAAATCCATGGCGATAATGTCTTTGTTTTATTTGTTTTAATTGTATCATCAAATGTTATTGATTTTGGCGTATTCAAGAAAAATACGCATTCAGTTTTATCAATCATCGAAGCAAGTGCGGTAGAAAGCATCATATAAACATGGCTTGTCGAGAGATTACGCATTTTATAATCATAAGTTTTTCGAACTGGATTTAAACAATACCTATTATCAATTTCCTTTAATAACTTATCTGCATAACCCCATACACAAGAATCAATAAAGGTTTCAAGTTCAAAGTTTTTATAGAGCCAGCCCGCCAGAAAAATTGCAATTTTCTCGTCTTTATGGGAATGGGAAAGAAAAATATCGGCTTTAATTTCTGGGAACCAATCAGCTCCCAATTTTGAAGCATCAATACAACCATCTTTATCGCAAAAAGTATTTATTTCTTTATTAACTGTAGATTTTTGTTCTTCCAATATCCTTGAGCCAAGACTAGATATATCTTGCTTATAGAATTTTAAATAATCATCCTCAGCGACTTCCAAATTAAAACCTCTATACATATATCTCCCTATTTATAATTATTTCTAATTTCTATTCCTACTTCAATCCAAGAGTCAATATTATCGGCAATATAGTTGTATGCATCATAACGATAAGGATCATAGCAATTGACTATATTTGATAATTTTTCTCCGTTAAGACTAAATTGTTTAAAGGGATTATCTCCTTTATTGCCCTTACCATTTCTTGGGCATTTTATGTTATGTATATAAACGCCCAATAGTCCTTTGCCGTCTTCCCACGCTTTTTTTATTTCATACTTAACCCACTTTCGGCTGGCAGTTTCTGATCCAACAAGCACAATAACGCAAGAACGGCCTCTCATATTATCGTCAATCCATTTTTCAATTGCGGACTTACCTTTTTGTTTTATGCTCTCCCACTCGTTTAGTGAAACAGGAGTATTACCCTCAATAACTCCAATGTTTCGTATCTGCTGAACCCTCATAACATCGTTGTCAAA
Source organism: bacterium (assembly GCA_021818985.1). GTDB lineage: Bacteria > SZUA-79 > SZUA-79 > Acidulodesulfobacterales > Acidulodesulfobacteraceae > JAKASO01. The sequence goes on from JAKASO010000043.1 coordinate 4,095, forward strand.
ATGAAAACTATAAAAAACTTGTCTTTTAAGCACTAAAATCCCTCCTTTTTAGGAAACTTTTAATACTATAAATATTGCCAACGCTAATGTTATATAAAGAGGGGTTGTTGAAAAAGACCAAGCCCCACAGACTATAAGATTAATTTTATTGCATATTCCCTTTGGTCCTTTTATTTTATAAACATTTTTAAAATCAAGATTTTCCGATTTTTCTATTCCTTCAAGAAAAGCTTTATATTCTTCTCTAAAATGTCTTTCCATACCAAGATAAAAACAATCAAGGGAAAAAAACATGGTCAGCGGAATATAAGCAAGATAAGAAACTTCGGTTTTTGATTTATCAAAGAGTAAAACTAAAATTGCCGCAATAATAGTTATCGCCCATGTTTTGCAATTAGCACTATTACTCGCCATTCGAGTAATAATATTCTGTAGAATATTGATATGCAATTGAATTGCTGGGCTTTCTTTTAATTCTTTCAAATTATTATTCATATATATCTAATATTGTTTGCATTTATTAATACAATCTTAAACCCATTAAAAAAATATTTAATTTTGTATCACTTTCCAGCTTTTGAATCAGCATTTTCTATCCAATCTACAAAATTATTATAGCCATCATTCTTCACCCAATCATAACAGGGAACCCAATCTGATAATTTGAACCCACGTCCCCAGTGTTGTTTATCAAAAATAGAAGAACCATTAGGCTTTAGATCCTGATAAATTTCCCATTCTTTTCCATCGTGTTCATAATACGTAACTGTTTTTCCGTCATTACTAACTATAAAACCCAAATAATCAAAAGGATTAAGACCATTTTTAAATGTTTCTTGATTTTTATCGGGCAATTTATTAATATGCACGCCAAACAGAGAATTGCCCCTGTCGTAACTTTTTAATATTTCGTACCTAACCCAACGTCTTTGCCATGTTTCTGATCCAATGAGAACACAAGTCACAGAAGTATTCTCTAAACCAGAGTTAATTAAACGTTTTACAGAAATGTCACCATGTTTCTTTGCATCTTCCCAAATTGAAGCATCAAAAAATCCAGCATCATCTCTATCTTTAGTTAAATAATGATTTCTTACAACATTAACGCGAAATGTTTTTACATCTTCGTAATCAAAACTAAAAAATACTCTTTTTGCCATTTTAACATTAACCTCTTTTATAATATTTTTAAATAAATTATCAAAATATATCACTAGCGCTAATCCGCAACCCTTATACTTATTCTCCAACATTTTAGGAGACGGCAATACTAAATTTTAGATTTCATAAGTGCACTTTATTTTAGCCATTTTTAATTTCCTCGCCCGAAGGGCTTAAATCGTTTTAATTTATAGGAAAATTATTATTACTCTATCAAATTTCTCCGTTTTCCTCAATCAATAATACATCGGGCACGGAAGCTCCCGCTATGCCCTTAATCGAGCCGAAAACCAGCCATATTCGCCAAAATAACGTCGGCTTGATTTTTCCCTTGCAAAAAATATAAACTGTTTTTGCCATTTTCGGCAATATTGATAACAAAATTGTCTGGGATTTCAAATAGTTTCCGATAGCGATCTTCTAATTCATTCATAAATTAACCCCTCCTTTCTGTTTGCCTTATCTATAGCCTCGTATAAATCTTTATTAGAATATTTAAGATAGATAAGCGTATTAACGATATTACTATGCCCCAGAAAGTTCTTCAAGAGCATAATATTCATACCGCTGTCAAGCAAATGAATAGCCCGCGCATGTCTTAGGGCGTGCGGATGAGCTTTATCTAAATATTCTTTGCCGAGAATCCTTTCGACCAAATTCTTTAACATAAGGCTAAAACCTACTTTTGTAATAGCGGGCTTGCCCGATACTTTTGCAAGAATAAAGTCGCTATCCTGCATATTATTCAATAGGCGGTAATGAAGTATCATCGCAAGAAGTTTGTCGGATATTTTAAGGTATCTATATAT
>JAKASO010000013.1 GCA_021818985.1 bacterium
GCTAAGGTGTTTTTTTTATTTTATTATATATTATATTATATATACAATATAATATTATTAATATAATATTATTTCATTATGAAGGGCGTTTATGAAAGGTATTTCAGGAAAGACTTTTGATATTATCGTCGTAGGTGGCGGACATGCCGGTATAGAAGCCTCTTTAGCTGCCGCAAAAATAGGCTTTAATACCGCCGTTATTACGATTAATCTCGACAATATAGGTCAGATGTCATGCAATCCCGCAATCGGCGGTCTTGCAAAAGGACACCTCGTCAGGGAAATCGATGCTTTGGGCGGCGAGATGGGAAGGGCTACCGACAAGACAGGGATCCAATTCAGAACCCTTAATACAAAAAAAGGTCCTGCGGTACAATCATCCCGCGCCCAGGCAGATATGTTTGCCTATAAGTCATATATGAAAAAAACACTTGAAAATACCGGCAATCTTACCCTGATTCAATCCATGGTTGACGGCGTCATAGTTAAAGATAACACTGTTAAAGGGGTAAAAATATGGACGGGGGAAGATCTTTACTCCGAAGCAGTGATATTGACCACGGGAACATTTTTAAGGGGGCTTGTTCATATCGGTCTTTTTAATTATAAGGCAGGAAGGGCTGGAGATTTTGCTTCAAAAAAACTTTCTTTAAGCTTAATCGAAAACAGCCTTGAACTTGGAAGGCTTAAAACAGGCACTACTCCGAGATTAGACGGCAGAACGATTGATTTTACAAACCTTGAAGAGCAAAAAGGGGATGACGATTTTATTCCGTTTTCCCTTGCCGATAAAAATATAACTAATAACATAAACTGCTATATAACCTATACAAACGGAAAAACACATAATATAATTTTAAACGATCTGGATAAATCTCCTTTATATTGCGGAGTCATTAAAGGTATCGGACCGCGGTATTGCCCCTCCATAGAGGACAAGGTCGTCAGATTTAAAGACAAAGAAAGGCATCAGATATTTTTGGAAAAGGAAAGTCTTGATTCCGTCGAATACTATCCGAACGGGCTTTCAACAAGCCTGCCGTTAGGCACCCAGCTTAAATTTTTAAGAACGATAGAAGGGCTTGAAAATGTTAAAATTATGAGACCGGGGTATGCCATTGAATATGATTACGTCCTACCCATCCAACTTAAACATTCTTTGGAAACCAAAAGTATAGAAAATTTGTTTTTAGCGGGGCAGATTAACGGAACATCAGGCTATGAAGAAGCGGCGGCTCAAGGGATTATTGCGGGAATTAACGCCGCTTTAAAGATTAAAGGCGAAGAGCCTTTGATATTAAGAAGGGATGAGGCGTATATCGGAGTTTTAATAGACGATTTAATTACCCTCGGAACCACGGAACCTTATAGAATGTTTACATCGCGCGCCGAATACAGGCTCCTATTGCGGGAAGATAATGCCGATTTCAGACTTTGCGAATACGGCAAAAGTGCCGGCTTGCTTGATGAAGAAAGATACTCTATATATAAAGACAGATTATCCAAGTTTAATGAATTATTATCTTTTTTAAAAATGTATGAAAACGGAAAATATTATGACCTGTTAAAGCGGCCGGATTTCATGATAGAAAATCTTATGAACGAATTTGGACCGGAAACAGATAAATTCGGCAAGGATATATTAAACAGGGTCCAGCTTTTTATTAAATATGAGGGTTATATTAACAGGCAAAAAGAAGAAATCGGCCGGTTAAAAAAATTTGAAGGCATTAAATTAAATGAAGATATTGATTTTAAGACAGTTCCTGGTTTATCGCTCGAAGTAATCGAAAAACTTAATAAAATTAGACCTAAAACCATTGCCGAAGCCAGCAGAATTTCCGGTATTACGCCTGCTGCCGTTAGTATTTTATTGATGAGATGCCATAAACCCTGATTTAACGAAAATTTGTTTCACGTGAAACATTGTCAAGAAGTTTTATGTCGAATTTATAATAAATCCTCAAGGCAGGGGGCTTCCGGGCGAAGGATGTAATTACAACACTTTTTTGGACACACAGTTAAGACTACAAATTGAGCCAGGGCTCTATTCTTAGGCGAGCCTGGCACCCAGCATTATTAACTTTGAAATATCTTATTATATTTTCTAACGCAGGGTTAGGGTAATTGAAATCGCTATTAAAATTTATATAGTATAATATAAATTCAATATGGATAATATTTCTGAAATATTAAAAAATATTAAAGACCCTGCCAAAAGAAGAGTGGCATTCCTCGGAATTTTAACTGAAGAACTTAAAAATAACAACAAATTCCTTCCTGTAATTGTCGGCGGCGAAGCCCTTGAAATTTATACTCAAGGGAATTATACAACCGGAGATATCGATATAATTATAAACGAGAGCAAACAAACATTATTAAATGTTTTAGAAAAATGGGGATTTAAAGAAATTGATAGATTTATCGTAAACGAAGAGTTAGACATCTATATAGACGTCTGCGGAAGCATTTTTGATAAAAAAAGAACAAATAAAATAAAAATAAACGACAATATCATAATAACTTTAATTACAGTAGAAGATTTAATAATAGATAGGTTTTGTAGCTACAAATTCTGGAAAATCAAAGAAGATTTCAGGTGGGGATTGATTTTGTTGTATAATTATAAAGAAAAAATTGATGAAAAATATTTAAAAGAAAGAGCATCAGCGGAAAATGTTTCTGACGTTTTAAAAAAAGCCAAAAACAAAATAGCTTATGAGGTTAAAAAAAATGGACCAGATATGGGACTATGAAGAAATTAAACGAATTACAAAATCTAGAAAACCTGATTTAGTTAGAATGGGTTTATATCCTTTTGATAAAAAAGGGCATAGAATAAGGAAGGGGGGCAAAGAAAATTTGCTTTTTAGAATGGCAGTTTCAAGAGCCAAAAAATTTCCTCCAATTGTTGATAAACACGGCAATATAGTTTTGCCATATTTTTATAATATTATATAAAATTATATAAAATAATCCTGTTATATAAATTTTAACCTAATTTAAGTAAGCCCTAAATTTTTTTCATTAGAGTTAAAAAATAAGTATAATATATGTTTCGCTTTATCGATACTATTAAATTATCAGACGGAAATTATAAGCTTGTTGATTATCACAACAAGAGGATTAATAACACTATCAGCCATTTTTTCGGCATGGACGCTAAAATAAATCTTAATATGTTTTTACCAAAGCCCGATGAATGTAAAACCGGAACTTATAAATGCAGATTAACATATTCTAATCATATTGAAAATATTGAAATCGCACCTTATACTAAAAGAACAATTAAGAAATTAAAAATTATCGATTTAGATACCGCTAATTTTTCCACGGAATACAGGTCGTTAGATTATGCATTCAAATATGAAGATAGGGCATGTATAAATTCTTTTTTGACCGGAATAGACGATATATCCGATATACTTATTATAAAAAATGGTTTGTTAACCGATACTTCTTTTTCTAATATAATTTTATTTGATGGAGAAAAATGGATTACCCCCGATACTTATCTTTTAAACGGGGTAAAAAGGCGCTATCTTTTGGAACATAACAAGATAATAGAAAGAAAAGTTTCAGTTAATGACCTGCGTTGTTTTCAGAAAATATCTTTAATAAACGCAATGCTTGACCCAAAAGATATTGAAATAGATATTTGTAATATATATTAATACATTGAAATAATTGTTATATCTGAAATTGAATTTTCGCATTTCTTAAAAATTACCTCACGGAAGCTACATCCGCCAGTTATATACATGGTATAATTCAATCAATAGGGCATAATAAGATATGATTTCAGAATCGGATTTTATCGAGAGAATGAATTTTTACGGGACAAACGGCATTCAGTTTCTTTTTATTATCGATTATGAGATGAAATTTCCCATAGTTTTAAAGTTGTCTGAACTAAACGGTTTTTGTATTAAGTATTTTATAGACGGAGCCAAAAATTATGATTACAATATCGATAATATTTTGGACGGAAAAAAGTTAAACATTCAAAAGCGCCCCGTTTCCTTTGAAGTTTATAAAAAAGCTTTTAATAATATTATTAGAAACGAAAAAGCAGGCAATTCGTATCTTTTAAATTTAACCTTTAAAAATCCTATTATAATTAATTTTGGCTTGCAGGAAATATTTTATAAAAGCAGGTCGCGGTATAAACTCTATTTTAAGAATGAGGAAAATGAGTTTGTATTGTTTTCCCCTGAGACTTTTATAAATATAATAGAAGAAAAAATATTTACTTATCCTATTAAAGGGACTATCGATGCCGGCATTCCTAACGCGCAAGAAATTCTTTTAAACAATACAAAAGAAAAAGCGGAACATTTGACCGTTGTTGACCTTTTAAGAAATGATTTGAATATTGTATGCAAAGACGTAAAGGTTAACAGGTTCTGTTTTATAGAAACCATTAAAACAAATTTTGGGGAATTATTGCAGATGACTTCCGAGATTGAAGGCAAAATTAAACCGGATTTAAATAACCGCTTTGGAGACATCCTTTACAATATGCTTCCCGCAGGGTCCATTTGCGGAGCTCCGAAAAGAAAAACCTTGGAAATCATAAAAGAAACCGAACCTGATAACAGAGGTTATTATACCGGAGTTTTTGGCATATACGATGGGAAAAATTTTAAAAGTTCGGTTATGATAAGATTTATCGAAAAGATAGGAAAAGACTGTTTTTATAGGAGCGGTGGGGGTATAACTGTTTATAGCAATGTTAAAAAAGAATATGACGAAATGTTGGAAAAAATTTATATTCCAATTTATTGAAACTATAAGTGTCCTGTAAACCATTTTGATGTAATTAGGGCAACCTCTTCCAACGCTCCGGGTTCTTCAAACAGATGAGTAGCCTCTGGTATTATTTCAAGCCTTTTTTTTGCCGAAATATTTTCATATGCAACCCTATTTAATTCGATAACCTCAAAATCCTCTCCTCCGACTATTAACAGTGTGGGTGCTTTAACCTCGGGTAAACTCTCCATAGCAAGGTCGGGACGGCCGCCTCTTGAAACGACGGCATAAATAACGCTTGATTTTTTGGCAGCCGCGATCAGAGCAGCCGCAGCCCCGGTGCTTGCCCCAAAATAGCCTAATTTTAAATTCTTTAAGGATGGTTCCTTAAGCAGCCAATCGGTAACATCAATAAGTCTTTCCGCAAGAAGTTTTATATTGAAGCGATACTCTGCCGTATAATTATCAACCTTTTCTTCTTCCGCCGTAAGAAGGTCGAACAGGAGCGTGCCGAGATTATTTTTGTTTAAAATCCCTGCCACATATCTGTTCCTTGGGCTGAACCTGCTGCTGCCGCTCCCATGGGCAAAAATGACAAGCCCTTTAGCTTTTGCGGGAATTTCCATGCTCCCCGCAATATCTTTTCCCTTTATCTTGATTAAAACCTCTTTGCGCACAGGAAACAAGTTGCCGTTCTTATCCATTTCCCTAATCTCCCGTCACTTTTCTCAATATATATAATATATACGCCGAATAGTTTACGGCACGTCGTCCCTAATTTGGAATATACACGCAACCAATTTCAAAGTCAAATGTCCGGCTTTAAATACTACAATTTGCAGGTAGAAACTTAACTAAAAACTAAAAAACTCCTTCTGTTCCACATTGGGAGATTGGCTAAGACTCGGCAAAATGGATTTAAACGGGTAATATACGAAATAAACAAAATAGCTCTATCTTTAGACAAAAATACCGAAAACATAAATAAGGTTTTGAAAAGTTTAGACTAAACTCTAAAATAGTCTTGACTTTTTTAGAGTTTAGTCTATAATAGTCGTTATGATAAAGAGAAACATCGAAAAATTTGGAACGAACGTATTAAGCAAATATAATAAAATGCTTCTTGTAAGCGGTCCGAGACAGAGCGGAAAAACCACCTTTGCCAAGGTGCTGTTAAAGCAATTTTCGCAAGGATCATATGTAAACTGGGATATAATAAACGACCAGAAAAAAATAATTAATGCGCCATACTTTTTTGAAAATGAGAACAGAGATATAAAAAAGAAGTTTTTGGTTATATTCGACGAAATACATAAATATAAAAACTGGAAAAATTACTTAAAGGGATGTTTTGACGGTTACAAGACCGAATATAGCTTTATGGTTACGGGAAGCGGAAGGCTCGATTTGTTTAAAAAAGGCGGAGACAGTCTTTTCGGCAGGTATTTTGCGGTTAATTTATTTCCTTTTTCGCTGGGAGAATTAGAAAACGCCGCCGTAGAACCGGATATATTTTTTAATTATCTAAAGGAAGGATTTAATAAACGGCAATCCTTTGAAAATTATAAACAATTATTTAATTTTTCCGGATTCCCAGAGCCCTTTTTAAAAAACGATAAGATATTTTACAATTTATGGTCGAATGAAAGAAAAAAAACGCTTATCAGGGAAGATATAAGAAATGCTTATCCCGTAAGAGATATATCCAACATCGAAATACTTTCCAATCTTTTGACCTATAAAATATCATCTCCGCTTTCGGTAAATTCGCTTCGCGAAGATTTAAACGCCGCTTTTGAATCTATTAAAAACTGGCTTCTAATGCTTGAGCAGTTTTATTATTTTTTTTCGATAAAGCCTTATTCAAAATCTATTTCCAGAGCTATTAAAAAAGAACCGAAAATATATCTGTACGACTGGGTCGAGATCGAAGATGAAGCAAAAAGATTTGAAAATATGATAGCTTTTCATCTTTATAAGGCGGTAACACTATGGAAAAGTTTCGGCTATGGGAACTTTGAATTGTCTTATTTAAGAGACAAGGACGGAAGAGAAGTCGATTTCCTCGTTACAAAAGACGAAAAGCCGGTTTTTATGGTGGAAACAAAATTCAACGACGAAAACATCTCGAAAAACCTTATGGTGTTTCAGCATAATACTCAAACGCCCTTTGCTATGCAAGTCGTAAATAAAAAAGAAATTTTAAAAAAGGCTTCGTCCAGTAACCTTATTCAATATATTATATCCGCAGATAATTTTCTGCAGTATTTACCGTGAAGTCAAAAAACAGCGGGGTGGTATGAAGGATTGCCGCAAGAGTAATGCCGGTCGGTTATAAAGTAAAATTTATAATATTTATATTTATAATTATCCGAACATCTTGAGCAGTCCTTTTTTTGCCGGTTTTACAAGGGGCTTGTAAGATTCCAAGTCGGCAATATCTTCCGGTTTTTCTTTTGAAACGATTATCCATGGCGGCGGGGTGGTCAGGGAACAGCCGCCGCCCGACATCCTCGGATGGTAAATTTTTATGATTGACGGTTCGTCTTTTGTATGGACATAAAACCATCCGCAAATCTTGTCTAACTTTTTTATCTCTTCCATTCTTGCTTTTAAAAAATCTGCGGCTTTATCAGCTTCTATTTCTTCTTTTTCGTCTTCAACCTGCGTATATACATAATGCCATTGTGATCCTGAATTTTTTACGCCGTCTATCAGTTTTTCGACGTCTTCCCACTGCAAAAGACCGGAAAAAGCAACGGTATCGGCTTTATAAGACATATTTCCTCCTATATCCATTTTTCTATATAATTATATCATAACGGATTATATATAAAAAAATTATAGTTATTTTTTTAGGGAACTTGCAAAATTCGGCAGCTTAGTTCTTTTACTTGTCTTATGCCGCAGATAAACTTCTTTTGTCGGGTAAATATAATTATCTTGACATTATAAGTTCGCAATTTATATTATATAATATCAAATATATGAATACTAATTCATATGCATAAGTATTCATATTATAAACGAATGAAAATAAAAAGCATCGAATTATAAAATTACAAAAATTTATATGAATGAAGACAAATTTAAACTCATAAAGTTTTTTAAACTGCTTGGCGATGAAAGCAAATTTAAAATTATTTCCGCATTGAAAAACGGGGAAAAATGCGTGTGTGTTATTTATAAAGAACTTGAATTAGACCAGACATTGGTTTCGCATCATTTATCCGCATTAAAAAAAGCGGGGTTAATTAACGGAAGAAAAGCGGGGAAGTGGGTTTATTATTCCATTAATGAAGAAGCATTTAAAGAAATTGAAAATCTTTATGATAATTTTTTTGGAATTAAAAATTTAAAAGAAATTAAAAGCGGTAATTGTGATGACAAAATATGTGTTACTTAAACCTGAATAATTAAATTTTTTAAATGTGTTTTAATTAATTGATTTTTGTATTATTTATATTGCTATCTTACTATCTTTGCGATAAAGGAGCATATATACTATGGGTTTACTATTGTCTTCCGAATATAAAATTATATTTGCGATAGCCATTTTTCTTTTTACGCTTTTTCTTGTTATAAAAAAGCCTTACAATATAGGAATAGGTTATAGTGCAATAATTGGCGCCGTCCTAGCCTTTATTTTCGGCATAATAAAATACACTGATATTTTTAAAGTTATTAATATTGTCTGGGATGCAACATTTACTTTTGTAGCTATAATAATTATTTCTTTAATACTTGACGAAATCGGTTTTTTTGAATGGGCAGCCCTGCATATTGCCAAATTTGCAGGAGGAAGCGGCAGAAAAATGTTTATATATATAATATTTCTTGGAGCATTAGTAGCCGCTTTGTTTGCAAATGACGGAGCCGCACTTATTATTACTCCTATCGTATATGAAAAGATGAAGGCGCTTAAATTTGAAAGAAAAAATATGCTTCCGTTTATTATGGCAGGAGGATTTATTGCGGATACGGCCTCCCTTCCTTTTAAAATTTCAAACCTTGTTAATATTGTATCAGCGGATTATTTTAATATAGGCTTTTTTACATATTTTATAAATATGTTCGCGCCGGATATTTTTTCTATTATAATTTCGGCTTGCGCGCTTTATCTTTTTTTTAGGAAAGATATACCCGTCAGTTACGATGTTGGTTTGTTAAAAATACCTAAAGACGCCATAAAAGATGAAAAACTTTTTAAATACTCTTTTTTAATTTTGGTTTTGCTTTTAGGCGGTTATTTTACAAGCGAATTTCTTAATCTTCCTGTTTCGCTTTTTGCAATAACATTTGCAGTTGTATTTGCATTTTTAGGTTTTAAAAGTTCTGCCGTTAATTTAAAAAGCGTGTTTAAAAACGCGCCGTGGAGTATAGTAATATTTTCAATCGGCATGTATCTTGTCGTCTTTGGTTTAAAAAATGTAGGTTTAACCGGGCTGCTTGGCAGGTCTATTTCTTATTTTTCCCGTTTCGGTGGTTTTGTTTTAACGGTTTATACCGGGTATTTGGCGGCTTTTGTATCCTCGATTATGAATAACATGCCTACCGTTATGATAAACTCTCTTGCAATTCATTCGGCAAATTTAAAAAATATAATGTTAAAGCCTGCCGTATTCGCTAATGTTATAGGTTGCGATTTAGGACCTAAAATTACGCCGATCGGTTCACTGGCGACTTTATTATGGCTTCATGTATTGGAAAGAAAAGGAATTAAAATAAGCTGGGGCTATTACTTTAAAGTCGGAATAATTTTAACGATTCCCGTATTATTTTTTACGCTTTTAGGTCTTTATTTGAGAATGTTATTATAATATTTGGTCAATTTATAATTAAAACAGTAAACAATAATAAAATGTTTTGAAGATGGTATTAATGAAATTCAAGTCTTAAATTCTTAAATAAGGGAATTATTTATGTTTAATACTGCCTTATATGCCATAAATTTTGGGGAATATTTTTATGAAAATTTAGATTGCTTTGCTAATTTTATTACAAAATTGGGCTTAAAAGAAATTATTCTTATACATGTTATAGATATAAATATATTACAGCATAGCTTGTATTCCCGCTATAATAAAAAAGATGAAGAAAGAATAAAAGAAATTGCTGAAAGCAAGTTTAAAGAAATTAAAAAAAATCTAGAAAAATATGGCTTCGGAGTTAAGTATAAGATTCGCATAGGAAACGTTGCGGGTGAAATAGCAAATGAAGCCAATACGGAAAATGACGATTTTATTGTTTTAGATAAAAAAACATCGGCTGAAACTCACAGTTTTTTTGCATTTTATGGTTCTCCTCTATATGAAATTCTTGTAAAATCTAATAAACCGATTTTAATAACTAAAAGAAATTTAAAATATTTTTCAAATTTAAGTAAAAATGACAACAAAAGTAATTTTGATTGTAGAGACTTATTTGACGATGTTTTATTTGCAACTGATTTTTCCGATTCATCGTTAAAAGCTGTTCCTTTTTTGAACAACATTCCTTCAGGTATTATAAAAGAAATGACTTTATTGACTGTTTTGGATGAAAAAACAATTGATAATGTAAATGAAAAAGACTTAAATACTTTTGAATTAGAAATAGCCGAAAAATTTGAAAATGTGATACAAAATTTTAAGTATAAATTTACAAAAGAAAAATCCAATCTTGAAACTATTATAAAAAAAGGTATGCCTTGTAAAGAAATAAATGATTTTATTGTTCAAACCGGCAAAAAACTTCTTGTAATCGGATTTAAAGGCAGAGATAAAGAAAATCTAAAAGAAATATTTCTTGGAAGCACAGCGGAAAGCATAGTAAGCGCCCTGCCTTGTTCAATTTTAATAGTTAAATAATTGAATAAATGATTTTTTTAAATCCGTTATAGTATAAAGTCTAAACAAATTTTTAAATCAATTATAAATGTTTCACGTGAAACATTTATAATTGATCCGAATTTTATTTCAATTTTGAGATTTATTGTGCTGTGGGGTAAGTAGTAATTAAGTGAGCAAAATAATGGAGGGCAAACAATGGATAATAATGAAGAGTTTCAAGACACCATTCAAAGCTTGATAATAGAAATAGAAAATATTAAAGGTTATTTGGAAGAAATCTATAATTACAATGGAGACGTAAAAAGACTTTTTATGGATTATGAGAATGAAACTTTTATTGAGCATAAGGTTAACGAATTAAGCGACAAAATTGAAGTTTTTAACTGGTGGTGGAAAGTGATTAAAAGAGATGTGGAAGAAATGAAAAAATGTAAGGCATCGGAAAGCGGCTAACAGATAACAGGTAAACAGATAACAGGTAAATAGATACCCGGTAAAAAGGAGACCTTTATGAAATCAATGACATTAAAAGAAATATCCGGTTTAAAAATAAATAAAAACCCTTTATCTTATATAGACGTTAAAACGCCGGAAATTAAAAAAAACGAAGTGTTAGTTCAAGTAAATGCCTGCGCGGTATGCCATACCGAGTTAGATGAAATCGAAGGCAGGATTAAACCTATTAAATTACCAGTTATTCCGGGTCATCAAATAATAGGAAGAGTAATAGAAACCGGAAGCGAAGTAAAAAAACTTAAGAAAGGCGACAGAGTCGGCATAGGCTGGATTAATTCCGCATGCGGGAAATGTGAATATTGCAGGAGTGGTTTTGAGAATTTATGTCCGGAGTTTATTGCAACCGGAAAAGACGTAGACGGCGGTTATGCCGAATATACAAAAATAAATGAGAATTATGCCGCATTGATTCCTGAAAATTTTAGCGATGAAGAGGCTTCGCCGTTACTATGTGCGGGCGCCGTTGGATACAGGGCTTTAAAATTAACAAACATTAAAGATAAAATGAATTTGGGTTTTCTTGGGTTTGGGGCTTCGAATCATTTAGTTTTGAAGATGGCAAAAGCAATTTATCCTGATTTAAAACTATTTGTCTTTGCGAGATCGGAAATTGAAAGAAAACTTGCCATAGAGCTTGGCGCATACTGGTGCGGCGATATACAGGAAATTCCGGCTGAAAAGTTAAATGCAATTATAGATACGACGCCTGTTTGGATGCCAATCGTGGAAGTTTTGAAAAATTTAAAGCCTAATGGACGGCTTGTAATTAACAATATAAGAAAAGAAGAGTTTGATAAAAATTATCTTATAAATATAGATTATCCAAGAGATTTATGGATGGAAAAAGAGATAAAATCAGTTGCAAATGTAACCTTTAACAATATTAAAGAAGTTTTAGAGATTACGTCCAATCACGATATTAAACCAACAATGCAGATTTTTAACTTGGACGAAGCAAATATTGCTTTAAATGAAATAAAAAATAAAAAAATTTTTGGTGCGAAAGTTTTAAGGATTTCATAAACGTAAGCTCATATATAAACCTTATAATTAAGTATGATATATAGTTTAATATCGAGTTATTTTTTTATTGTAAATCTTATCAATATTTTTAACGCATATTTTATATTAACCAAAGATTACCGCTATGTAAATACAGGTCAGATTTTTACGGCATCAACCCAAAATAAAAATGTCCCTTTTTACCAAAATAAAAATGTCACCTTTTGGTGGAACATATTAAAAAAATCTATTGACAAAGGGAACAGTTTATTATATAGAATGATTAAATACTATAAACAGGAGAAATAGGTTTATGAAAAAAAATGTAGGGGTTATCAGTTTGGTTTTATTCATTTCAATTTTTATTTCAATTTTATTAGGTTATAAGGGCGGAAACTCGTCATCCCTGGCTGCTTCGTTATCGTCCTCGGTTGTTAAAACGTCGGCGGCGGCTAATAAGTTATCGCCCGGACTATGGAAAATAACCGTCCGCAGTACTACTATGATGCCTCCTATTGCCGGCAGGCCTCCTATGAACCGCTCGTCGATAAATACCGTTACCCAATGTATAAAACCGGACTCAAAAAAGACTAAGCCGTATATAATGAAACCGTCAAATTTTAACTGCACGAATGTAAAAGAACATATGGATGCCGACGGCACAGTTCACTGGTCTATGCTGTGCAAAAATCCGGCTATGACGCTTTCCGGCAAAGGCGTGACAAAAATATCGGTGGGCAGTTTTACAAGCCATGCAACCATGACCGAAACTACTAAATCCGGGTTTTCGATAAAATCTACTATAGACGATACCGGCAAACTTATAAACAGCAAATGTCCCTCAAAATCTTAACAGATGAAAAATATAAAGGTGATTTTATGATAAATTTTATTAAACAGACAAGGCTTTTAATGCCGGTTCTGGCAATTGTTTTTTTGCTGCCTTTAGGCTCTTGGCCGTCAGACTTCTTGACAAGCGCCGCGGCCGCAGAACTGTCGGGCGTTAGGGCACCTTACGTAATTTCAACCATTCCTAGAAACCATGCCGGCGGCGTTCTCCTTAATTCCAAAATCTCAGCAACATTCAGTAGAGTAATGAATCCGAAAACTTTTACCAGGTTTTCTGCTTCCGTAAGAGGATTAGGTGGAACTCACGTTGCCGGAACTATTAGCTTTAACGCCGACAATTCAGTTTTCACGTTTACTCCCGCGAACACCCTTGCGACGGGTACCAAATATATAGTTACGTTTACAAGAAGGGTTAAGTCATCGCGCGGGATACCTCTTTTAAAGAAATATTCGTTCAGTTTTATCACGATAGGCGACTTTATTTATTCAGGCGAAGGAAACGGCAGGGTTTCATCCTGGTCTATCAGCGGCGGCAAGCTTTCATATTCGCCGGTAAGCACGGGGTCTGGATCCCCCGCAGGATCCGTTGCCATAGACCCTTCGGGAAAATACCTTTATGCTGTTAATTTAAACAACGGAACTGTTTCGTCATATTCAATAAATAATGGAATTCTTTCGTCCGCGCCTTTAAGCACTACCACGCAAATATCGGGATTTACGCCATATCATTTAGCCGTCGATCCCATGGGTAGGTTTGTTTATGTTACGGATTGGAATAATGGCACCGTATCCTCATTTTCCATAAATAACGGACAGCTCTCTTCCGACCCTGTCAGTGTTACCGCTCCGACATCCCTGTCATTTAAGGGCGCCATTACCGTCGTCGTGGATCCGTCCGGCAATTATCTTTACGTTGACGGCGGAATGGGCGATGCGACAGATGGATTCAACAGCATCTCGTCTTATTCGGTTAGCGGAGGAATACTTACGCTTTTAGGCGGAGATTCGAATTATACGCCTAAAAACAACGGTCTCGTAGAAGCTGCGGAATCAATAGTCCAATCCGGAAATCTACTTTTTGTTGCGGAGGACGGTTACGATAATATCTCGTCGTACGCCATCAAAGGCGGAATACCAAAATACACGGGAAACTCCACCCCCTATGAAACATCAAGCACCGGCATTGTTTTTCTTGCAGTAGATCCGTCGGGCAGATACCTCTTTGCATCGGAGAACAACCCCGACAATATTATATCGTACAGCATAGGCCCCAACGGAGCTTTAACCCAATTAAGCAAGACCGCTATAGGATACGGGCGGCTGGCTAACCCCAATTATATTATAGTAGATCCGTCGGGCAGATACCTCTATGTAACTTATTACAGCACCGGTAATTTAGCGGCTTATTCGATTAAAGACGGAATGCTTTCGGCTGATCCCGTAAGCCAGATAGGCAGTGCAAACGCTATGATAGCAGGCGATTATACATCGATAGCCATTACCCCGTCCGTTTATAAATCTCCCGAATGGCCTGTCAGCAGGCTGCCGGTGGTTCAATCGCCTTTGCAGAACAATACGAATACAGGGGTAAAAAAAGTAAAAAACGGCGTAAAGGTAAAGCCGATTTTTAATTTTTTCCAAAATTTATCGAAATAATAAAATAAGGAAGATAATTGTGAAAAAATTCTTTAATTTTGTACTTTTTACCGCTTTTTTTATAATCTGCTTTGGCATTTTAATCGCTAATGGCAGCAAGGCTCATGCGTACAAGTTGAAAAAGGGTGGATACTGGAAGGACTCGGAAAAAGGCTCCATTTCCGTTATGGGCGGAAAATTTACAATTCCTTTCAATAAAACTTTCTTCACATGTCAGAATAATAATACTCATCCTTATATTCCGCCAGTTAAACTGCATTGCAAATTTAGCGAACACTATATTGGAAACAATACTATAGGCTATTCTATGGTATGTAAAAATCCGAAGGGTACGACTAAATCAAACGGCGTTACGAAGATATTATCACCCGATAAATTTATAAGTAAAATCAAAACTGTGTTTACAAGTACAAGCGGACATTCCAGCGTGACTAATTTTACAATAAAAGGACACAGGCTTGGAGATACCTGTAAATAGCCTATTGGATAGCGGATATAAAACCGCCTAATTCTAAAATTGGGATTATACAGGAGGCACTGGCGCAGTAAATTTCTTATATGTGCCTTAAAAAGGCCTTCATTTCTTTTGTGCCGCCTAAACAAAGTTTATTTAGAATATTTGTTTTGTGTGTTTTAAATGTATTTTTTGTAATATGGAGAATTTCTCCTATTTCGGAAGGCGCATATCCTTCTTTAAGCAGCTTGCAGATTTCAAATTCTTTTTGGGAAAGATTATAGCGGATACTATTTTTGAATTGTATAAAAGATTCTGGCATAACTTCCTCGCATGTAATGCCTATAAGACTTGAGTGTGAATCTATTTCTTCCATATAGTATCCTTATTCTTTAATAAGAATAATGGCGAAGACGTTTATTCAATATGGCAATTTAAATTTAAAGATCCTAAAAATTACAACAGCATTGAATTTATAAAATCAGAAAAATTTAAAATTATTAAAAAGTAATTTAAATCTTTTAAATTTCAATAAATTTATAATACCTTAACTCTATAATGTTCCCGGTTATATACGCAAGAAGCAGTAAACTTATTTAAATTTAAATAGTTCAGGTTATAACCTGACCCCGTAAGGAGGAAGCAAACCGTCTTTCTCGCTTTTAGAATAAGATTGTTAATGTTTAGTGTAAGTAAATTAATAATTATTTTAATAAAATTAATCAAATTAACAAATGTGTTCATGATATTATAATGAACATTATATCGGGAGGGAAGCTATGGCAAAGGCATTAAAAGCGTTAATCATCAGCGCCGACGATTTTGAAGATACCGAGCTTTTGGTTTCATATTACCGTTTAAAAGAAAACGGTGTCCAAATAGATATTGCCTCGATGAAAAAGGGCACGATAAAAGGCAAGCACGGATACGAGATTGAAGCAAATAAAGCTCTTGGCGAAATAAACCCGGACGATTACGATATGCTTATACTTCCGGGAGGAAAAGCCCCGGAAACCGTCAGAAAAGATAAAGACGCGGTTAGAATCGCTAAATCTTTTTTTGAAAAAGAAAAACCGGTTTCCGCAATATGTCATGGACCGCAGACTTTAATTACGGCAGGGCTTTTAAAAGGCAGGCATGCAACATCTTACAAGACTGTTGCTTCTGAACTTAAAGAAGCGGGTGCTTTATATATTGATAAAGATGTTGTGGTTGACGGTAATCTTGTAACATCGAGGCAGCCGTCCGACCTCCCCGTTTTTTTAAAAGAAACCATAAAAAAATTAAACGAAATCAAAAAATAAGTATAATACCTTATCTTACTTAATTTCGTCATGGTTTGCGTTTTCGGCATTACGCGTAATTAACTCATTTTTAAAAACTAAATTTGTCCACGGATAAGTCAAATCTATATTATTTTCGCTGAATTTTTTAGCTATTTCAAAGTTTAGTTCGGTTATTATATAGTGTCTGCGGATAGGGGATTCTATCCATACTATTAATTCAAGGTCGAAAGAAGAGCTTCCGAAACCGACAAACCAGACACCGGGTTTCGGATTTTTTAAAACTTCAGGATTATTATCGGCTATTTCGAGAAGCAGTTCTTTTGTCCGATCCAATTTTGAAGCGGTTTCTTCAATTCCCAGAGGTATGTGCAGTCTAACCTTCGGATCGTTATGAGACCAATTTATAACATTGGAGGTTATAAAATTAGAATTTGGAACAATAATCGAAATATTGTCCCTTGTGGTAATGGTAGTGCTTCTTGCCCTGATGTCGGTTACGATGCCGTCGTAACCGGCTACCTCGACATATTCTCCCTCTTTTATAGGTTTTTCGAATAATATAATAATGCCCGACATGAAATTGCTTATTATATTTTGCATGCCGAACCCTATGCCTAAACCAATAACTCCTGCTAGAAAGGCGAGCGAACTAAGATTTATACCCAAAACCTGCAGCGACACAAAAATACCTGTTATCAGTATAAAATACTTTATAAACCTTAATACTGTTTTTACGAGCACTTTATCTATATGGGTATTTTTATACAGTTCTTTCTTGACAAAGTAAGTCAATAAAACCGACGATAAATAAGCGATGGCAATAATTAATAAAAATAATATTATAGATAAGAGAGTTATCTTGGTTCCTTCAATCGTAATTATTCTGCTTTTAAGAAATTCAAGCATAATTTGTTCGCCTTAACGCCGTATAATTAATAAATTAATTGCAATAGCGGAAAGCATAAACCATAATAAATATAAATACTATATTAAATATTCATAAAGTCAATAATTTTTCATTTGCGTTTTATTATAATACAATAATTAATGATATTAAAATAAAATTAAAACTTAATTTCAAATTAATGTTTCACGTGAAACATTAAATATTATATTTATAAATTATTTATAAGTAATTAAATAGCAGATATAAAAATGGAAAAAAAAAATTTTATAGAAAATATCGTAAGATTTTTAAACGAAGCCGGTATAAAAACAGAGATTGAACGAGTTCAAAAAATATATACATTCTATCTTGAGCTTATGAAATGGAATAAAAAGATAAATCTTACTGCCATAACCGATCCGGAAGAATTTGTTGAAAAACATGTTAAGGACAGCGCCTATCTCTTAAAAATTTTAAAAGGCAAAAAAATAAAATTAATGGATATCGGCTCTGGAGCGGGTTTCCCGGGGATCATAGTAAAAATACTTAATCCCGATATTCATCTTGTCTCAGTTGAATCCGTTCTGAAAAAATGCAATTTTCAAAAATATATTGCAAGGAAATTAGCTCTTGAGGGATTTATATGTATAAACGCAAATATTTTTGCACTGAAAAATATTGACGATATTAATGCGCTGGTTACGAGAGCGGCATTCAACGTAAATGAGCTTATAGATTTAATCGCCGGCATAGACATTAGAAATGACGGGAGGATATTCCTTTTTTTAACGGATGCTGGCGATATTAAAAAAATAAAGCAGGGTAATTTTAAAAATAAAAAACTTTACAAGGACAAAATTTTAAGATATAAAATTAATAATAAAGACTGTAGGATAATTGCTTCATATAAAATAAAGGTATTGCAACAACAATGACCAAAGTCATATCCGTATCTAACCAGAAAGGGGGTGTAGGAAAAACCACAACCGCAGTAAATATTGCCGCCTGCCTTGCCGCTTATGAAAAAAAAGTCCTTTTAATAGACGCGGATCCCCAAGCTAATGCTACAAGCGGATTAAATATAAGGCTGTCAAGGGCCAGCGGAGTCGCCCATACGGTTTATGATTGTCTTATAGATGGTTCATATACCCAAACATCCATAATCCCTTCCGAAATGGAAAATCTTTATGTGCTTCCGGCGTCCAATGATCTTGTGGGGATAGAGGTGGAAATAGTTGACATAGAAAACAGGGAATACCTGTTTAAAACTAACATAACAGATATAATAAAAGACGATTTTGATTATATTTTTATTGATACTCCGCCGTCTTTGGGGCTACTTACAATCAATGCCCTTGTGGCTTCTAACAGCGTTATAATTCCAATGCAGTGCGAATATTACTCGCTGGAGGGGGTGTCAAGATTAATGCAAACGATAAAAATCGTTAAGCAAAAATTAAATAAAGACTTGGAGGTCGAAGGGGTGCTGTTTACGATGTTTGATTCAAGAATGAATTTGACCCACCAGGTAGTCAGCGAAGTAAAAAATTACTTCGGTCCAAAAATATATGAAAGTATGATTCCAAGAAATATAAAGCTTCCGGAAAGCTCCAGTTTCGGGAAACCTATTATACTTTACGACATTAATTCAAAAGGCGCTACCCACTATATCGAATTAACAAAAGAATTTCTAAAAAGAGTTGCTTAAATTGCTCGAATCTAACATTAAAAAATTAAAAAAAGATGGAAAAAACAAAAAAGGAAAAAGAAAAGATAGTTAAAAAAATTGTTCTTGGAAGGGGTTTCGGTGCGCTGTTTTCAGATATCGAAGCTGAAAAAGATAAGAACAATGTCTCAAAAGTGCTCGAAATTAATATTGAAAAGATCAAAATAGGAGTTTATCAGCCCCGAATGTATTTTAATAAAGAGAAGCTTGATGAACTTAAGAAATCAATTAGCGAAAACGGCATCATTCAACCCTTGATCGTTTCTAAATCGTCCGCAGGTTATGAACTGATTGCGGGAGAAAGGCGCTACAGGGCGGCAAAGGAACTAAATTACAGAACGGTTCCGGTAATAATAAAAGACCTTAGCGGTCATAAGGCTTTAGAGATTGCTTTGATAGAAAACATACAAAGGCAGGACTTAAATGTAATAGAAGAAGCAAGCTGTTACAGACGGCTTATCGAGGAATATAATTTAACGCACGAGGAGCTTTCTAAAAAAATCGGGAAAGACAGGGCAACTATAACTAATTTAATAAGGTTGTTATCGCTTCCGAACGAGGTTAAAAACAGATTGATAGATGGAACTATATCTGCGTCGCATGCAAGAAGCATGGTCGGGCTTTCCAAAAAAGAAACGGATATGATTTTAGGCAAAATAACTTATGAAAAATTAAGTGTTCGCGGCACCGAAAATGCCGCAAAGGCCCTTAAAAAACTGTCTAAATCTAACAAAAAACCTTTCCGGGTAGCCGGTAATAGGGATTTTTCTCTTTATTCCCAGATTAAAAAATATGAAAACGATCTTTTTGAAAAATTTCAAACCAGGATTAAAATAAATTATAAAAACTCTAACGACAAACTTAAAGGGAAGCTTGAAATTAACTTTTTTTCTACAAACGATCTTGAAAGGATCATTAATCTCTTAATCTCATAAAATTCAAATATAATTTCAAATTAATGTTTCACGTGAAACATTAACTAATATAAGACGGTTTTTTTAATTAGACATTGATATCGGCAATTTCGGGAATATAAAATTTCTTGACTTAAATTATGGCAATGTGATATAAAAAATACTCATGAAAGAGCTGATTTTAACATGGCAAGGGTTTGCATTTGAAGGGGTTTCTTTTTTAATTTTTACTTACCTGTTAAATATTTTCCTATTTAAACCTGTCAGACGTGTACTAAAACAAAGAAAAGACGCTTTAAATTCACTTTCTAATAAACAAAAAGATTACGAAAAATCATCCGAAGAAATCATTAAAACAATCGAGCAGGAAAGGCAAAAATTCAGGCATTCATTAAGCGAAGTTAAAGAATCCCATTACAAAGAAGCTTGTGCAAAGTCAGCAGATATAATAAAAGAGTCGAAAAAAGAAGCCGTAGTAAAATTTAATAAATTTCAGCAAGAACTTATAGGGTCGAGAAGCACCCTTTTTGATTCTATTAAAACACTGTCGCAAGAACTTTCTATTTTGATCAGCCAAAAAATACTGGGAGATTAAAGTACCTACATGGAACTTTTCTGGCGGATTTTCGATACATTACTCCTTGTTGCCGGGCTTACGTATATTTTTATCAAATACGTCCGGCCATTCTTTGCCAAAAGAAGGCAAGAAATCATAGATTCTTTCAATCAGGCTAAAGAGGCTGAAAAAAGAACCAAGGAGTTATACGATGAAACAGAAAAAAAACTCAGGGAAGCAAAATTAGAGTTCGAAAAATTAAAGGAAGAAACCGAAAAAGAAGCTGCTTTTGAAAAAGAGCGAATGATAAAAGAAGCGCAGATGTCCGCAAAAAACATTGCCGAAAGGTATGTATCTCTTGCGCAGGCTGAACTTAACCGGCAGAAGGAGGAATTATATCTCGAGGTGTTAAATATGTCTATTAAGATCGCAGAAGATATTTTAAAAAGAGAAATAACTCCGGAAACCAAAGAACAGATGAATAAAAGCCTTATAAAAAAAATGGGCGAACTTGTCGGCAAATAGCGCAAATAGCGTATGATAAATAGTATCGTTTCCAGAAGATATGCAAAAGCCCTGATTCTGCTTGCAAGGCAAAACGGGATCGTAGATGAGATACATTCTCAATTTGCCGAATTTGTTGATTACTATAAAAACGATCCCGGTTTTAAGGAATTTATCGAACAGCCTTTTGTGGAAAAAAAGATAAAAAAAGATGTTGCGGCGCTCTTCTTTAGTCAATTATCCTTTAAAGACGAGCTTCGGGATTTCATTAATTTATTGATTGACAATAAAAGAATAAATCTTTTATCCGATATATTTATTGAATTTTCAAAAATTAAAGACGAGCTTTACGGCATTGTTAGAATGACTTTGGTCTCATCCCAAAAAATCAAGGATAAATATTTAAACGAGTTAAAAGCAATGGTTGCAAAAAATTTAAACAAACGGATAGTTTTTGAGGAAAAAATATCTCCGGATATGATCGGTGGTTTTTTGATCGGTCTAAACGGCAAATTATACGACGGAAGCGTTAAAAGCCAGCTTAATAATATGTACGCCTATTTAAAAGAAGGAGCTTTTGTTTATGGAAATTAAAACTTCGGAAATTACCGAGATCATTAAAAAAAGAATTGAATCCTATAAAAAAACCATAGATACCAGCGAAGTTGGTGTGGCGATTTCCGTCGGGGACGGAGTGGCAAGAATATATGGTTTGGATAATGTTATGTCGGGAGAGATACTTGAATTTCCTGCCGATGTTTATGGTTATGTTCTGAATTTGGAAGAGGATAACGTTGGCGTTGCCATACTCGGAGAAGACTATCTTGTAAAGGAAGGCGATGTGGTAAAACGCACGGGAAGAGTTGCGGAGGCCCCGATCGGCAAAGAGATTATCGGAAGGATATTAGACGGTCTTGGAAGGCCTATTGACGGCAAAGGACCTCTTAACGCCAAAGATCATTCACCGATAGAAAGAAAAGCCGTCGGCATAGTTCACAGAAAAAAGGTCAGCGAACCTTTATATACTGGCATTAAAATATTAGACGCTCTTATCCCTATCGGACGCGGTCAAAGGGAGCTTATAATAGGCGACAGGCAGACAGGTAAAACCGCTATCGCTATTGATACGATATTGAATCAAAAAAATTCCGGCGTTTATTGCATTTATGTTGCAATAGGTCAAAAACAATCCAGCGTATCCTTTATATACGATAAATTGCACAGCGAAGGTGCGATGGAATATACGGCGATAATTGCGGCTAATGCAAGCGATCCTGCTACGTTGCAATATTTTGCCCCTTATACCGGCGCAACTATGGGGGAGTACTTCAGGGACAATAAAATGCACTGTCTAATTGTTTATGACGATCTTTCAAAACACGCTGTGGCATACAGGCAGCTTTCCTTGCTTTTAAGAAGACCTCCCGCCAGGGAGGCATATCCGGGCGATGTGTTTTATCTTCATTCGAGACTTTTGGAAAGAGCGGCTAAACTGAACGATGCTCACGGCGGGGGTTCTTTGACCGCTTTGCCCATAATTGAAACTCAGGCGGGCGATGTTGCCGCATATATTCCAACAAACGTTATTTCTATTACCGATGGGCAGATATTTTTAGAAACGGACCTGTTCTATGCGGGTGTGAGACCGGCTGTTAATGCGGGGCTTTCGGTCTCGAGGGTAGGCGGTGATGCGCAGATTAAGGCAATGAAGCAAGTCGCAGGCGGCTTAAGGCTGTCTTTGGCACAATACCGTGAATTAGCCGCATTTGTGCAATTTGGCGCCGATCTTGATAAAATTACACAGGAATTAATAACCCGCGGCAGAATGATGAGCGAACTTCTAAAACAAGATCAATATGTGCCGATGCCGGTCGAACATGAAATTATAATACTGTTTGCCGCCAATAACGGCTATTGCCATAAATACAAGTTAAGCTCACTTAAAAAATACGAAAAGGAGCTTTTAATTTATATAGAAAATAATAATCCGGAAATATTTAGGGAAATCAGGGAAAAACAACAGATAGACGATAACCTGAAAACAAAGTTTATTGCCGTTCTGGATACGTTTAAAACCTTGTTTATTGAAGATTAAAAAAAAGAAAAAATAAAGAAAGATGCTGAATCTCAAGTCTATAAAAAGAAAAATATCCAGTGTAAAAAATACCCGCCAGATAACTAAAGCCATGAAAATGGTAGCAGGGGCGAAGCTAAAAAGGGCGCAGGCCGCTATGAACGGGTTTAAGCCGTATGCCGATACTTATAAGGCAATATTGTCAAATATCGTGAACAATACCCTGCTATTTAAACACCCTTTTTTTAGAAAATCCGATGCTCCTCAGAATATCGGATATATTATCATATCCACGGACAAAGGTCTTTGCGGTTCTTTTAATGTAAATGTATTTAAGCGTGCGGCAGAAGAAATAAGCGGTAAAAATGCAAATAACCCCGAACAGGTAAAACTTTATATTCTCGGTAAAAAAGGCAGCGATTTTTTTAAAAGACGTCCGTACGAAATAATGTATGGCGTGAATTTTGCGGCAAAAAATGCCGGAGCTGAATTAGCGGCAGCTGTTTCCGATGGTTTTATTTCAGGCAAAATAGACGAACTTTATATAATTTCCAACCTTTATATTTCAACCCTTGTGCAAAAAGCCGATTCCAAGCGGCTTTTACCATTAGTAAACGTTAAACAACCCGGATTTATCGGCGGCTATCTGATCGAGCCTATTGCTTATGAAGACGAGGTTTTGGATAAAATATTTGAACGATATATAACCGTTGAAATACATGCGCGTATTTTGGAATCGCGCGCATGTGAAGAGGCTTCAAGGATGAATGCCATGGACAATGCCACAAGAAATGCCGGCAAGCTTATTGACAAACTCACACTTTCATACAATAAAGCAAGGCAAGCCGCGGTTACTCTTGAACTCTTGGATATAATTAATGGAGTTAATTCATTAAAATAGTAATAATAATCAAAATAATAATAAAAATAACGTTTAAAATTTTTAAGGAGATTTCTTTAAATGAATGAGGGTATTCTTGTGCAGGTTATCGGACCTGTGGTCGAAGTTAAATTTGAAGGCGGTAAATTGCCGCCGATCTTTAGTGCTTTAATGCTCACAAATCCCAATATAAACGATAAAAAAAACAACCTCGTTCTTGAGGTAGCGCAGCATCTGGGGGAAGATACGGCAAGATGCATAGCGCTTGATTCCACGGATGGACTGACCCGGGGAATGAAAGTGATAGATACCGGCAATCTAATAACTGTTCCGGTAGGAAAGAATGTCCTCGGAAGGATATTTAATGTTATAGGCGAACCGGTAGATGAACTGGGTCCTGTTGATTCATCAGCGAGGTTGCCGATCCACAGACCGGCGCCGTCGTTTGAAGAACAATCTACATCCCTTGAGATATTTGAAACGGGTATCAAGGTTATAGACCTTTTAGAGCCGTATATAAAGGGCGGGAAAGCAGGCTTATTCGGCGGTGCAGGTGTCGGCAAAACCGTTCTTGTTATGGAGCTGATACATAATATAGCGACCGAACACGGCGGTTATTCGG
The DNA here is from genome assembly GCA_021818985.1 of bacterium. Classification (GTDB taxonomy): domain Bacteria; phylum SZUA-79; class SZUA-79; order Acidulodesulfobacterales; family Acidulodesulfobacteraceae; genus JAKASO01. The sequence continues at coordinate 24,509 of JAKASO010000013.1, forward strand.
TATTTGCCGGCGTCGGCGAAAGAACACGTGAAGGAACTGATTTGTGGATGGAAATGAAAGAATCAAAAGTTCTTGATAAAACAATATTAGTGTATGGACAAATGAACGAACCCCCCGGCGCAAGGGCAAGAGTTGCATTATCGGCGCTTACAATGGCGGAATATTTCAGAGATGAAGAAAGGCAGGATGTTTTGCTTTTTATTGATAATATATTCAGGTTTGCCCAGGCAAATTCGGAAGTAAGCGCCCTTTTAGGAAGGATTCCTTCCGCAGTGGGCTATCAGCCGACGCTTTCCACTGATTTGGGCGAACTTGAAGAAAGGATCACGAGCACAAAAAAAGGTTCTATTACATCCGTTCAAGCCGTGTATGTTCCTGCCGACGATTTGACAGATCCCGCGCCTGCCACGACATTTGCCCATCTTGACGCTACTACGGTTCTTTCAAGGCAGATATCCGATCTTGGTATATATCCTGCTGTTGATCCGCTTGATTCGACTTCGAGAGCGCTGGATAAAAACATTATCGGCGAAGAGCATTATGATGTGGCAAGAAAGGTTCAGGCAATACTTCAAAAATATAAAGAGCTTCAGGATATTATTGCAATTCTTGGAATGGACGAACTTTCCGAAGACGATAAACTTATAGTCGGAAGAGCAAGGAAGATCCAGAGGTTTCTCTCCCAGCCGTTTTTTGTCGCCGAGGTTTTTACTGGTGCCGCCGGTAGATATGTGCCTTTAACGGAAACTATCCGCGGATTTAAGGAAATTGCCGCCGGCAAATATGACGATATGCCGGAACAGGCGTTTTATATGGTAGGAACCATTGACGAAGCAATAGACAAGGCAAAGATATTAAAACAATAAACAATTAAGCAATAAACAATTAAGATAATAAAGATAATAAGATTAGGATAAACAAATAAAATTATTAGATTGTTATTAGAAAGTCGTCATTAGATTATTATGCCGGTAAAATTAAAAATTATATCCGCCTCTAAGATACTATTCGAAGACAATGTAGATTATTGCGAAATACCTGGAGAGTATGGAACTGAGGGTATTTTGCCCGGCCACATAAACTTTCTTTCATTTATTAATGCGGGAGTGATAAAATATAAAAAAGGCGAAAAGGAAAATACGATCGGGATTGAAGCCGGTTTTGCAGAAATAAATAGCGATAATGTAAATGTGCTGATCGAGAGTTAAATAAATATTATATGCTTGATATAAAACTGATCAGAGAACAAAGGGAATTTGTTAAAAAAGAGATTGAAAAGCTTTATGTTTCCGCCCCGATAGATGCAATTTTTGAACTGGACGCATCAAAAAGAAAGCTGCTTTCCACCGTCGAATGTTTAAGAAATCAGAGAAAATCCCTTTCTAAAGAGATAGAAAAAGAGAGGGATGAAAATATAAAATTATCAAAAAAAAACGAAGTTAAAAAGATAAACGAACTGATCAAAAACGGAGAAGAGGATCTTGGGTCTATCACCCACCGGCTTAATGACCTTATGCTTTTAGTTCCCAATCTTCCGTACGAAGATGTGCCTATCGGCAAAGACGATACGGAAAATATCGTGGTATCGTATTTTAACGAGAAAAAACAGTTCGATTTTAAACCGAGAACACATTTCGATATCGGAGAAAAAAAAGGGTTAATAGATTTTGAGCGGGGAGTTAAAATATCCGGAACCCGCTTTTATGTATTAAAAAAAGCCTTTGCCAAGCTTCAAAGGGCTTTAATAAACTTCATGCTCGATGTTCATGTCAACGACCACGGCTACGAAGAGGTTTATCCCCCTTTTATGGTGCATGAAGACTGCCTTACTGGCACCGGTCAGCTTCCAAAATTTGCGGATACTTTATATAAAGACAGCGATTCCGGACTATGGTTCGTTCCGACGGCGGAGGTTCCGGTTACCAATATGTACCGCGATGAGATAATAGATGCCGAGATGCTTCCTGTTTGTCATGTCGCCTATACGGCCTGTTTTAGAAAAGAAAAGATGTCGGCGGGTAAAGACACTAAAGGGATTAAAAGGGGTCACCAGTTCGATAAGGTAGAACTTGTTAAAATTACGACGCCCGAAACTTCAATGGACGAGCTTTTCAATCTTATTGCAGATGCTCAGGATATATTGAACAAGCTGGATCTTCCCCACCGGCTTGTTAAAATGTGCACAGGGGATCTTAGTTTTTCTGCAAGCGTCAAATACGATATAGAAGTTTATGCTCCAGGGGTGGCTGAGTGGCTTGAGGTCAGTTCCTGTTCCAACTTTATGGCATTTCAGGCAAGAAGGGCAAACATAAAATACAGGAGGGGCAAAGATTCAAAACCGGAGTTTGTCCATACCTTAAACGGTTCGGGACTTGCTCTTCCGAGGACGATGATCGCATTAATAGAAAATTACCAGACAAAAGACGGTAACATCAAGATTCCAGGGGTATTAATGCCATATTTCGGTTCGGATGAACTGCTCTAACCGCATTATACGCATTATAAACTTTTCATAAACTAAAAAACATTGGGTTTATGCTATGGACGGTCACACAAAAATATATAAAAGAATAATCGGCGCCATTATTTTAATCGGGTTGGCGGTTTATACCTTTATAGCCGTTTTTTCCTATAATTTATATCAGATAACCCCCAATTCATATACGATATCGTCTTTTCCCAAGTCAAACCTTGCCGGCGCCATAGGCTCTTTTATATCTAATTATCTCCTTCAATTTTTTGGACTCGGCTCTTTTTTGCTTATTGTGGTTATCTTTTTCGCTGGGATAAGCGTTATAATGCAACATCTGTCAAACAAGAGGGTTTATGCCGGCTTATTCCTATTTTTTATAGTTTCGCTCATCTTTTTGAATTTAATACTGCCGGTTACGATATACAATAAAGATGTTATATCTGGCGGCGGGCTTATAGGCGCAGGATTATCGTACTGGCTCGACAAATGGTTTGGCGAGATCGGAACGATACTTATTATTGTTTTAGCGTTTCTTATTTCTTTGCCGCTTATATTTTCAAAAGGCACTATTAAAAGGTTTTTGATTTTTACGGGATATATTTCGGGTATTGTAAAAGCGGCGGTTTTGAACATTGGAAAAATCCGCAGGATCCCGCATTTTATTGCCGGTTTTATTTCCAATATCGAATTAAGAATAGAAAAGAAAAGAGGCTTAAAGAAACGGCGCGCGGCATTTTTATCCAACAAGGAAATATTTGGCGAAACGGATGAAACCATAATAAAAATAAAAGATAAAGACCGGCATGACCGTGAACAAAAAATGCTGCCTTCCGCAGAAGGCTTTGTGAAAGGAAAACAGGTTTACTTTGATTTTATAGAAGACAGAGCGAACAAAATCCCCCCGATATCTATACTGCCTTCCAAAGACAAAGCGCAAACGGCGGCCCAGAAACCTGATAAGTTGTCGCTTTTGATGAACAGCCGGCTTATAGAGAAAAAACTGCTCGATTTTGGTGTTCGCGGCAAAGTTACGGGCATTAACCCCGGGCCGGTCATAACAATATATGAGTTTGAACCCTCAAGCGGCATTAAAATTGGAAAGATACAGTCGCTTTCCGAGGACCTTACCATGGCTTTAAAATCCAAGTCCGTCCGTATTACGGGGGTTGTGGAGGGTAAATCCGCGGTAGGAATAGAAGTGCCTAATAATTCACGTGAGGCGGTTTATTTTTCGGAACTCTTAAATTCAAAAGAATTTATGGATTCAAGCTCTTATTTATCTTTTATTTTAGGAAGGGATACAATGGGCGGCAATGTGGTTTTCGATCTGGCAAAATGCCCGCACCTTCTCGTTGCCGGTTCTACGGGAGCGGGCAAAAGCGTATTTTTAAATACGCTTATAATAAGCATTTTATTTAAAGCGGCTTACAACGAGGTAAATTTTATCATGATTGATCCTAAGCGGCTTGAACTTGCATTTTATGAAGGCATACCACATCTTATATGCGACGTAATATACGATCCCAAAAAGGCGTCTGTGGCTTTAAACTGGGCAGTGCAAGAGATGGGGCTGCGTTATAGAAAAATGCAGGAAACAACCGCTAAAAATATCAAGCAGTATAACGATCTCGTAAAAAAGGCGGGCGGCGGGCAAATGCCGTATATTGTAATAATCATTGACGAGCTTAGCGATCTTATGCTTATCAGCTCTAAAGACGTCGAGACTTCGATTATGAGGCTTTCCCAAATGGCAAGGGCATGCGGGATACATTTAGTTATTGCCACGCAAAGGCCGTCCGTTAATGTTATTACTGGGATTATTAAGGCTAATATGCCGTCCCGCATTGCATTTTTAGTATCTTCTAAAGTGGATTCGAGGACGATTTTAGATGCAAACGGAGCTGAAGAGCTTTTGGGCAGCGGCGATATGCTTTTTTTACCGCCCGGGCAAAGTAAGTTAATCAGGATACACGGAGCTTACATAAACGAAGAAGAGATTAAAAAGGTAATAAATTTTATAAAAGGAAAAGAGTTTATTTCACAAAAAGACGATAGCCTGATAAATGAGCTTGAAAAAGTTAATAATTTTGATAAAATTACAAACGACGAACTTTACGACGAACTTTATAACGATGTCCTAAATGTTGTAATGGATATGGAAACCGTATCCATATCTTTTATTCAGAGAAGATTCAGGGTCGGATTTAACAGGGCGGCAAGGCTTTATGAAAAAATGCAAAGCGAAGGTATTTTAACCAAAAAAGGGAGAATTATCAGGTGAAAGGAGTAGTTTTAATTTTGAAAGGAGCAATTTTTTTCATATTTATATTATGTGTTTTACCGGTTTTTTTCTTTGGCGCTAAAAATTCTTATGCGGGTTTTAACCCTGTAATTAAAAAAATAGAGCTTAAATATTCAAAGATAAGAACTATCGCTGCCGGTTTTTCTCAAAAAGAGGTCATTACAGGATACTCTCAGGCGATATTTTCAAAAGGAACGTATTTTTACATGTTCCCCGATAAAATGCTCTGGATTTATACTTCTCCCTATGCTCAAAAGGTTTTGCTTTCTAATGGACGGCTTTATATTGTCAATCCGTCTATAAAACAGGTATCCGTTTTTAATATAAATAAGCACATGGGCGGTTTTCCTCCCGATATTATTTCCCTTCTGGGCAAACTTACCGATTTTTTTCATGTTGTAAGCGTCAGGTTATTAAGCGTTTCTAATCAAGTAGAACTTAAGATGACCCCTCTAAAGCTTCAAAAGGCAAAGATTATATATGCGGACTTTGGCAGGGCGGATCTTAGCCTCCGTTCACTAAAAATCCTAACATACCAGGGACAGACCAATATGTTTTTTTTTAAGAACGTCAGGTTTAACAGCCGTATAAGCGCAAGCAAGTTTGTTGCAAAATTCCCTTCCGGTTACAGGATAGTTAAAGAAAAAGAGTAAAAAAACAAGCACTTCTTTTAGGCAATTTTTATTTGATTGCATTTCTTTTAGGCAATTTTTGAACTATTTTTGAATAATTTGCCGTTGAAAATGTTATTATTTGTTTTTTGTTCCATTTGGCATATATATTGCAAAAATATTCAGGAGGTTTTATGAAAAAGGTTGAAGCCGTATTCAAACCATTTAAACTCGACGATGTAAAAGACGCCTTAAATAAAATCGGGATAAAGGGTATAACTGTTTCGGAAGTTAAAGGTTATGGCAGGCAAAAAGGGCATACGGAGCTGTATAGAGGCGCGGAATATGTCGTGGATTTTTTGCCCAAGGTCAAGATCGAGGTGGTTATAACCGACGACCAGCTGCCTGCCGTGATCGAAGCCGTAATGACGGGCGCAAAGACTGGAAGGATAGGCGACGGCAAAATTTTCATTTCGCCGGTTGAACAGGTAATAAGGATAAGAACTGGCGAAAAAGACGAAGAGGCTCTCTAACGGAAATATTTGCAAAACACTTAAAATTAATTATTTTTTTATTATCTATTATTTATTTTTATTTCAGTATATTAAGGAGGTTACATGACTGAACACGAAGTAGTTGAGTTTATTAAAGAAAACGAAGTGAAAATGGTTGATCTTAAATTCTGCGACCTTTTGGGAACATGGCAGCATTTTGTAGTTCCGATAAGCGAGGTTTCCGCGGATTCTTTTAAAGAAGGCTTTGGTTTTGACGGTTCGAGCATCAGGGGGTGGCAGTCAATCGAACTTTCCGATATGCTTGTTATGCCCGATTCCAATACCGCCGTAATAGATCCCTTCATGGAAACTAAAACGCTTTCGCTTATATGTAATATTAAAGACCCTGTAAGCGGCAAGTTTTACGATAAAGACCCCCGTTTTATAGCTCAAAAAGCCGAAACATACCTTAAAACGACAGGCATTGCGGATACCGCATACTTTGGACCGGAAGCAGAATTTTTTATCTTCGACGATATAAGGTTCGATCAGAGCGCAAATTCCGGGTATTATTTTATTGATTCCGAAGAAGGTGTATGGAACAGCGGAAAAGATGAAATGCCAAACCTTGGGCATAAACCGCGCCATAAAGAAGGCTATTTTCCAGTTTCTCCGATAGATTCCCAAACTGATATAAGATCGGAAATGGTTACGGAACTCCAAAATGTCGGTATAAGAATTGAAGCGGCGCACCACGAGGTTGCCACCGCCGGTCAAGCCGAAATAGATATGCGTTTTGCGCCCCTTACCGTTATGGGCGATAACTTTTTGTGGTATAAATATATAATTAAAAACGTAGCCAAAAGATACGATAAAACCGTTACCTTTATGCCGAAGCCGCTTTTTGGCGATAACGGTTCGGGCATGCATGTCCATCAGAGCCTCTGGACAAAAGGACAGCCGCTTTTTGGCGGAAACGAATATGCGGGGCTTTCGCAGCTTGCCCTTTATTATACCGGCGGAATATTAAAGCACGCCAAAGCGTTGTGCGCAATTACAAATGCCACGACCAATTCATATAAAAGACTTGTTCCCGGATTTGAAGCCCCCGTCAACTTTGTCTATTCTTCGAGGAACAGAAGCGCTGCCGTGAGAATTCCAATGTATTCCGCTTCGCCGAAGACAAAAAGATTAGAATACAGAACGCCAGATCCTTCCGCCAACGGCTACCTTGCATTTGCCGCAATGCTTTTAGCCGGTCTTGACGGCATCATTAATAAAATAGATCCGGGTAAACCTGTTGATAAAGACATCTTTACGCTTACCAAAAGAGAGCTCAAAAATATTTCCGTTGCCCCCGGTTCGCTTGAAGAAGCGCTGGATAATCTTGCCAAAGACCATAAATTCCTGCTTCAGGGCGGAGTGTTTACGGAAGATGTAATACAGACATGGATCGAACGCAAAATGGAAAACGATGTCCAGCCCGTTCGAATGAGACCCGTTCCTTACGAGTTTGCGTTGTATTACGATGTTTAAATCTTTATTTGTTTTAGTTTCGATTGGATATGTGCGCCGGCAAACAAAAAACTTCTAAAATTTAAAAGCCGGCGTATTTATATTTAATAAGGATTGCTGGAAATTCATATTTTAAGGCAAGCTTTCGAGGAAAATTATATCCGATTAAATTTATTATCATCCTTTAAGTCTTATAATTTCGGCATCTATTTCTTGCAAAATGTCTTCATTTTCGATTTTATCGTCAATACTGAAGACAATAAAAACTTTACCGCCGAATTTTTTCTCGAATTCTTTTGAGCATTTATCTTTTTTAGTTTTTAGCATGGTTCTCTTTCGTAATACTAATAAATCTTTCTTTATATTTAAAATCCGTTTCCATATCGACCGCAACTAGCCCTTTTTTTATAAGATGAGCATTAATAAATGTTTTATTTTGCAGGTAAAGATAGCAGAGAAGATTATTTTTATTGTCGTACTTCAAGCTATCGTATCTTAAAAATACCTTTTGTCCTCTTAATTTTTCCATAAGATAATCCAGAGCCTTGCCGTTCAAAATCGGATTTTGTTTAA
>JAKASO010000002.1 GCA_021818985.1 bacterium
AGCCTATTTTTGCGGCAGCTAAAGAGGCTTCTATACCGGCATGTCCGCCACCTACGACGATAATATCAAAAGTCTTTCCTGAAATACCTTTCATAAACGCCCTTCATAATGAAATAATATTATATTGTATATATAATATAATAAAATAAAAAAAACACCTTAGCGGTTTATTTTCCTATGCAAAATTCCTTAAACAGCGTATCAAGTATATTTTCGTTTGTAACGGCTCCCATAAGCTCGTCAAGATTTGATACGGCATCTCTTAAGTCTATCGAGATAAGTTCAAGCGGACGTTTATTTTTGTAACCGTAAGAGGCTTTAAATAAAGAATCTGCGGCTCTTTCAAGAAGGCCTTTTTGCCTGAGGGTTGTTATTGTAATATCTTCCTTGACCAATCTTTCAAGCTCGATCATAAGCTTATAAATGCGGCCTTTTAGCACATCCATCCCTGTGCCGGTTACGGCGCTTATATAAACAGGGGTTATGTTTTCGATCCAGCTTTTCAAAAAATCGCCTAATTGCGATTTTTTTCTTTCAAATTCTTGGGGGATCAGAGCGTCAATTTTATTAAAAACAACGATCGTCTTTTTAAAACCGCCTTTTATAAACTCTATTTCGTCTTCCGTAATCTTGCCGGTTATATCAATAACATACAGAATTATATCGGAGCTATCCATTAACGAATAAGAAAGCCCCACGCCTTCGCTTTCAATTGCACCCTGTGCATCCCTTAATCCGGCAGTATCAATTATTCTGATGGGTTTATTAAAAATAAAAAGATTTTCCTCAATATAATCCCTTGTCGTGCCGGGAATATCGGAAACTATCGCCCTTTTCTTCTGCAAAATAGAATTTAAAAGACTGGACTTTCCTGCATTAGGCCTTCCCGCAATAACGACGCTCAAGCCTTGTTTATTATGCGCATAGCTATTATATGAATCAATCAAATCGTTAAGATCGTCAAGCGCCTGTTCCGATCTTGAAAAAAATTGCGCATCAACGTCTTTAAATTCTTCTTCGGGAAAATCTATTAAAGCCTCTATAAGCGCTAATATATAAAGAAAGTTTTCCTTAAGTTTATTTACTTTCGGCTCAAGGAGTCCGCCACGTTCGTTATTTGCTATTACTAAGGATTGAACAGAGGTTGCCTTAATAATTTCAAGCACCGCTTCAGCTTGAAGTAGCGTCAGTTTATTGTTAAGATATGCCCTTTTAGTATATTCGCCGTTGTATGCAAGCCTTGCTCCGAGCCTTAAGATAATTTCCAGGATATGGCGGGTATTAAACACCCCTCCGTGAGGGTATATTTCCACCATGTCTTCGCCGGTGTATGAATTTGGGCTTTGCATAAATACAAAACCCGCTTCGTCAATATTGGTTTCTAAAAACGGATCATAAACATCGGCGACGTAAAACCTTCTGGGTTTAAGAGATATGCCGGCGCTCTTTGGTTTAAATATTTTATTAAATATCTGAATGCTCAATCGTCCGGATATTCTTATTACGCTGATCGCGCCCTCGCCGGAAGGAGACGAAATTGCGCAGATCGTATCCCCTTCTTTATTTAAAACGGACATGGGTAAACTGCTCACGCTTGTTCATTATGTTCTTTCGGTAGCAAGATAAATGCTATGCAAATTTTTTATTGATTATATATTGCTGCATGATGGTTAAAACATTATTGACGGTCCAGTATAAAAGAAGCCCCGCAGGAAAATTTACAAATATTACGGTAAAAATAACCGGCAGGATAAGCATCATTTTTGCCTGGGTCGGATCTCCTACGACAGGATTCATCTTTTGTGAAATGAACATGGTAATCCCCATAAGGATAGGAAGAATATAATAAGGGTCTTTTGTGGACAGATTGGCTATCCACAAAAAAAAGGGGGCATTTCTCAACTGTATGGATATAAGAAGAGTTTCATAAAGCCCGTAAAAGACGGGTATCTGTAAAAGCATAGGCAAACATCCGCCAAAGGGGTTTACTTTGCTTTCCTTATAGAGCTCCATGATCTTCTTGTTTAATTCCTGCTTGTTGTCTTTATACTGTTCCCTGAGCTCGCTGATCTTGGGGGTTAATTTCTGCATCTGCTTCATTGATTTAAACCCGGCATATGTAAGAGGATAAAAAACTATCCTGATAGCAATGACAAGCAGAATTATAGCAAGCCCATAGTTATGAACGAACGAATAAAAGAACTCCAGTACGTGCAAAAGAAGAATGGAAAAGAAACTAAAAAATCCATAATTCAAGGTGGTCGCCGTATCATGTCCAATAGCATTAAGTAAAGAAAGTTTTTTGGGGCCGGCGTATATTGTAAAGCTGGTATGAAAGATTTTTTTAGAAGATACGAGAAACCTTTCCGGAAATATAAAAGATATGTTATTATCCGACTTTTTAATATACACGAGATTTGTCGGGGCGATGGCTGAAAACAGGAAGTATTTTGAATTAAATCCGGCGAATGAAATATTGCCCCGATATTTAGCAGACGGAGTGGATTCGGGGGTAATAGATTTGTTGTTGACGTAAAGAATCGTGGCGTAATTAAGATAATACGGCTCGTTTTTTATATTGGGATTTAGACCGCCTGCAAGTATGAAACTCCCGTTAAGGATCGCGGGACTGCCTGTTAAATTCTTTGCGGAAACAAGCAAATGGACCGAATAATTTTCAGATGAAAATCTATAGGTTTTGGTTAATACAATGCTGCCATCAAGCTTATAAATAAATTCTATCGAATTTTTACCTGCTTTCGTTCCAATCAATCTAATTTTTGAAAATCCCTGCCCGGGAGTAAAATTTAAAATTTCATTAATATGCGGAGCGTTTGCAAGATTAATGATATTTTTCTTATTTTGAACGGTATATGAATATTTTATAAGGCTCAATGAATACAGGCTTCCCGACGGCAAATGAAAACGGGCGACAAATTTTTTATCCCTAAATACGATATTTTTATGCAGGCCGGATATTTCAGGAGCTTTAACGGCTTTTACTGACGCTTTTAGGGGAAGCGCCGGGGCAGACTTCTGCATCGCGGGTTTTTTAATTCTTTCGGTTTTTTTAGCTACCGTTTTAACTTTAGCAATTGGCTGGGGGCTGCGCGGCATGAGAAATCCCCAAAGAACAAGAATGGCAATAGATAAAACAGATGCAATTATAATTCGTTTTTCCAAGGGATTTTTACCAAAAATTTTGCGTTAATTTCATTCATGCTGTTCATGCTGTTTTGTTATTTTTGTTATTTGCGCACCGGATCGTGGCCGCCTTTGAACAGCGGATTGCATTTCAATATCCGAAAAACCGACAGGTATAATGCCTTAAAAAAATTAAACGACCTGAAACATTCTTCGGCATATTCCGAGCAGGTAGGATAAAACCTGCAACTGCGGGATAGATAGGGCGAAACATACCTTTTATATGTCCTGATCAAAAAAATAAAAAACTTATTAACAATTTTCATAAAATTAAAATTATTTAATCAAGAAGCTTAATTCGTGAAACAGGGCGCGATATGAAGAAGGATTCTTTGTAACCACGATAACGCAGTTGATATTCTTAAGAAGATACTGATTTAATCTGATAAATTCTTTTATTCTTCTTTTGAAATAATTACGCTGGACAGAACTAAGGAGATTTCTCTTAAAACTAATGGTAAATCTAAATGTATCGGCATAAGAATGATAAATAATTGTATGGCTTTGTACCTGTTTTTTACCATGTTTAAAGATATCCTGAATCTCTTTTTTGCTTTTTAAATGAAACGGCTTGCCGAATTTTAATCTTAAACACCCGGGCATTAAATTAATATATTATAATAGATATATGTAAACTGCCCCGCCCTAACGAACGAGGTTTCTTCTTCTTAGATAAAGGCGCTATTTAGAGCTGATTACAGGGACAAGCAGTTTCCTCCCTTTTTTTCTGCGGCGGGCAAGCACGAGCCTGCCAGCTCTTGTTGCCATGCGGGTTAAAAAACCGTGAGTGCGTTTTCTTTTAAGTTTACTGGGTTGAAAGGTTTGCTTCATAATAAATAACGCTCTGATATTCTGATATAATTTAAAAATAAGTAAGTGAATTAATTTATCAATTTAATCAAATAATAAGACTTATGTCAATATTTTTTTAAAAAAATTTTAAAAAAATAAAAAATTAAAATTATTGAAATAAATTTTAAAATTTGATATTTTCATATTTTAGTCAATTCATTCAAATCAAATTTAATCAGAATCGGTTTTTGATGTAAATAATCAAACAGGTCGTTGTCTCACTCACTATCGCTAAAGTCGGCATCACATTATAATAGAATCATAATAGAATAATTTATAATATTTATTATTATTATGATATTATTATGATTATGTAGAAATGAATGTAATTTTAGAAATTATTACAATTTTGTTAAACTTGTAAAATATTTTATAGTTTTTAAGATATAACTTATTAATAATCTTATCATTTTAGGCTTATCAACAGTTGTTGATAAATTTGTGGAATTTTAACATCAACGCTACACGGCAATACTAAATTTATTATGAGCGCGATTGGTTCTATATTAGACGATTTAAAAAAAGAGATAGGCAGGCAAAATTTTAATCTTTGGTTTGTTCCTTCTTCTATCACTCTTGATAGCAATATTTTGACGCTCTCCGTGCCGAATAAGTTTTATAAAGATATTATAAATGAATCTTATAAAAATATTATTATAGATATCTGGAAAAAATACAGCGCCGAAGAGCTTATTTTTAACTTCAGCATAAACGAAAATTTAACGAATATGCTGCCTTTTAAACCTGAAGCGCGAGAACAAGAACAAGTGCCGGTAAAAACGGATAGCGGCAATAGCGGTATCGGAATAGAAAATTCAGATAATTTTAATAAAAATAGCGACAATGCTAAAACGGCCCAAAAAGATAACGGTCCGAAGAAGGTGCAAAAAAATTATCCTAATTTAAACACTAAATACACATTTGAAAGTTTCGTCGTCGGATTGGGAAATCAGTTTGCGCATGCCGCCTGCTTTGCAGTCGCAAATCTTCCCGGACATACATATAACCCTATGTTTATATACAGTGATGTCGGGTTGGGCAAAACACATCTTTTAAACGCCATAGCAAATAAAATAATAAAAGAAAAAAATTTTAATACGTGCCTTGTGTCATCCGAAAGATTTACAAATGAAATGATCGCGTCAATAAGAGACGATAAAATGATAAAATTCAGGGAAAAATACCGTAATGTTGACGTGCTGTTAATAGACGACATTCAATTCATTGCAGGAAAAGAAAGAACACAGGAAGAATTTTTTTACACCTTTAACGCATTATATGAAAACCAAAAGCAGATCGTCGTTTCCAGCGATAAGATACCCCGTGATATTATTAGTTTGGAAGAAAGATTGCGCTCAAGGTTTGAGTGGGGTCTTATCGCCGATATACAGCCGCCTGACTTTGAAACAAGGGTTGCAATCCTGAAAAAAAAAGCTTTATCAAATAATATTGATCTAAATGACGATATTATATATTTTCTTGCGGATAAAATTACTTCAAATATAAGAGAATTGGAGGGGGCTTTAATTAAGATTGTCGCTTTTGCCTCGTTTACAGGAAAAAAAATTACCGTGGATCTCTCTAAAGAAGCCATATCTAACCTTTTAAAAAATGAAGAAAAGGTTATAACCCCTGAATTGATTATTAAATCGGTCTGTAACTATTTTAATATTAAAATAAGCGATATAAAGTCAAACAAAAAATTTAAAGAATACGTTAAACCAAGACAGATTGCAATGTATATAATAAGAAATTACACCGAACTTTCATTTCCGGACATCGGCGAAAAGTTTGGAGGAAAAGACCATTCCTCAGTTATTTACGCCGTAGATAAAATAAAAAAACTTATAAAAGAAGACCCGCAGTTGGAAAAAATTATAGAAAATATTATTAAGCTTATAAAAAAATAGTGTTGGTAAAACTGTTTAATTTATGTATATAAACTAAAAAAAATAAGATAAAATAGAGTATTAAATAAAATTTAACAAACCTTATAAAATAATACGTAATAATTATACATATTTTTAGACAGTAGCTTAATAATAAATTTAATAACTTATAAAATCATCAACGTTTTACTGTTTTCTATTACTATTACTAAGTTTTTTATTTAAATATTAAATAATTAATAAAGGAAATATATTAATGTTAAATTTTAAAATAAAAAAAGATAACTTTTTAAAATCTCTTTCACTTGTTCAAGGCGCTACAGAAAGAAAAGGCATACTTCCAGTATTATCAAATTTATTAATCGAAACTATAAATAACCAAAAAAACGGTTTTATAAAAATAAGTGCGACCGATCTTGAAATAAGTATTACAACCTACTGTAACGTAAATATTATTCAAGACGGTAAAATAACAATAAATGCTAGAAAATTATACAGTATAATAAAAGAATTTCCCGAATCTAAAATGGACGAAGACGAATATATAGATGTTAAGGAAACCGAAGCCGGACTTGGAGTTGTCAGTTATAAAAAGATCATTTTTAAACTTACCACGATACCCGTTATTGATTATCCCGCATTAATAGAGATTGAAGCAAAAGATAATTTTAATATAGATTTAAAAACCTTAAGACTGTTAATTAATAGCGTTATATTTTCTTCAGCCGTTAGTGAAGATGCAAAAAGAAATTTAGCTGGCGTGTTTTTTGTTTTAGCCGGCGATGATGAAAATAGTTTTTTAAGGTTAGTTGCGACGGACGGGCACAGGCTATCTTTAGCGGAATCGGAAATTACATATACTATTACATCTAAAAAACCAGAGAGCGCAGATAAAGACAAGGATATTTACGATCTTTTAAAAGCAGGGGTGATAATTCCCAGGAAAATATTAAATGAATTGGTAAAGATAGAGGAAAACGGAAACGTAAACATTTCGATTAATGCCAATAGCATCATTTTTAAATTAGACGGAGATGTTAATAATTATAACGGTTATAAGACCGAATTTACATCAAGGTTGATAGAAGGCAAGTTTCCCGATTATCAAAGCGTTTTACCAAAGGACAACTATAAAATCTTAAAAGTTAAAACGAAAGACCTGTCTGATTCGATAAGAAGGGTATCTCTGTTAGCTGAAGAAAAAAGCCATTCAATAGAGTTAAATTTTAACAATAACGCTTTAGTAATAAAAACGGTGCATACCAATCTCGGAGAGGCGAGCGATGAGATTGAAGCCAAATATACAGGAGAACCTCTTAATATAAAATTAAACTCAAGATATATTCAAGATTTTATTTCCAATATACCTGAAGAACAATTGGAAATTAAATTTAACACTGTGTACACGCCTTTAGTTATCATACCGGTAAATAAAGGCTTACATGAACAAAAAAAGATTAATTTAATAGGCGTATTTATGCCGATGAGGTACTAAAAATAATGGCAAATGGCATTAAAGGCGAGGGCAAAGATATAGACGGCTATACAGCCTCCAATATTAAGGTTTTGGAAGGATTGGAGGCCGTCAGAAAAAGGCCCGCTATGTATATCGGAACTACTGGAATAGAAGGGCTCCATCATCTTGTTTATGAAGTTGTGGATAACAGTATAGATGAGGCTTTGGCAGGTTTTTGCAATAATATTTTCGTAAAGCTTAATATTGACGGCAGCATTACTATTGAAGACGATGGCAGAGGCATACCTGTTGACATACATGAGACTGAGGGTATATCCGCTGCCGAAGTTGTTTTAACCGTTCTTCATGCAGGGGGTAAATTTGACAATAAAACATATAAAGTATCGGGGGGGCTGCATGGCGTCGGCATCTCCGTGGTAAATGCGCTATCCATAAAACTCGACCTTGAGATCTACCGTGAAGGTTATGTATACAGGCAAAGTTATAGTCAAGGCGTTCCCCTAACCTCGCTCAAGAAGTACGAAAAAACCGCAAAAAACGGAACTTGCATTACATTTTTGCCGGACAATACTATTATGGAGGTTGTAAAATTCGATTTCGATATTTTATCGAATAGACTGAGAGAACTTGCTTTTTTAAATGCGAGGCTCCACATAAAGATAGTGGACGAGATAGATAATAAGTCCCATGATTTTAAATATGACGGCGGGATCAGGTCGTTTATAGAATATATAAATCAAAATAAAAATGTCATTATAAAAGACCCTATCATTATTTCGGCTAAAAAAAACGATGTGATTGTAGATATAGGTCTTCAATATAACGACGGATATTCGGAGCAGATATATTCATTTGTAAATAATATTAACACTAAAGAAGGAGGGACGCATTTAATAGGGTTTAAATCTGGTTTAACAAGGGTGCTTAACAGCTATTATGAATCCCACGCCTCCAACGTAAAGGATAAAAAACAGCAGGTGCAAATCGCGGGGGACGACACAAGGGAGGGGTTGACTGCCGTTATCAGCATAAAAATGCCAGATCCTCAATTTGAAGGGCAGACGAAGACTAAATTAGGAAACAGCGATATAAAAGGAGTGGTAGAATCCCTTATAAATGAAAATCTTGCCGAATTTCTCGATGAAAATCCTGCGGCTGCAAAAAAAGTGATCGAAAAGGCATTAGATGCTGCCAGGGCAAGAGAAGCCGCAAAAAAAGCGCGCGATCTCGTTAGACGCAAGAATCTTCTGGATTACTCCTCTCTTCCCGGCAAACTTGCAGATTGTCAGGAAAAAGACCCGTCCAAGTGTGAAATTTATATCGTGGAAGGCGACTCCGCCGGCGGAAGCGCAAAACAAGGGAGGGACAGAAGATATCAGGCTATACTTCCTTTAAAAGGCAAAATTTTAAACGTCGAAAAGGCAAGACTTGATAAAATGCTAAACTCCGATGAAATTAAAATACTGATTACGGCATTGGGCAGCGGATTTTCATCCTCGAAAGAAAGTGGCGGCAACAGGCAGGACAGAGGCATATTAGATATCAATAAACTTAGGTATCATAAGATCATTATAATGACCGACGCCGATGTTGACGGTTCGCATATTAGAACGCTCCTGCTCACCTTTTTTTACAGGTATATGAGAGAAATTATTGATAGCGGTTATCTTTATATAGCCCTACCGCCTTTGTACAGGGTTAAAAAGGGCAGTTCCGAAGTTTATTTAAAAGACGATGACCTGCTTGAGGAATATCTTATCAATACATCCCTTGAGCATCTGAGCGTTTATTTGAAGCATAAAGAGGCGGCGGCAAAAATTTTAGATAAAAATGTAATTAGAAATATCGTAAATAAAATTAAAAACTACAAAAATTTGATAAATAAATTGAAAAAATTAAATTACGATGAAAGATTAGTGGATTATCTTGCGGCTAACCGTGTAAACTCCGGCTATCTTTTGATTTCGGAAAACAAAGAAGGCCCAAAGTCAAAGCTATCGGGCATATCTTATATAATGGATTTATTTGTCCGCGATGTTTTAAATAAAACCCCCGATTTAAAATATGAATTTAAATTAATTAAGGACGAAAACTATGAAGATTTCAATAAACTTATTGTCGGCATTAAAAACTCTGGTAGCTTTCAAGCGATAGACAAGGATTTTTTATCCTCGGCGGATTATAAAGCTATTCTTAGTTTGAGGGCAGAGATTGATAAAATCGAATTTGATAAAATTGTTATAGCGGCAGAGAACAAGGGAGAGGTTAAGGAAAAGGCGGAAATAAAAGACATGGAGGAATTTTACAACCTGATCAAATCTAAAGTTCCCCAAAATATATCCATTCAAAGATATAAAGGTCTTGGGGAAATGAATCCCGAACAACTTTGGCAGACCACCATGAATAAAGAAACAAGGATATTAAGAAAAGTAAATATAAACGATCTTATCGAAGCTGACGGCATGTTTGATATACTTATGGGCGACAAGGTTGAACCCAGACGGAAATTTATCGAAGACAACGCCTTAAATGTGGTAAATCTTGATATATAGATATATAAAGGACATATTGGCAAGATCAGGCGGCAGGGGGAGCGGATTGTCCGGCTTTTTTTGCGGGCGATGCCGATTTTTTACTTTTGGACGCAGCGGCTGCTTTAGTATTTTTAGCGGATGAATTTGCTGCGGACAAGGTTACTTTTGAAGAGCTTTTTTTCCTTGTAGCCTTTTTTGGAGCACTAGCTTGTTCGCCGTTTTGGTCCAAAAGATGCTCGTCTTCGCCTTCAAGCGGGTTTGCCTGTTCCTTAAGTTCGGTCGTTGCCTTTTTAAATTCCCTTAAACCCTTTCCCAACGATTTGCCAAGTTCCGGCAGTTTTGAGGGGCCAAATATAAGCAAGGCGACCACGATTATAATTATTATTTCAGGGGTTCCTATGCCAAACATTTTTATCACCTTCCATTATAAATATAATAATACCAAATAAATTAAAGGTCAAGTTTTAATATTTTTCCGACATGACATTAAAGGTGCACGAAATCTTTTACAGTATTCAGGGCGAATCCTCTTTCGCGGGCTATCCCTGTGTCTTTATAAGGCTTGCGGGATGCAATATAAGATGTTCTTATTGCGATACACAAGAGGCAATTACGGATGTCAACGCTAAAAAATTTGATGTGGACGATATAATTTTAATGGTAAAAAAACTGGGCGAAAAGGTTTCGTTAGTAGAAATTACCGGCGGCGAACCTATGTTACAAGCCGGCATATATGAGCTTTTTAACGAACTTTTAAAGCTTAAATTTAATGTTCTGCTTGAAACAAATGGAACAGTAGATCTAAAAGGCGTTCCGAAAAGCATAGTAAAGATAATGGATATAAAATGTCCTTCAAGTGGCTTTGCCCATTGCAATAATTATAAAAATCTGGATTACATAAATGAAAACGACGAAATTAAATTCGTGATCGCCGATGAAACGGATTACGGTTTTGCAAAAGACTTCATCAAAAACAATGCTTTAAAGACCGGAAAAATAATATTTTCACCGGTTGAAAACGGATTTTCGGCGAAAGAACTTGCATATAACATACTAAAAGACCATCTTAACGTGCGTGTAGGGATCCAGTTACATAAAATACTGAACCTAAAATAAAACACTTAACAGGCTCAAATAGTTTATATAGCGTCTTATATAGGGATTTTCCCGCCTTTTCCGGATAAAGTCATAATATTGTTAAAGACAAAAATCGCAATTGATAAAAATTCTAAAATGGAAAAAAAAGAAAGCAACCAGGCAGACAAGGCGCCAGTGGGGGCATCTTTATAAATTATCCAGATTGCAGTCATGCCAAGCAGTCCTGCATTGGCAAAATAGAATTGTATAGTTACAAGCGTTGCGCTATAAAGATTAAATCCGCTAAATCTCGGCAGCACATGGTAAGTTACCGAATATATCATCATCGCTATAAAACCGAGAAGAAGAAAGTGGACGTGCGCAAGCAAAAGGTAGTTTATTGACGGCGGATAGACCGTCATTGATAGTCCTAACCCCGCCCCCAGTATAAAATATATAAGCGATGAGAGGGTATAATATTTTATTATCGGGTTCATATCTTGCCGTATTTTTATTACATTTTACATTAAAATGCAAAAAACGCTTAAATGTATGTGAGAATTATCACATAATACATAATACAAGTTAAGGCAGTTCACGTATTTTGAGCGTAGCACAATAATTATGCCGGTTTAATGTTTTTATAATATTCGCAATATTTTTGTAAAAAACAGGAAGGGCATTTCGGGTTTCTGGCAGTACAATATGTCCGGCCGTGTATTATAAGCCATCTATGCATTTTCATCCATAATCCTGGCTTAATGAGCTGCATAAGCTGCTCCTCGGTCATCTCGACATTTTTGGCGCTGGCAAGGCCGATGCGGTTTGAAACGCGAAAAACGTGGGTATCTACAGGAAATCTGTTTTCGTGAAAATAAGTGCCTAAAATAATATTTGCGGATTTTCTTCCTACCCCGGGCAAACCGACAAGAGCGTTATAATCTGCCGGAACAGTGTCATTATATTTATTTTTAAGCGCCTTTGAAGTTTCGATCAGGTTTTTGGCTTTCGTATGGAACATTCCGCAAGTTCTTATCTGTTCTTCAAAGTCATTTAATTTAACATCTGCCAGATCCGAAGGGCTTTTGTAAAGCTTAAAAATCTTATCCGTTATCATATTGACCCTTTTATCCGTGCATTGGGCGGAAAGCACAACGGCAATAAGCAGTTGAAAAGGAGTTTTAAAATTTAAAAAAGGTTTTATTTCGCCATAATGAGTTTCTAAGAGCGTTATTACTTCATTTAGATTTTTTTTATCCATCAAATTTATTTTATTTTTATTTTATTCAAATTATTTCAAAAAAATTAAAAAAGAAAGATATTTCAAATTTTGCGGATTCAGGGGAATCCGAACCATGGACGATATTTCTTTCGATGCTTTCGGCAAACATTTTGCGTATCGTTCCTTCGGCGGCATTTTCCGGATTGGTCGCACCCATTATATTGCGGTTTTTTTGGATTGCGTCTTCGCCGGCGATAATCATGGCGATAACCGGTCCTTCGGTCATAAATTCGACGAGGCTTTTAAAAAACGGACGTTCTTTATGTATAAAATAAAAGCTCTCCGCTTCTTTTTTAGTCAATCGCAGTTTTTTTATAGCCTTTATTTCAAAGCCGTTTTCTTCGAAGATAGATATTATCTTGCCGCTAAGTCCTTTTTTAACGCCGTCCGGTTTTATAATAGACAGGGTAAGTTCGATCATTAGCTATAACCCTCTGCGCATAATGCAATACATAAAAAATATTTAATTATATTTAATTGTTTTTTACTTCTTTTGCAAGCCTGAAGCCTATCTCCAAAGCCTTTTTATTATAATCTTCAAAACCCTTTGGTACCCTCTTTAAAAGGGCTTTTAGAATAGTTTCTTTAGAGACCACGTTTGATATCTCTACTAAAGCTCCTAAAGCAATAATGTTTAACCCAAGAAGTTTGCCCAGCTCTTCCCTTGCGGATTTTACCATATCCAACATATAAAGTTTACCCTTGGCATTTGAAAAATCGGTAATAAGCTCTTTATCTGCAATGACGACGCCATTATCTCTAAGATCAAATATATATTTTGAAAAAGATTCTTGGGTTAACACAACCATATAATCGATCTTGGTAGCTTTTGGGTATTCTATCGGTGCATCCGATATAACGACTTCGGATTTACTTGATCCGCCCCTGGCTTCAGGTCCGTAGGACTGCGTTTGGACTGCATTTTTATTATCGTAAATAGCAGCTGCATCGGCTAGAATAATCCCAGCAAGGATAAGCCCTTGACCGCCTGAGCCTGCGAATCTGATCTCGGTTTTACCGCTCATTTTAATACCTCGAATAAGTTATTTTGTTTTTAAAAGTTCAAGTTTTTTTTGATATTCCGCACAAAACTCCGGAGCGTCATTTTTTTGATAGATAAGACCTGTTTTAAACCTTCCTGTCAACTCTTCGGGTTTTAAATTCTCGGCAGATCTGACCGGTATGCCTTTTTCTTTTTGGTATGTTATCATTTCGACGGGAGATTTCATTTTGTTTCTTCTTCCGTAAGAAATATGGCAGTTGGTAATAACGTCAAGGACGGAAAATCCTTGATGCGTTATGGCGGCTTCAATTAGTTTGTCTAGCTGAAGGGCATGATAGGAAGTAGATCTTGCAACCCATGTTGCTCCGGCAGCCTTTGCAAGATCGCATACGTCAAACGGCGGCTCTATGTTGCCGTAAGGGGTCGTAGTAGCATACGAACCTATGGGCTGGGTTGGCGAATATTGCCCTCCGGTCATTCCGTAAGTATAATTATTGAAAACTATTAATGTAATATCAATATTTCTCCTTGCGGCATGTATAAAATGATTGCCGCCGATGGCGAGGGCGTCGCCGTCGCCGGATATGGTAATGACTTTTAATCTCGGTTTAAACATCTTAATGCCGATAGCAAACGTAAGCGCCCTGCCGTGTGTCGTATGAATCGTGTTAAAATCAACATAGCCGGGCAGTCTGGAAGCGCATCCTATACCTGAAGCTATAACGATATCGTCTTTCTTAATTTGGAGTTTATCTATCGCTCTTATAAGCGATTTTAATATTATGCCGTCGCCGCACCCGGGACACCAGATATGTGGCAGGGTGTTTTGTCTAAGGTATTTATTATAATCGAATTTGGTTTTTATCATTTTGTTATCTCCTTGATTTTGTCGTAAATTTGATCAGGCGTTATCGGTTCCCCGTTGACGATGTTAAGACCGTGAACGGCGGAGTTGCAAGCGCAGCGCTGCACTTCAAATATTATCTGTCCCATATTCATTTCGGGGACAAGTATAATCTTTGCCCTTTTAGCAAGGTTTTTTATCTGTTTTTCAGGGAAAGGCCAGATGGTTATCGGTCTAAAAAGCCCTGCTTTAATACCGGCGGCTCTTGCCATCATAACGGCTTGCCGTGACGAGCGGGACGTCGAACCGTAAGCCACTAAAAGCAACTCCGCATCCCCGGTTTGAAATTCTTCGAATTTTTCGATATCGGCAACATTTTTATATATCTTATCTATAAGCCAGTTTTGAGCGTTTTGTATTACCTCGGTTTTCTGAGAAGGAAAACCCGTATCTCCGTGAATAAGTCCCGTTACATGATACCGGTATCCTTCGCCCATAGGGGCCAGAGGCGTTACCTTCCCGCTGAGATAATTATACGGCTTGTATTCTTCGGGTGGGACGCTGGGGAGTTTTATTTCAAGGATTTCTATTGAGTCTTTTTCCATGATTATAACTTTTTCTCTCATGTGGCCGATTATTTCATCGGTTAAGATAATTACGGGGGTCCTGTATTTTATAGATAAATTAAATGCCCTGACGGTTTCGTATAATGACTCATTCACGCTCGAAGGGGTGATCGCGATTATCGCATGGTCTCCGTGAACCCCCCATTTTACTTGCATAACATCGCTTTGCGACGGTAGCGTCGGAAGGCCAGTGGAAGGCCCTCCCCTCATAACATTGACAATAACACACGGTATCTCGCACATAGAAGCGTATCCGATATGTTCCTGTTTTAATGACATGCCGGGACCCGAGGTGGCGGTTATTGCTTTAGCTCCGCCAAGGCTTGCCCCCAGAACGGCGCCTAATGCGGCAATTTCGTCTTCCATTTGAAGAAAAACCCCACCCGTTTTAGGCAGTTTAACCGAAAGATATTCCGATATTTCGGAAGAAGGAGTTATCGGGTAGCCGGCGAAGAAATTACATCCCGCTATAACAGCACCCTCCGCGATAGCTTCATTTCCTTGCATAAGTTTTATATTATTTGCCATTTTTAGTTCCTCCTATTCTTCTATTCTTCGACGGTAATTGCAAAATCTGGACATAAAATCTCGCATATATTGCATTTGGTGCATTTTGAAATATCTATAACCTCTGCAATCTCTTTTTTCATAGCAAGAACCTTTTCGGGGCAAAAATAGACGCAAATTTCACAGCCTTTACAGTAGTTGACAATAACGTCTATTGTTACTTTACCTTTTTTGCCCATGCCGGAGACGGTTTTTATATTCAATTTATTTTTGGGTTTTATTTCGGCTTCTATTGAATCGCAAGCCTTATAATTAGTGATTATAATGGTTTCTTCAGGCACTTTAGCCTCCTATAACTAAAAAAGTATTAAAAATCATTTATTTAATGCTTTAACGGTGGTTTCCGCAATAACCGAAGGGTTTTCGGCTATCAACACGCCATTTTTTTCCATAATCGACAGCTTTTCCAATGCGGTTCCCTTGCCTCCGGAGATAATGGCGCCGGCATGCCCCATTCTTTTGCCGGCAGGAGCGGTTTTTCCCGCTACAAAACCTATAACCGGTTTTTTCATTTTATTTTTAACAAACTCCGAAGCTTCTTCTTCTTGTGTGCCGCCGATCTCGCCGATCATAACCACTGCTTTAGTTTCGTCATCCCTTTCAAACATTTCTAAAAATGTTAAAAATGAAGAACCGGTAACCGGATCGCCACCAATTCCTATACACGTGGTTTCGCCGAGTCCGGATTTAGTAAGCTGATTTACCGCTTCGTAAGTCAGTGTTCCGCTCCTTGAAAGAACGCCGACCTTCCCTTTTTTGTGGATGAAACCGGGCATAATGCCGATTTTACATTCATCCGCCGTGATTATACCGGGGCAGTTAGGCCCTATCATAATGGACGGGGCGCTTTTTAAAGCGGATTTAACGTTTAACATATCAACGCTTGGTATACCCTCGGTTATACAGACGATCAAAGAAATTTCGGCTTCTATAGCTTCGATTATGCTGGAGGCGGCAAATACCGCCGGAACAAATATTGCCGTTGCGTCAATTTTAAAGTTTTTTTTTGCATCCTCGATGGTATTAAATACAGGAACGGTTTCATTAAAAAAAGTACCACCTTTAAAAGGGGTAACGCCGGCAATCACTTTCGTTCCGTATTCAATACACTTTGATGCATGAAACGACCCCTCTTTTCCTGTAATTCCTTGAACTATTACCGAGGTTTTTTGATCTATCAGAATGCTCATTTTATTATGCTTTTTTTATATTGTATTGTTTATTTATGCTGTGGACGATTTTAGCAACTTTTTGTGCGCCGTCCGCCAGACTTTCGGCGATAGTAAAATTAAAGCCCGAACTTTTTAATAGTTCGGATGCGTCCTGCGCGTTCGTTCCTTCCAATCTAATGACGACCGGAAGGGTTAAGCCGATATTTTTTGCGGCGGTAACGACCCCCGCCGCAACCATATCGCATTTAACGATGCCGCCAAATATATTAATAAAGATTGCCCTGACGCTTTTATCCGAAAGCAAGATATTAAAAGCTGTTTCGACGCGTTTACTGTCGGCGGTGCCCCCGACATCCAGAAAATTTGCAGGGGCAGCGCCGTACTCTTTTATGGTATCCATTGTAGCCATTGCAAGACCTGCCCCGTTTACCATACAGCCGACATTGCCGTCTAATTTAATATAATTAAGACCTACATTCTTTGCCTTTACTTCTAACGGTTCTTCTTCGTCTTCATCGGTAAAGTCGGCATAATACGGATGCCTGAACGAGGCATTGTCGTCTAAAGCAACCTTTGCATCGAGCGGTATAAAATTGCCCTCTGCCGTGAGGATTAGCGGATTTATCTCAAGCATGGACATATCTTCTTGAATAAACGCAAAATAGAGTAAAGGTATAAGCTCGGAAAATTCGTTATAAAGATGCCGTTCAAGGTTAAAGAATAAGAACATTCTTAAAATATGAAAAGATTTAACGCCATATTGCGGGTCAATTAGTACTGTAAGAAGTTTTTCGGGAGCGTTTTTTGATACGTCTTCGATGTCCATTCCTCCTTCCGGGCTTATTAAAAAAGCTATCTTAGAGGTTTTTCTGTCAATCGTAAGAGACAGATAGAATTCTTTTTTAATATTGGCGCCCTTCTCGACAAGGACTTTTCTGACGACCTTGCCTTCTTTACCTGTCTGGGTTGTTATAAGTTTTGAACCAATCATATTTTCGGCAATGTTTTTTGTTTCATCTGCCGATCTGGTAATTTTCACACCCCCGGCTTTTCCTCTTCCGCCAGCATGTATCTGGGCTTTTACGGCAACCACCCCTGAAGCAAGAGTAATAAAAGCATTGTAGGCAGCCGATTGATTATGGCATAAAATCGCCGGCAGTGTTTTTATGTTGTGTTTTGCTAAAAGTTCCTTTGCCTGATACTCGTGAATGTCCATATATGTTAATCCATTAAATTAAATTAATGCCCTTAAGCTTATTTTGATACATTTTTCTTCCCTCGTCGTAAAGGTCCCCACCGTAACAATCGTTAACAACAATGACGGGAAAATCTTCGACCGCAAGCTCTCTTACGGCCTCTGAAAGAAGCTCTTCGTAAGCGATTATTCTGTTAGACTTAATAGATCGCGATATAAGGGCGCCTGCCCCTCCGACAGCGCCGAAATAGACGCATTTATATTCTTTTATGGCTTTTTTTACATCTTCGGAACGTCCGCCCTTCCCGATCATCCCCTTTAAACCGTGTTCCATAAGGGTTCTGGCATATTTATCCATTCTATAACTGGTTGTAGGTCCTGCCGAACCAATTATCTCGCCGGGTTTTTCCGGCGTTGGACCGACATAATATATCACTTGACCCTCGAGGTCGAAAGGAAGAGGTTTATTTTCGGCGATCAAAATGGTAAGCCTGCGGTGCGCTTCGTCTCTTGCGGTATAGATGATGCCGTTTATTAACACCTTATCACCGGCTTTAAGGTCTATAACGGTATCTTCCGTAAGCGGGGTCGTTATTTTTTTAAATCCCATCAATTATTAATATTAATTTTATTAATTTATTAATTTTCAGTTATTAATATAATTTACATACTATATAAAAAATTTTAATAAAAATTTAATGTTTTTAAAGTATTATTTCTCCATGCCTGTGGGAATGACATTCTATATTTACTGCCACGGGCAGGCTTGCGATATGGCACGGGTGCTTGATAATATGGACTGCAAGCGTGGTGCATATTCCGCCAAAACCCATAGGTCCGGTGCCGATATTATTTATTTTTTTAAAAAGGGTTTTTTCCATTTCTGCTAGTTCCTCATCGGGATTCGGCTCCCCTATTTTCCTGAAAAGGGCTTTTTTTGCAAGTATGGCAGCTTTCTCAAAATTACCCCCGATGCCTATCCCGACTACATTTGGAGGACAAGGATTTGGTCCGGCAATCTCCATAGTTTCAACGACAAAATCTATAATGCCGGCTTTGCCCTCTGCTGGTTTCATCATCTTTATCTTACTCATATTTTCACTGCCGCCGCCCTTTGCGGCATAAGATATTTTTAGTTTATCGCCGTCCGTGAATTCATAATGTATTATGGCAGGCGTATTGTCTCCCAAATTTTTACGCGTGAAGGGATCGCATGTAGATTTTCTTAAATACCCGTCAAGATACCCTCTTTTTGTGCCTTCATTTATGCTTTCGGTTAAATTTACCCCTTCTACAATAATATCTTTTCCGATCTCTATAAAAAAAACGGCAAGCCCCGTATCCTGACACAGAGGCTTATTTTCCATTTTAGCTATTTCGGCGTTTAGAAGGATCTGCTCAAGGGCATTTTTTCCGGCATCGGAAATTTCTAATTTTAATGCGGCTTCGAGACTTTTATAAGTATCATCCGCTAAATTGACGCTTGAATTTATTATTAAATATCTAACGGCGTTTGATATTGTTTCAGAACTAATAATTTTCATTAATTAATTAAATCTTTTTTTAAACAAAGTTCCTAATATTTTACACTTTTAAAAAATTATTTCAAGTAAAAATTTCATCGGGAATATTATTTCTGCGGCGCTATACAGTAGTTGGCAATGTTATTGCACATAGCAAGTTCGGGCTGGATGACGGAATGGTTTATTCCAAATTTTTTAAGAAGCATCTGTTGAAGATTATTTATAATACAACACAAATCGGCGGTATTTTTAGTATTATCGTCTATCAATATATGCGAGCTAAGCAATATGAACGATTTTGAAAGGCTCCAGATATGGAGATCATGGACGTTTTTAACACCTTCTATTTTAAGCATTTCATCCATTACCTTTACGGTGTCTATCTCTTTCGGCACCCCTTCCAAAAGGATATTTATAGCTTCGTTTATAACGGAAAATGCTCCTATTGAGATGACCGGAGCAACTATTAAACTTATTATCGGGTCAAATATCCAGAATTTAGTAAAATAAATTAATGTTCCTGCGGCGATTATCGAAAACGACACAAGGGAATCGCCGACTATATGGAAAAACGAGCTTTTTAGATTTAAATTGGAATGAATATCTTTGCGTATCTTAAGTCCTATTATAATATTTACGGTAAGGCTCACGGCCGCAAACAGAATCATAAGCCCCGAATTGACAGCTTTCGGATGGACAAGCCTTAAATAGCTTTCGTAGAATATGACGATAGAGATAAGAAAAAGCAGGGTTGCGTTGAATAGCGCCGCCAAAATCCCAAGCCTGTGATAGCCGTATGTAATTTTTTTTGTGGGTTTCTTTTTAACCTGCGTCTGGGCAAACCATGCTATAAAAAGCGATGAAACATCCACAAAAATATGTCCGGAATCAGCATAAAGCGCCATACTGTTCGATATGACCGCGCCGAAAAATTCGGTGACAAGAATACACAATGTAAGCAGCAAAGCGAGCCTTAAATTTTTTTCGGACCTGCCGGATTCTAATTCAGATTCACTTGGGGGCATCCCATGTCCCCGCCCATCATGGTTAATTTTGGACATAATAAACACAATAAAAAAGCTCTTTTTTAAAAATAAGAATAAGCGTAACGACTTTTATAAGATTTTTTGATAAGATATAAAATAAAATAACAATTATTATGAACATTTAATCTCTAATAATCAATTTTATTTCAGGGAGGCTAAAGATGTCAAACAATTATTTGTCTTTGGGATTTATCGGCGCAGGGAATATGGCTTACGGTCTTGCAAAAGGCATAGTTAATTCCGGAAAAAAAGTAGAAATATCTGTTTATGATCCTGATATCGAAAGGCAGGATTTTATAAAAAATGCATTGGGTGTTACGATATTAAACAGCATAAGCGAAGTAATCAAAAATTCGGAACTTGTCTTTATAGCCGTTAAACCAAGCGTGGTTGCAAGTGTTCTGGAAACCGCTTCGGGTGCGATTAACGGCATGAAAAGTAAAAAAGAAGTCATATTTGTTTCCATTGCCGGCGGGGTCAGCATTTCTGCAATGCGGCAGGCTTTCGGCAAATACCGGGGCGCTTCTTCCATTTTTAAAGTGGTCAGGGTTATGCCAAATATAAATTCTTTAATCGGCGGTGGAATGAGCGTGGTATGTTCCGATAATTCCGTAAAAGAGCGCGAACTTAAAACAATTATTGACATATTGAAGACATCTTCAAAGGTATTGGTTTTAGAAGAGAAGTATTTTGATGCGGTCACTGCTTTAAGCGGCAGTGGCCCCGCCTATTTCTTTTTGATCGCCGAGGCTTTTATCGAAGCAGGGATTAAGCTTGGATTTTCAAGAGGTATTGCGAAAAGCCTTGTTGTACAGACTATACTTGGATCGAGTGAACTTTTAAACTCAAAAGAGTTTGGCTCCTATTCCATACAAGAACTTATGGATATGGTGACTTCACCCGGCGGCACGACCGCTTACGGTTTAAGCAAGCTTGAAGAAGGCAGGATCAAATACGTAATAGACTCGGCTGTTAACGCGGCTTATTTAAGATCAAAAGAGCTTGCTTTTTTAACCTGACGCATTGTCATTTTAAAAATAGTCATGTACGTTTTCAACCAAACTGAGATCTTTAAAAGAACGGAAGAAGTTAAAGAAAGGATAAAAATAGCCGCCTTAAAACATGGAAGGTCGCCGGCGGACATAGCACTGCTTGCGGCTTCTAAAACAAGAACCGTAGAAGAGATCAAAATTGCCTTTAACTGCGGTATCACCGTTTTTGGAGAGAACTATGTTCAAGAGTTTCTACCAAAATATGAAGCCTTACGCGGCGTTAAGGAAATTAACTGGCATATAATAGGCCGCCTCCAGAAAAATAAAGTAAAGAATGTTGTCGGCAAGGTTTGCCTGATACATTCGGTAAACAGCGCCGCCCTGGCGGATGTTATTGACAAAATTTCTTCTTCACAGAACACCACCACCGATATTCTTTTAGAGATAAATCTTTCAAAAGAGCCTGCCAAAACCGGTCTTTTTTTTGAAGATGCCATAGAAGCCGTAATACACATAAATAAACTGAATAATATAATTTTGAGAGGTTTTATGACCATGCCGCCCTTACCCGCAGGCGGCGAGGATAACAGGAAATATTTTAAAATACTAAGGCAGATTCTTAAAGACGTCAATGATAAAGGCATATATAAAAGTGAGCTAAAGGAGCTTTCTATGGGAACATCCGGCGATTATGAAGTAGCCGTCGAGGAAGGAGCTACGATAGTAAGGCTCGGGACGGTAATTTTTGGAAAACGCCGCCCAAAATAAAAACATTATTTATTTATATTCCTGTTTTGGCAGGTTCCATGTTACATAATTGCACCCGGGATAGTTTGAACATCCGTAAAATTTTTTCCCCTTTTTTGTGCGTTTTAGCGACAGATAACCGCCGCATCCAGTTGGACATGGTATATTTGATTTAAGGGGCATGGGTTTCGTATTTTTACATTCGGGATACCCGCTGCACGCAAGAAATTTGCCAAACCTGCCGAATTTAATCACCATCGGTTTTCCGCATTTTTCGCATATTATAGATGTTTCCGTAGTTTCAGGAGCGGCAGCCGCAATAGCCGCACCTTCTTTTGCATGTGAG
Organism: bacterium; assembly: GCA_021818985.1. Taxonomy (GTDB): domain Bacteria; phylum SZUA-79; class SZUA-79; order Acidulodesulfobacterales; family Acidulodesulfobacteraceae; genus JAKASO01. Next base: position 22,377 of record JAKASO010000002.1, read on the forward strand.
GTAAGCTCTTTCGTGTTTTTACATTCGGGATACCCGCTGCACGCAAGAAATTTGCCAAACCTGCCGAATTTAATCACCATCGGTTTTCCGCATTTTTCGCATTTTATATCTGTTGGGACGGAGGCGCCTTTAATATCTTTAATGCCTTTAGCCGCCAGCTTAAGCCTGTCCTGCAATTTGGCATAAAAGTCCGAAAGGAGAGTTTTTCTGTCCACCTTCCCCTGCTCTATTTCGTCTAATTTATTTTCCATATTTGCAGTAAATTTTATGTCTAATATGTCTGGGAATCCGGCCTTTAAAATATCAGACACCATTATTCCCAACTCCGTCGGCTTGAACTTTGCGGTAGAACCGGTGTCTTTTTCAAGCGTAACGTAATCCTTGCCTTTTATATTGGCAATAATCGCCTGATATGTGGACGGCCTTCCGATGCCGTTTTCGTCAAGAGCCTTGACTAAGGACGCTTCGGTATATCTTGGCGGCGGTGCAGTAAAATGCTGAAGGAGATCCATATTTTTTAAATTTAGCGGTTCATTGACCGATAAAAGGTCGAACATTTTATAAATAGACCCTGCTGTTTTTGTCTCATCTTCCCGTGATTCAGTAGGTTTAAGGTTTTCGGCAATAACCCTCTGATAACCGTCGAATTTTAAAACGCTCTCCGTTGCCTTAAATAAATACTCGTCTTCAAATTTGCCTGAAATCGAAATACTATACTGGTCATAAATGCTTCTTGACATCTGGGAAGCGAGGAAGATCGTCCATATCAAGTTATAAAGCCTGTACTCGTCATTATCTAAGTACTGTTTTATCCGCCCAGGCATTAAAAATACATTTGCAGGCCTGATGGCTTCGTGCGCGTCCTGAATCTTTTTGCCCTCCTGTTTTTTTGAAGCTGCGCCGGGCGCATCTTTAATGTAATCTTCTCCATAGGCGTTTTTTATATAGTCCTTGGCAGTTTTAACCGCAATATCCGATATTCTCGTAGAATCCGTCCTCATATATGTTATAAGACCGGTGGGACCCAGAGGTTTATCGCTTATTCCCACTACGGCGCCGATCTCTACTCCCTCATACAGCCTTTGAGCTACTTCCATTGTTTTTTTGACCGAAAACCTGAGTGTTTTAAAGGCTTCCTGCTGGAGCGTGCTTGTAATGAATGGCAAAGGGGGATTTCTTTTTACCGGTTTTTTATCTATGCCCGAGATCTTGAAGCCGGCTATTTTTAACAAGGCGCTTTTTAATTTTTCGGCATCCTCGGCTGTTTTTATCTCGGGATCTTTTTTGTTTATTTTGGAAAGATCCGTAAGGATATCGAGATTAGAAGCGGTATTGAATAATGCCGCGAGCGTCCAGTATTCTTCGGCTTTAAAGGCAATTATCTCTTTTTCCCTTTCAACTATCAGGTAAAGAGCGACCGATTGAACCCTGCCGGCGGAAAGCCCCCGTCTAATCTTTTCCCAAAGAAAAGGGCTTAAGTTATATCCTACCAGCCGGTCAAGTATCCTGCGCGCCTTCTGGGATTCCCACATAAATTCGTTAAGATTTACGGGGTTTGTTATAGCGTCTTTGACGGTGTCTTTTGTTATTTCATTAAAAAGAACCCTTTTTACTTCCGGTTTTTTACCCTTTATCGAATCAATAATCTCTTTAACGTTCCACGCTATCGCTTCTCCTTCCCTGTCCGGGTCGGGAGCGAGATAGACCACCTCGGCATTTTTGGCGAATCTTTTAATCTCTTCGGTTACCTTTTCTTTACCTTTTATTATTTCATAGTGCGGTTCAAAATTGTTTTCGACATCAACTGCCATTCTATTTTTCGGAAGGTCTTTTATGTGCCCCATGGTCGCTTTAACAAGAAAATCGGCGCCAAGATATTTATTTATCGTGTTGGCTTTTGAAGGTGATTCGACTATTACTAATTTTTTCATTATTTATATTATATATTATATTATGTATATTATATTAATATTATCTGGGTTATTTATTGCGATAAGGTCAATTTTATTTTTTATTTATGTATTTATGCGATATTGCAAATTATATTACAATATACTGGAACTTTATTGCAAATTATAATAATAACCACTTTTCACTATACAATTTTCGCTAAGCAATTTATCTGTTTAGTTCGATCAATCCGCCTGGCAGCCGTTTTACCGCCCCTTTTAATTCCAGCGAAGAAACAATTTGAAGAACTTCACTTGAACCAATATTGCTTAAATTAATTAAATTGTCAATATAAACCTTTTTATTATTCAGATATTTTATGATCAGTTTTTCATTGTCGGAAAATTCAAAGTTTTTTGGTTTTTTATGCAATAAAACGGGCGCGGTGCCGGTTGCCTTATTATTTATAATCATAACCCCCTTGCCGCTATTTTTAAAATTTTCTATCAACCCCGAAAGGAGGCTTTTTTTCGATAGATATATGATGAGAAGCTTGTCCGATAGGCTCAGCGCAAGTTTGTTTCTCATTGCGAACGCATATTTAGAATAAGTTATAAATGGGTCTATTATGGATATTGCGGGAAAAATGGAGCAAAACGGATAGTTTTTCTCATAAAATAACAGGGATTCGTGCGGCAAAATAATCAGCCTTTCATCGAATTCTGGGAATTCGGGCATGCGGCTTCTGATCACGGCTTTTTCCGCTTCGCTGGATAAGCCCGTAAAGAACAGGGGGTTTTCGGCAGAGTTAGCTAAGATTTCTTTAATTGACAATTTAAAAGATGTCATGGTATTTTCATTTAATTTATAAATTTTACTGCCGTCGTATCTCGAACTTGTAATAAACACGGTGTTTTTAACCCGGCCGTTATTATTTGCGCTTCCGCGCCGGAAACTGTTTATATTCAAGTTTCCGGTATAATATATAAACGGCGGAAGATATTCATTGTATCCGAGACCGGCTGTTTCGATATATTTTATATTATGCTTATTAAGTATCGCTTCTTCTTTTATCGCCTCTTTTTTTAAAATGCCGAACCTCTTTCCGATATTTACTTTTACAAGACTGTCAAGCTCATTTACTATTATATTTTCTATTGTTTTATCGTCTATGTCCGTAACGCCGGAAAAATTGCCTTTAATTTTATCTATAATATAATTTATTGCCTTAGGTCCGGTAACCCTGCTTTTTAAAAGTATTTTATAATATATATGCAATCTTTCGGGCATTTTAGGCTGTATGTTTAAATAAATTAAAATTAAATTTAGTTCAAATTTTACTGCAAATTTTTAAGTATTTATGTTAAAATAAATCAATCATGCTGTTTATTATGAGGGTGCCGCGTTTAATTATTATAGTTTTTGCAATCGTTTTTACAAGCATTTTTTTGTTTAATTTGTTTAACAAGGAGGTTTACGCCGGGAACTCCACTCAGACAGGGCAGGGGCAGGTAAAGATTGCCGTGGCGCTGCCAGTTTCTGGAACATACGGTTTTTTTGGCAAGCAGTTCGTAAACGGCGTAATATTTTCTGCAAAACAGAATAAAAACAGCGGAGTTAAATTCTTACTTGTAAATTTATCGCCGCAGGCCGGCAGAAATGTTATTAAGAACATGTTCCGGAGTTTTAAACAGGAAAATATTGCAGGTGTTATAGGTCCGTTGTTTTCCAGCCAGCTTAGCTATTTTACAAGGTATTCGTCTAAATATAAAATCCCCGTCATATCCCCTGCGCCCGTTAAAAATTCCCATTATGATTCACCGTATCTTTTTAATTACGGCATGACGGAAAAAGATCAGGTTAAAGCCGATATGCGATATGCGAAAGACAAAGGGATAGATTTTATTTCCGCGATCTATCCGGATAACGCTTACGGAAACAAAATAGCTTCTTATTTAAACCGCTATGCCGGAAAATACGGGCTTACAATCCAAAACACCACTGCCTATGCCGGTAAAACTGTTGATTTTTTTTACAATTTTAGTTCCATCGTGACGTTCCAAAATACAGGCAGCGGAAACATGACTAAAGCGCAGGAGCAAGAGCTCGGCGTTACCCCGTATAACCTTATGCACGGCATTACAAAAGCAAAGCCGCAGATCCCATTTGACGGACTTTTTGTAATAGGAAGTGCAGATAAATTAAAATTAATTTTAACGCAGCTTGTTTACTATAATATAACAGGAATTCACCTGTTTGGTTTAAGCGATTTCGATTCTCCTCATTTTTTGGGAAAATACGGTTTTTATATGCAGGGGGTCGTATTTCCAAACGGGTTTTTTGTTCATAGCGGTAACATGGTGGTAAAAGATTTTGTTTCCAAATATTTGAAATATTATGGACATAAGCCAAATATTCTTTCGGCAGAGGGATACGATATTGGAGATATTATGATCAAAGCCGCCCTTCTTGCCGGAAATTCCCAAAGACAACCGGAAGGGCGTTCCGTTTATAAAAGTCTTCTTAATATAAAGGTTTTTAAAGGCGTATGCGGAATAAGCCGGCTTTTTGCCAATACGTTTAAAAAAAGCCTTTATCTTTTTAGACTGGAAAACAACACTATCGTCATTTTAAACAGCCCTTTTTCAAATCATTACAAACCTGCATAGTTTTATTCGTCACCTTAAGCCTTTAAACTGCCGTGGTTTCCTTTGCAACTTTTAAATATTTGGTTTATTGTGTATAATGGATAATAGATAATGGATATCAATATAAATAATAGTATAAATTGTTTGACGGTATAACTTCATAACTTATTTCTTACTTCTTACTTACTTCTTATTTATGATTAAAGCAAAAAAGAAAAAAAGAAAAATAAAATTTATTTTACTTGCTGTTTTCGGAGTTATTTTAACCCCCTTCGTCATACTCGGCATCCTTTATTTTATGCTTGCCTCCACCGTTCCCAATATAGTTTCTTTTAAAGATTATCACCCTGCGCAGATCAATTATATATATTCGGCAAGCGGAAAACTCGTGGGTTATTTGGGTCCGGTCAACAGGGAAGTCGTCCCATTTTCTGAGATACCCGTTCAAGTAAGAGAGGCGTTTTTAGCCGCAGAGGATAAAAATTTTTACAATCAAGGGCCTTTGGATTTTAAAGCAATACTGAGGGCGTTTGTAGTCAATCTTATGGCCGGGCGTATTGTAGAGGGCGGCTCGACCATTACCCAGCAGGTTGCAAAGACCATCCTTACCCCATACCAAAGGACATATATATGGAAACTCAGGGAGGCTATCCTTGCTTATCGTATTGCCGGACATCTGTCTAAAAACGACATTCTCGGTATATACTTAAACCAGATATATCTTGGCAGCAACGCTTATGGCGTGCAAGCCGCTTCTTTGACATATTTCGGCATTCCAGTATGGAAACTTAATTTAGCCGAAGCCTCTATGCTCGGAGGCCTGCCCCAGGCTCCTTCCTTCCTCGATCCTTACCTTCATTACAAAGATGCAAGAAGGCGGCAGAGATATGTTTTGGAACAGATGGTCGGTGATGGTTTTATTACGCAGGCGCAGGCGGTTAAAGCATACAATACTAAACTTGTTTTTAATGATTATTTCAGATATTACGGTGTTGCGCCGTATTATCTTGCGTTTATCAAGCAGTTTATAATCAATAAATACGGAAGGCGCATATATAAAGAAGGCGGTTTAAGAATATACTCCGCTTTAAGCGCAAGGGCGCAAAAGTATGCAGACAAAGCGGTAAAATCTGGACTTAACACGTTAAACCATCATTATGGCTATACCGGACCGCTTAAGGCGCTATCCTACGCTCAAATGAAAGTCGCGATAAACAAGGAAAAGGATGCTGTTAATAGCCTGTATGCCGGTCATATGTATAAAGGTTTTGTAACATATATTGCGCCAGACGGGAGTTATGCCGATATTGCAGTCGGCAAATTTCTTGGCGTTCTACCAGTAAGTAATATGCGATGGGCATCGAAATTCCAACGCTATGTCTATTTTGCATACAGGCAAATAAGCAGTGTTTCGCAGGCATTAAATCCTGGTTATGAAATATTGGTAAAGTTCGACGGCTACGGAAAAAACCATATCCCTATATTTTCATTAGAAGAAAAAGATGTTATCGAAGGAGCGCTTATCTCGATAAACCCAAAAAACGGTTATGTCAAAGCCATGGTCGGCGGTTACGATTATGGGGTTAGCCAATTCAACAGGGCGCTTTATTCCAAACGACAGACCGGTTCCGCATTTAAGCCTATTCTTTATGCGGAAGCCCTGAGTCTTGGCTATACCCCTTCTTCCATAATAAACAATACACCCGTGATATATCCTACAGGCGTTCCGGGTAAATACTATAAACCTCATAACTTTTCCAGACGGTTTACGGGTCCTACGCCTCTTTTAATTGCACTTGCGCATTCAATAGACGTCGTAGCGGTTAAGCTTTTGGACAAAATAGGGATAAATAATGTGGTTCACCTTGCCGGAACGATGGGCATCCATCACCTTGTTAAAAATCTAACTATGGCGCTCGGTTCTTCAAGCATAAGGCTCATCGACCTTACCGATGCCTATTCGGCATTTGCAAATAGCGGGATCGAATGCAAACCGGTATTTATAACAAAAATATTGACTCCCGGCGGAAAACCCATATATCGCAAAAATCCCGCATGTAAACAAGTTTTAAGTCCCGGCGTTGCCTATGTGCTTACAAATATGCTTGAGCGGGTTATCACCAACGGCACCGGCGTTACGATATCGAAAATCAGAAGCGTTGCTCCTTATGTTGCAGGGAAAACCGGTTCATCGAGCCAGTACAGGGACGGCATATTTATAGGATATACATCGTCGCTTGCCACTGGGGTATGGACGGGGCGCGACGATTATCATTCCATGGGAAGGTTTATGGTCGGGGCTATCACTGCTGCGCCGATTTGGGATTCATATATGTCTAAAGCCTTAGAAATATACCATCCCAGACCTTTTAGGATACCGCATGGCATAGTTTTTGCCGAGATAAATCCGCATACCGGCTTATTAGCTTCTTCGAACTACAAAAATCCTATTTTAATGCCTTATATCGCTGGAACCGAACCGCAGATAACAACTAAAACTAAAAAGATCAGAAACCCATATTACTATTTTGACTTATCTTTACAATAAACAATAAACAAATAAGCATTAGTTAATGTGTTAATAAAATGAATATTTATAGGTCATTAGCCGACGGGTTTGGAAGAAAAGTAACATACCTGAGGATCTCCGTTACCGACAGATGCAACTTAAGGTGCGTATATTGCATGCCTGAAGAAGGTGTCAAACTTGTCAGCCATGCCGATGTTCTTTCTTATGAAGATATTTTGAGGTTAGTAAATATACTTTCTGTTCACGGGATCAGCAAGATAAGAATAACGGGAGGAGAGCCGCTTGTAAGAAAAGGGATAACCCGTTTTATCAAGGATTTAAGCGGTATAAAAGGGGTAAACGATATAGCGATGACGACTAACGGCCTGCTTCTTGAGCCGTTTGCGGCTGAGCTTTTTGACGCAGGCTTAAAAAGGGTCAATATAAGCCTTGATTCCTTGAAAGAAGACGTATTTTTAAGGATTACAAGGTTAGGCAGGTTAAATGATGTTTTAAACGGCATATACAGGGCTAAAGAAGTTGGATTTTATCCGGTAAAGGTAAACGCCGTCCTGATCCGCAATATCAATGACGGCGAGATAATCGATTTTGTTAATTTTGCGAGGGCTCACGAATTTAATTTAAGATTTATCGAGTATATGCCGGTGGGTTTAAACGCCGGTGAAACCGTTACTTCTAAAGAGGTGGAGGACAGGATTAAAGAGGCGTTTAGCGGCTTCATGCCTTTAAACGATAAATCTGATGGAAATTTATCCGTAAATGCATCCGTCAGCAAGGATTTTACCTTTTCGGATAATAAGGCTGTGATTGGTTTTATAAGCCCACTTTCTAAACATTTTTGCGAAGGCTGCAGCAGACTGAGATTAACAGCTTCAGGCAAGCTGCGGACATGTCTTTTTTATGACAACGAATATGATATAAAAAAGCTCTTGGATGAAAATAATGAAAATACCGCTGGTAATGATGATATTATATTTAAATATATTGAAGACGCGCTTAAACAAAAAAAACAGACACATCTGTTCAATGAAAAAGCCGAAAACTTTAAGAACCGTATTTGTAGCGGTGATATAGATACCGGGTGGGCGAACGATTATATGAATAAGATCGGCGGATAAATTAAAATTAATAAGGAGAAGAACTTGGATCAGCAGAGTGTTATTGACATTAATATTGAAGACGAAATGAAGCAGTCTTACCTTGATTATGCCATGAGTGTGATCATCGGCAGGGCGCTTCCAGAGGTAAAAGATGGACTAAAACCCGTTCATAGAAGGGTGCTGTTTGCCATGAACGAGATCTCTAACGATTATAACAAACCGTATAAAAAATCGGCAAGGATCGTAGGGGACGTAATAGGTAAATTTCATCCCCATGGAGATACGGCGGTTTACGACACGATAGTCAGAATGGCGCAGGATTTTTCTTTAAGATACCCTCTTATTGATGGGCAGGGCAATTTCGGTTCCATAGACGGCGATCCACCTGCTGCCATGAGATATACCGAGGTCAGGATGACGAGGCTTTCTTCGCTTTTATTAGACGACATAGAAAATGAGACCATTAATTTTATGCCGAACTACGACGGCTCTCTTAAAGAACCTGCCATACTGCCGGCAAAGTTTCCGAACCTTCTTATAAATGGCTCTTCGGGGATTGCGGTCGGCATGGCTTCCAACATTCCGCCGCATAATCTTAATGAATCAATTGACGCCCTGCTTTATTTTATTGACAATCCGTCATGCGGGATAGGCGAACTGCAAAAATTTATAAAAGGGCCGGATTTTCCTACAGGAGGAATAATTTACGGGAAAAACGGCGTCTACAGCTATTTTAATACGGGAAGAGGACTTGTGAAACTCAGGGCGAGGCATTATTTTGAGAATTCAAAGATCATTATTGACCAGATACCTTATCAGGTAAATAAATCCAAACTGCTTGAAAAGATTGCCGAGCTTGCGAGGGAAAAAAAGGTCGAGGGAATTTCGGATCTGCGCGACGAATCGGACAGGGATGGGCTCAGGATAGTTATCGAATTAAAAAGGGATGCCAATGAAAGGGTATTGATGAACAAACTGTTTGCGTCAACCCCCCTTGAAACTACTTTTGGGGTAATAATGCTTGCGATAGTCAACAATCAGCCCAAAATACTCGATTTGAAGTCCATGCTTTCACTTTTTATTGATTTCAGAAAGGAAGTTGTTACAAAAAGAACGGCTTTTGAATTAAAAAAAGCGATGGAACGGCTGCATATATTGGAAGCTTTGAAGATAGCTGCGCAGAACATAGATGAGGTTATAGAGGTCATAAAAAACTCCGGTTCTCCTGCCGAAGCCAAACAAGCTCTTATTAAAATATATTCATTTTCGGATATACAGGCGGGGGCTATTTTAGATATGAAACTTGAAAAAATAACGAATCTTGAAAGACAGCAGATAATAAAAGAATACGAAGAGATTGTAGGAAAGGTCAAAAAACTTAAAGAGATATTGGAAAGCGAGATTTTAATAAAAAAAATCATCAAAGACGAGCTTAAGTTTATAAAGGAAAAATTCGGCGATGAAAGAAGGACTGAAATAGTTGACGAAGAAAAAGAGGTTAATGAGATTGACTTTATACCTAATGACGCCATGCTTGTAATGATAACCGACAATGGTTATATAAAACGGATAAAATTATCTTCCTTTCAGAGCCAGAATAGAGGCGGTAAGGGTCTTATAGGCATAAGATCAAAAGAAGAGGATTTTGTAATAAATTCGTTTTGCGCTAAAGCGCATGACAGTGTCCTTTTCTTTACAAACCAGGGCAATGCGTATAAGCTTAAAGTTTATGAGATACCCGAGACCCAGAGGCAGGCAAAAGGAAGGCCTATAATAAATCTTCTAAATCTTAGGAAAAATGAAAGAATATCGTCTTTTATATCCGTCGAAAATTTCGACCCCGGCTATTCAATAGCGATTGCAACTAAAAAAGGACAGCTCGTCAGGACGTCTTTAAATAATTTTGCCAATATAAGAAAGGGCGGCATGATAGCCGTCAGGCTAAAGAGCGGCGACGAGGTTATAAGTGTGCAAATCACTTCCAGTTCCTTAAAAAAACAGCTCATAGTCATTGCAACGAAGATGGGGAAATCCATCTGCTGCGATATTAATGATTTTAGGCTCCTTGGCAGGGGCGCTATGGGTGTTAAGGCGATCAGTCTTTTGAAAGGTGATGAATGTGTATCAATGGATGTGCTTGCGTCGGAAGCAGATCTTCTCGTCGGGGTAACGGAAAAGGGTTACGGAAAGAAGACTAAAATGGCCGAATTTCGCAAGCAGAAAAGAGGTGGCAGCGGTTTGATCGCTATTAAAACCGGTCAAAGGAACGGTTTTGTCGTATGTGTTCTAAAGGTTACGGCAGATGACAATATAATATTGATCACTTCTGCTGGCAGGCTGATCAGGATAAAAGCGGGCGATCTGCGCACAATCGGCAGGAATACCATGGGCGTGAGGCTGATCAATCTTAATGAGGATGAAAGGGTTTCAAGTGCCGTTATCGCTTCTGCGGAAGATTAAAAAATAACCCCTTTTTTTCTGGTCTTTCGTGGAAAAAACTATATTGATCATGGAAAATTCTGTCGGCATAATAGGCGCGGGAAGCTTTGGCACGGCGCTCTCCATTAATTTTTCGAAGGTTGTAGACAAGGTATATCTAAAATGCAGAACACGTAAGTCCGCGCAGAAGCTTAGAAAAGCCGGACAAAACCCTGATTATCTTGAAGGGCTGCCTTTTAGCGGCAATATAATAATAACAGACAAGTTTGAACCGCTTTTTGAAAATTGCCGGATAATATTTCTTGCCGTTCCTTCCCTTGCTCTTAAGGATACGCTTATCGGGATAAAAAAATACGGCGGTGTTTTTGACCTTAATAACTATATTTTCGTGAATACCGCTAAAGGGGTAGGCGAACAAACGCTGGAGATGCCGCATGAGGTTTTCTCGGATGTTCTTGGAAAACCGATGCTTGAAAGGTATGCCGCCCTTAGCGGTCCCAGTTTTGCGGTTGAAGTGGGACAATGTCTTCCGACGGCTGTCTGCATCGCCTCATATAGCAGTTATGTTCTAAACACTTTAAGGGCTTTTTTTAAAAATATTTATAATTTCAGAATATATACGCTAAACGATGTCGTCGGCGTGGAACTTGGAGGAGCCCTTAAAAATATAATAGCGATTGCATGCGGTATCTCCGACGGGCTTTACCTTGGTTATAATGCGCGTGCCGCACTAATCACAAGAGGGATGATCGAAATGACGAGATTCGGAGAAGCTATGGGAGCGGACATGCGCACTTTCACCGGTTTATCGGGTATTGGCGATCTGATTTTAACCTCTACCTCCGATCTTAGCAGGAACAGGACCGTCGGCATCAAGATAGGTCAGGGAATGGATTTAACTTCTATTTTAAAGGGGATGAAAATGATAGCGGAAGGCGTTGCTACGACAAAATCGGTTCATCTGATAGCTAAACAAAAAAATATCTATATGCCGATCACAGATGTGGTGTTTTCCGTATTGTATGAGGATTTAAAGCCCAAAGATGCCCTGCGCTTGCTTCTTGAAAGGGACATTAAGGACGAATTTTAAGAAAAAATTAATTTATAGAAGGAGGATATTATGCCTGTTGTAATGGAGGTTGAATTAAATCATATTAAAAATCTTCAGTTTGATGCTAATTCCATAAGTAACCTGGGCTATAAGATTTTATTAGACACGTCGAAAAATGTGGGCGGAGACGATGAAGGCGTAAAGCCGACCGAACTTTTGCTTATGAGTTTTGCTGGATGCAGTGCAATGGATATTATATCAATACTTAAGAAAAAAAAGCAGGATATTCGCTCCTTTAATGTTAAGGTGAGGGGCGAAAGGGCAGACTCGCACCCAAGGGTTTTTACGAAGATAGGCATAATTTATTCGTTTAAAGGCTCAGATATTAATGAAAATGCCGTAAAAAGGGCTATCGAGCTTGCCAAAGACACATACTGCAGTGTTTGGGCAATGCTAAAAAAAGCATGCGACATAGAATGGTCATATACCATTGAAAATTTATAAATTAAATTATATATTTAATATATTTAATTTAATATATTTATTTTAATATTGAATATTGTGAACAACATATCCGAAACATTTGAAACATTTGAAACATTCGATTTAAGCCGTAGTGAAAAAGAGCTTTTGATCAATATCGCCAAACAGTCTATCGAAGACAGGTTAAAAAAAAGAGGCGACGAATATTTATATTCAGACGAGTTAAAGGGTTTTTTGACCGGTAATTTAAAAGAAAATGCGGGTGTTTTTGTAACATTAAAGACCAAGGGGGTTCAATTAAGGGGGTGCATCGGAAATTTTATCTCCTTGATTCCCTTGTATGTAAATGTTTATAAAATGGCCCGTGAGGCCGCGTTTGCCGATCCGAGATTCAGACCTCTTGCAAATAGTGAATTAGGAGAGATAAAAATTGAAATATCGGTTTTATCGCCTCTTAAAAAAATAAGTGGTCTTGAGGAGATAGAAATTGGAAAGCACGGCATACACCTGATAAAAGGTCCTTATCATGGAGTTCTGCTTCCGCAAGTTGCCCTTGAACATAATATGGACAGAAAAGGGTTTTTAGAAGCTGTGTCCATAAAAGCGGGCCTGCCTCCGGATGCCTATAAACATAATGCGGACATATATATTTTTTCCGCATTGATCTTTGGCGGATAACCGGTTTATGAAATACTACCCCATCAACCTTAATATTTATAAAAAAAAGATTCTTGTTATCGGCGGCGGGATAGTTGCAACAAGAAAGATAGAAAGATTGATCGAAAGGGGGGCGCGGATTAAAGTGGTGTCCCCGGAAGTTACCGGCAAAATTAAGGCATTTATTAATGAAGGCAGGATCAGATGGATAGAAAGGCTATATAAACCGGGAGATGAAGAGGGGGTAGTAGCGGTTTTTTGCGCAATTTCGTCAAATCCACAAAATAACAAAATTGAAGAAGGGCTATATAAAATATGCATTAAAAAGAGTATTTTGATCAATATTGCCGATAAACCAGAACTCTGCACTTTTACCCTTCCCGCTCTTGTTTCAAGGGGAGAATTTGATATAGCGGTGTTTACCGGCGGCCTGTCCCCGAGACTTGCTAAAAAAATCAGAGAAGATTTGGAAAAGGTTTACGGAGAGGAATACAATTTATTTGTGAGGCTTTTGGGTATGATGAGAAAGGAAATTAAAATGAAAAAACTGCCTCAGCGCGAAAATCAGAAGGTTTTCAATAAATTAGTCGCTTCAGAATTGTTTGAACTTGTCAGAAAAAAAAGATATAACGAGATCAGCCTGTTTTTAAGCAATTTTATTCAGAAAATTAGGCAATGGCCATGATCAATAAATATTACTATCTTATTCCATTTTTCATCTATTTTTTTTCATATTTACTGCTTTTTTCCCGGCAGAAAAATTTATACAGGACATTCATTGTTTTAATCTATTCCGGCTTCATTATTCAATCCTTTATTCTTCTTTTATTGATAAACAGATACAGCATATATCACGGCATTTCCATTGCTTCCATTATTTTTTTTAATTCATGGATCCTTATGCTTGTAATTATAATATTCAGTCTTTTATATAAAGCCAAATACGTGCTTATCTATGTTTCCCCCCTTGCATACCTTACCCTTTTTATCTCCTATTTTGCGCCTGCCGCCGATTTTCGGACGGCGCTTATGGTTAATTCGAGCCTGCTTGTTACTCATATACTACTCATTCTATTAGGGGATTCCCTGTTTGCTCTTGCTTTTATGATTTCTTTAATATATATTTTTCAGGAAAGGCGGGTCAAGCTTAAAAAGAATTTAAAAATATTCGATAAAAACAGGGAAGGTGATAAAAAGGGTTATAAAAAATACGGCTGGGACGAGGTATTTTATCTGGGCAAGGGTTATAATCTGGAATTATTGGATAATATGAACTATCAATGTCTGAAAATAGGTTTTCCGACGCTTACCGCAGGGCTTGCGATAGGCATCTACCTGTCAAATTCTTTATTTGGTTCTATGACAACGGTAAAACCTATCGAGGTAATTTCTCTAATTACATGGCTTATATACGCAATTCTTTTACACGAAAGGATTTCAAGGGGGTTAAGGGGTAAAAGAGCGGCTATTTTCAGTATTGCTGGATTTTTGATGATCGTTTCGACTTTAGCGCTTTCTTTATATTTATTCCCCCAAATTCACGGCTTCTTGCATTAAAGTTATTTATTTTATGTTATGCAATAAAATATGTAATATTTTTTATATTTATATTAAATTTATATTAATTAGATGTGCGCAATAAATATATAAATAAATTATGGATATAGTAATTTTTGGTTTGAACCATAAAACGGCGGATCTGGACCATAGAGAGGCAGTTTCCAAAAAACTCCGGACAAAGGAGGCGAGACAGAGGTTTATATCGGGGCTTTTATCAATTCATTCAAGTGTCGCCGCTCATTCTTTAATTAAAGAAATTACCGTTATATCTACATGCAACAGGGCTGAATTTGTTATGATCATACATGAGAGCGAAGCTGAAAATATCAATCCAATCAAACTGATCGAAAATTATATATTAAATTATTTTTTTGGCGACGGGGCAGGGAACGATGCCGGCCTGTATAATATGTTTTACACATTTAAAAATAAAGAAGCAATATCCCATTTATTTGCCGTTACCTCCAGTTTAGATTCGATGATAATAGGAGAACCGCAGATTCTTGGCCAAGTAAAAAATGCTTATAACGAGGCATGCGATTTAAAAACGGCAGGACCGTTATTGAATAAACTTTTTCATAGATCATTTTACTGCGCAAAAAAGATAAGGACGGAAACAAAAATAGCAAGCGCCCCCGTGTCTGTGAGCTATGCGGCTGTGGAAATAGCTAAAAAGATATTTAACAGTATTGACGATAAAAAGGTCTTGCTTATGGGCGTTGGAGAAATGGGGAAGGTAGCGGCAAAACATTTCATAAAACACGGGGTTACCGAAATATTCATAACAAACAGGACAAACGATAAAGCGGCGGAGTTTGCAAAAGAAATCTTCGGCTATTATGGCAAAGGGGTTATAGATTTTGCCGAATATTATAAAATCCTTACCGTAGCCGATATCGTGCTGTGTTCCATGGGGGCCGAAAATTTTATTATAAAATATGACGATCTGTTGCCTATCATAAAACTTAGAAAACAAAAGCCGTTGTTTTTGATTGATATATCTGTTCCGCGCAATATAGATCCTGAAGTTAATAAAATTTCTAACGTCTATCTTTTTGATATTGATGATATTGGAAAAATGGTTGAAAACAACTTGGATGTCAGGCAAAAGGAAGCCGGAGTAGCAAGCCAGATTGTCGAGTCCGAAGCCGAAGAATTTATAGCATGGAAAAGCTCCTTAAATGCGGTTCCGATTATAGTTGCCTTAAAAAACAGGATCCAGAACATCCTTAACGAAGAATTAGGCAAATATTTAAATAAAAATAGCGATGATATAAGGACGCTTATAAATTCTATTGCAAACAAGATCCTGCACGACCCTGTTAAAGTGATTAAAAAAAATGCTTTGGACGATAACGGCATTAATCTTATGGAAGCCGCTAAAACCCTTTTTAATCTGGAACAGGATATTAATGAAAAAGACGAAACAAAAAAAGACGAAACAACCCGGAAAAACAGCAATCGGGATGAAAAATCGTTAAAGATTAAGCTTATAAAATAAGATAAAATTAAGATAAAATAAAACAGCCGTCACAATGAAGGCAATAACCCAAAAGGTCAAATATATTGCAATTAAAAATCGGCACCCGCGGTAGCAAGCTTGCGTTATATCAGGCAAATTTAGTAAAAAAAAAATTAAAGGATATCTATAAAGATATAGATATATCAGTAGAAGTAATCAAAACCTCAGGGGATAAAATCTTAACCGCCTCATTAAGCAGCTACGGAGGAAAGGGTTTATTTGTTAAAGAGATCGAAGACGCTATTCTTAAAAGAAGGGTTGATATTGCCGTTCACAGCCTTAAGGACATCCCTCAGACAATAGCCGGGGTTTTTAAGATCGGTTGTGTTTTAAAGCGGGACGATCCCCGTGATTGCGTAATCCTTAAAAATAAAGCTTCTTTAGACACAGGTTCTAACACAGAACATTTAAAGACGCCAGATGTTATCTCTGCCTTAAAAAACCATGCAGTTATTGGAACATCAAGCCTTAGAAGGCAGTGTTTATTAAAAAGGCTAAGGGAAGATCTGGTGTTTGAACCGCTACGGGGTAATATAAATACAAGGATAGGTAAATTAAGGAAAGGCTATTTTGATGCAGTCGTTCTTTCAGCCAGCGGACTTATAAGGCTTGGTATGAAACCTGACATAGATGCATACCTTGAACCCTCCTATTTTATTCCCCAGTGCGGTCAGGGGGCGATAGCCGTAGAATATCTTTCGGAAAATGATAATATTGACAAGATATTAAAACCCTTAAACGACGAAGATACTTATTGTTCGACATTTGCGGAAAGGACATTTATAAAAACGCTTAATTGCGGGTGCGCTTCGCCGGTGGGGGCTTTTTCGAGCATAGATAACGAAACCATTAACATCAAAGGGTTTGTGGCAAATATTGACGGAGAGTATTTAGAAGACGAGATAAAAAGCGACAAGCGCCGGTTTGAAGAACTTGGAAGAAACCTTGCCGTAATCCTGATAAATAAAGGCGCCTTAGAGATATTAAGTAAAAATACCATATAATAATCATATTTATAATCATATTTTATATGTTTCATATTTCCAAAAATTCTTCAATAACGAATGATGGGCACGAATAACGCCAATAAATCTTCCATATCTTCCATAGTTTATATCACCGGTGCGGGGCCGGGGGACCCCGAACTTTTGACCATTAAGGGTAAAAGAGTTATCGCAGAAGCCGATGTAATAATTTATGACAGCCTTATTTCCTATGGGCTTTTGGAATACGCTAAAAAAGGCTGCGAAATAATATACGCAGGCAAAAGATCGTCCAAACACACGCTTCCCCAGCATTCCATCAACGATCTTTTAGTGCGAAAAGCAAAAGAAAACAAAGTAGTCGTCAGGCTTAAGGGAGGGGATCCGTTTTTGTACGGTAGAGGGGGGGAAGAAGCCGAGAAGCTTTACGAAGAAGGCATTCCTTTTGAGATAATACCAGGCATTTCATCTTCTTTTGCGGTACCGGCTTACGCAGGAATACCTTTAACGCACAGAAAATATTCCTCTGCCGTTGCCATAGTTACGGGGCACGAAGAAGAAAATAAAGAAAAAAGCTGTGTAAACTGGGATAAGATTATAGGCGCTTCCACAATAGTTGTATTAATGGGATATAAAAATCTTGATAATATCGTTAAGGATATGATAACGGCAGGAAAAAGTGAAAATACGGCTACAGCCGCAATTCAGGAAGGCACAACTCAAAATCAAAGGGTTGTTGTGGCAACTCTTGGCACTATAAACGAAAAGGTGAGAAAAAGCCGGTTAGAAGCCCCTCTTGTATTAATTGTAGGCAGGGTAGTCGGTTTAAGAAAGAAGATAAACTGGTTTGAAAAAAGAAGACCGTTAAACGGCAAAAGGGTGCTTGTTACCAGAGCAACCGATCAAGCCTCAGCTTTATCGGGCGAACTTAGAAAGTTAGGCGCCATACCTATTGAGCTGCCGCTTATAAAGATTGTAAAGCAAAGCAAAAATATAGACGAAAAAAGGATATACGAGGCAATAGAAAATTTTAACATCTATGATTACGTTATCTTTACCAGCTGCAATGCCGTTTTTGCATTTTTTGAAAAGATGCAATCTAAAGGAAAGGATTCAAGGATTTTTTACGGCAAAAATATTGTCTGCGTTGGAAAAGCTACTTCAGCCGCTTTAAAGAAATACGGTATAATTCCCGATATCTTGCCTGCTCATGGTGACTTTTCTCAGAAAGGCATTATAAAAAAACTTGAAAAATTAGATCTAAAGGGCAAGAATATTCTCTTTCCGCAAGCGTTTGAAATAAACAAGGAATTACCGGAATTTCTTGCGTCCAAAAAAGCAGTCCTTAACAATTTGGTAGTTTATGAAACTACGGTTCCTACTACGGCGCTACCCGCTATGACAAGCCTGTTCAAAGATTTTGATCCTAAAAATCCGCCGGTTGATCTTATTACTTTTACCAGCTATTCTACCGTAAAAAGTTTTGCAGGTTGCGCTAATTTTATTGATAAGGGGTTATTAAAGAAGATCGCATCTTCTATTATTAAGTTTGGAAGCATAGGCGCAAAGACGGCAAATTATGCATTGGGATTTGGAATTAAATCTGATATAATATCAGAGGATAAAACTATAGATTCTTTTGTAAAAACAATAGCGGATTTTTATAAAAATAAACGTTAAAAATTAAATAAATATAAAAAAAGAAAGAGAAGAAGGGGTTAAATAAATGGTAGGAATATCCAAACTTTATTGCGGCGGGGTTCATGCTTCCGATGCGCTGCGTTACGGAAGAATGTCCCGAAAACTGCCGCCGCATCTTTTGCAATTTTCAGAGGACAAAAAACCGGTAATAGTATGGAATATAACAAGAACATGCAACTTGAATTGTATCCACTGTTATTCACAATCTAAAAATCTTCGGTATAATAACGAGCTTACGCTTGAAGAAGGAAAAGCTTTCATTGAGGATGCTGCGGCATTCGGTTCGCCGGTAATGCTTTTTTCCGGCGGGGAGCCGTTGATGCATCCCCGTTTTCTTGATCTTGCCTTTTATGCAAAATCTAAAGGCATGAGAGCAGTAATTTCCACGAACGGCACACTGATTACTAAAGAGCTTGCCGCCGAACTGAAAAAAGTAGGCTTATCTTATGTCGGAATCAGCCTTGACGGGCTTTCCAAAGTGCATGACAAATTCAGAGGTAAAAAAGGGGCGTTTTTAGAAGCTATGGCAGGAATCAATTACGCAAAAGAAGCGGGCATAAAAGTAGGGCTCCGCTTTACCATCAATAAGAGGAACGCTCAGGAGATCCCTGGGATATTCAAACTTTTGGAAGAAGAAAACATACCGAGGGTCTGTTTTTACCATTTGGTATATGCGGGCAGGGGCAGTAAACTTGTTGATGAGGATCTGTCGCACGAAGAAGCAAGGCAAACTATGGACATGATACTTAAACTTACCAAAGATGTATATGCTCGCGATAATACTAAAGAAGTCCTTACCGTTGACAATCATGCCGACGGTCCGTATATCTATCTGAAGTTATTAAAAGAAAATAGAAAAGAGGCGGCAGATGAAGTAATGACTCTTCTTAAGATGAACGGAGGCAACAGTTCCGGTGTCGGAATAGCTTCCGTCAGTTGGGACGGAGAGGTTTATGCCGACCAGTTCTGGAGGCACTATTCATTTGGCAATGTTAAAGAAAGAAAGTTTAGCGAGATATGGCAGGATACTTCAAATCCATTAATGAAAAAGCTTAAAAATAAAAAAGACTATGTTACGGGAAGATGTGCCGGGTGTAAATGGCTTGATATATGTAACGGGAATTTCAGGGTAAGATCGGAAGCGGCTGCCGGCAATCTGTGGGCGCCGGATCCTGCATGTTACCTTACGGACGAAGAAATTGGGATAAAAAACGAAGCGCAGGCGATATGAGAGAAATATTTCAGCATCAATCAAAAAACGAACTAAGGTTAGTATTTTGGGAACTTACCGCAAGATGTAATTTAAAATGCGTTCATTGCAGGGCGGAAGCCGGAATGGAAAGACAGGCGGACGAACTGACGACGGAGCAGTGTTTTAAAGTAATAGACGAACTGTGCGGGTTTTCAAGTCCTATTTTGATATTAACAGGCGGAGAGCCGCTATATCGTCCCGATATATTCGAAATATCGTCTTATGCGGCAAATAAAAATTTAAGGGTTGCGCTTGCAACAAACGGCACTCTTGTAGATAGGATAACGGCGAAGAAAATTAAAGAAAGCGGCATCAAGAGGGTCTCGATAAGCCTTGACGGCGCCAATGCAAAAACCCACGATTCTTTCAGGATGATAGCCGGTTCGTTCGACGCCGCCTTTAACGGCATTAGAAATCTTCAGGATGAAGGCGTAGAGGTTCAGATAAATACGACCATTGCTAAGCACAACGAAGACGAGGTAAAAGACATTCTTGAACTCGTCATGAAAAATAACTTAAAGGCGCTCCATATATTTATGCTTGTGCCTGTGGGATGCGGCGTGCAGATAGCCGATTCCCAGATGCTTGATAAACAAAAATATGAAGATATACTTTCGTGGTTTTATGATAAAACGATGGAGTTAAGAGGGCAATTAGAATTAAAGGCGACATGCGCCCCTCATTATTTTAGAATAATGCACAAAAGGGCAAAAGACGACGGTATTACAATCACTCCCCAAACTCACGGCATGGCTGCCGTTACAAGGGGATGTCTTGCGGGAAGCGCGGTTATGTTTATTTCCAGAAAAGGCGTTGTTCAACCGTGCGGCTATTTGCCGGTTTCGGCGGGCGACGTTACTAAAGAGCCGGTGCGTAATATCTGGGAAAACTCCGAACTGTTTGCCAATTTAAGAAACATAAGTCTTTTAAAAGGGAAATGCGGCATCTGCGAATATAAGAAGGTCTGCGAGGGATGCAGGGCGCGCGCCTATTATGAAAAGGGCGATTATCTGGCAGAAGAACCGTACTGTATTTATGAGCCTTCGAAGATAAAAACCTCGCCAATTTTAAATAATTAATAAATATGGATAAAACTTCAAATAAACTCCATAGGTTTATCGCAAAACTTATTGATGTTCTTATTATCGGTTTTTTAAGCGAAATGTTTTATCCTTACGGGTTCATCGCGGGGCTTTTGTATTTGCTTATCGGCGACGGTTTTTTTGAGGGTCAAAGCCTTGGTAAAAAATTAATAGGTCTTAAGGTCATTACCATTCCCGACGAAAAAAAGGCAGAATTTAAAGAGTCCATTATCAGAAATTCTTTTTTAGCCCTTGCCATCGGTTTTGCAATCATACCGTTTGTCGGTTTTTTCCTTATGTTTACCGTCGGCTTATTTATTTTTGTCGTCGAGGGGTATTATGTCCTGACTAATCCTGCAGGAGAAAGGCTGGGGGACAGGCTTGCCTTTACCCGCGTTATAGACGTAAAACAAAAATCTCCGCGTTAGAAACACGTTAGAAAATAATTATATTTCATAATCCCGGTTTCCATAACCCTCTATCTTTGGAACCTTGCGGTGGCAAAGGTTCCAAAAGGGCGGGAGGAGGAGTTATTTAATATTTCTAATGTCTAATGCGCGCAGATTAAGGCGGCTATATCTGAAATCCAAATTTTAAACCAAAATCAAGCCATAATTGATTGTATTGATCTGCCGGTTCCGATATTATGCCACCAGGAACAGGTATCTGATTAGATTGTCCTTCTTTATTTTGAGCATATCTTATACCGACAAAAGGGCTTATTTGGAATGTTTCGCTTTTGTATAATTCATAGCCTAATTTGGCGCCGAAAAGATAGCCCGATTCGTTTCCTAAGTTAAAATTGAAAGAAGTGCCGGAAAGGGCCGTATGCATGGCATTTTGATTTCCATGCGTATAATAAGCTTCGGCTTCTATCCAAAACCGGGGGGTAATTAAACCGTAAGCTTTTACACCGAGCATGTAATAAGCGAGTTTATAGTGTTCGACATAATTAGAATAGCTAGGAGCTGAGAGTGAAGGGTTAAGGCTTCTATTCCAATTTACCCATTCGTATCCGATATTAGGAATTACCGCAAGATTTTGCGTCGGCAAGATTACGTATCCAACCCTGATACCCCCATCAACATATTGTAGATGATCCGTATAATTTCCGGAAGGCTCGCTATAACTTGAATTTCCGGTATTTGTTAAAAAGTTTCCTTCAAACCATATCGGCAAGTTAGGCCAAGCTCCCTCTAACGTCATGCCGAAACCAGGCAGGTTGGCGTGTTCGTTATCTAAGGTTTGACCAACAGGATAAAGCGGGTTCTGATAAGTGCCGGATCCGTTATACTCTGCGTAATGCATATAATCTTCAGAATAATAAAGATTAAACGAATTTATTACCGAATAAATATCGGCAGTGTTTCCATTTGACGGATAACCGTATCCTCCCCCTCCCCCAAAAGCATTTTGAGAGGTAAAAAACAATGCTGCAAAAATTAAAGATAGGAACAATAAATATTTTTTAATCTTCATGGCACTCCTCCTTTTAAATTCGTTACTTTTATTAGGTTCTTTTCATACCGTATAATCAAAAGCGAAAGATAGTCCTTAGTGAAATTTATTAATTTATTACCTACGCTGTTATGATAAGATTATAACACTATATTTAGTAATGTCAAGGTGTCAAGTTTTTTTTGTCAACCCAAAATAAAAATATTATATGCGAGGCAATTTAGAAATGTCCTAATCTTAGCGATTTGGGTTCTTCCGGGATTAGACGGCTAAAGCGCTAACATTGCCGGTTTTATTGAAATTATTTTCTTTTCGTTGTAAAATTCATTATTATAATTATTATATTATTATTATATTTTAAATGACTAATATCAAAAGCGATATTTTTCTAATTGATTCAAGTTCCTATTTCTACAGGGCGTTTTATGCCTTGCCCCCGCTTGCCAATTCCAAAGGGTTTCCCACTGGAGCTATCCTTGGCTATACTAAAATGCTTATGAAATTAATGACGGAATCCAGCGTGAAATACGGGGCGTGCCTTTTTGATTCCCGTAAAAGCCTGAGAAAAGAATCGTTTAAGGAATATAAGGCAAACCGCAAAGAGATGCCGGAAGACCTTGTAAAACAGGTAGATTACATATACGCCATTTCAGATATGCTTGGTTTTAATACATTTAAGCTTGAAGGCTACGAGGCGGATGACCTGATAGCTTATATCGTCAAGAATATTATTTCCAAAGGTTCGTCAAGCAGTTTAGTAGAAGAAAAAGACGGTAAAAATATCGAAAAGGAAAAGGTTAAAACCGTTGGGACGGTTACGGCAAGGATTCCCGTCTGCATCATAACGGGCGATAAAGATCTAAAACAACTTTTATCGGAAAACGTTTGCATTTACGATGCCCAAAAAGACAAAATTATTACTGCGGAAGGTTTTGAAGAAGAATTCGGGATAAAGCCGTTTGAGTATAGATACGTCCTTGCTTTAATGGGCGACGGTTCCGATAACATTCCCGGCATCAAAGGGATAGGCGAAAAGACCGCTTTTAATTTAATCAGGTCGTACGGCAGTTTAGACGGCATTTATGAAAATATCCCGTCCATAAAGCAGCAAAAGCTCAAAGAAATCCTTATTGCGCATAAGGACGACGCCTATAATTCGCTTGAACTCGCCTCTTTTTATAATAGTCTTCCGTTTAACGATTCATATTTTACCACCAGTTTTAGCGTTAGTTCCAATACCGCCCCCGCGGTTGAAATAATGCAAAAAGTTGAAAAGGTTAAATTTGAGAGTATAAACGATTTTGCTTTAAAAGAAAAAAACACGGAAGGGCTTGCCGGAATTTTTAAGGAATTAGAATTTAAAACCATTTTAAACAAGGGCAACGGCGCCGGTAAAGATAACGGCGCAGCGGGTTCTTCAAGCATCGCTATTGATGAAGACAAGCTCTGGATATATGCCGGACTTAATTTAAACAAAGCCCGTTCAAAAAATACGCTTAATTTTAATTCTGAGAAAGACCCCGAAGAGGTTGATCTTATATATCTTTTTTCAAAAAAAACCGGCGCATTTCTCCTTACGGGCGGGGAACTTGATAAAAGGCTAGATATATTATCGTTTTTGCAAGACGGCAGGGTTAAAAAGATCGGCTTTGATTTAAACGGCATAAGAAAATATTTTAAAAGGCGCGGATCGAATTTTATGGGGCAATATTTTGACTTGCAGCTTGCTTCGTATCTTTTTAATCCGGTTCGCCATTCCCATAATTTTTCCGATATTTATAACGAGTTTTCGGTTGAGCTTAAAGAAGGGTTTAAGGAGTTTGACGCCGCTTATGATCCGGAAAATAAGGCTGCTATAGTTTATAAGCTTTATAACCTGCTTTTAGGCGAAATCGAAAAAGATAATAATCTTAGAAGGCTTTTTTTTAATGTAGATATGCCGCTTTCTTTAGTTTTGGGAGAAATGGAAGAAACCGGGTTTATGATAGACAAAGAACGGCTTATTGCTTTATCTTCCGAATTTGAAATAGAGGCAAAAAGGCTTTCCGGTACCGTATATAAAATAGCCGGAGCCGAATTTAACATAAATTCGCCGAAACAGTTAAGTGAGATAATGTTCGAAAGGCTTAATTTTCGCAGGGTCAAAAAAAACAGCACCGATGCGGAGGTTCTTCAGACGCTAAAAAGCGAGATAGAAAGCGCAATTTCCTTGAACGAAAAAGGAACCGGCGCCGGCGCTACGGGCATTGGCGTTTTTAAAGATTATGTTGTATTTATAGATAGCATTATTTCATATAGAAACAAGATCAAGCTTAAAACATCTTTTACCGATGTTTTAATAAAAGAATTAGATAACAATAACAGGGTTCATACTTCTTTTTCCCAGGTTAAGACCTCTACGGGAAGGCTTTCAAGCCAGGAGCCGAATCTGCAAAATATTCCTATTTCGGGGATGGAAGGCGCAAAGATCAGGCAGGCGTTTATAGCGCCGAAGGGCAAAATACTCGTTTCGGCGGACTATTCGCAGATAGATTTACGGGTAATGGCTGAGGTATCCGGCGACGAGCTTTTAATACAGAGCTTTAAGAATAGCGAAGATATACATTCTAAAACGGCCAGCGAGATTTTTCGGGTGGATCCATCCGACGTTACCCAGCAAATGAGAAGGCGCGCAAAAGTTATAAATTTCGGGATCATTTACGGCATGAGCCCTTATGGGCTTTCTAAAGAACTTGCCATCTCTTCAGAAGAGGCAAAAACATATATTGATCTTTTTTTTCAAACCCATCCCCAAATAAAACAGTATATGGAATCAATAGTCAAAGAAGCTAGAAAAAACGGCTATGTGAAAACGGTTTTTGGCAGGAAGTGTTATATAAAAGACATTAATTCTAAAATAAAAAACCTTGCCTCTTTTGCAGAAAGGGCGGCGATAAATGCGCCGATTCAGGGAACGGCTGCCGATATAATAAAAATTGTTATGATAAATATAGACAAAGAACTTAAAATAAAAGGCATTGACGCCAAAATGATCCTTCAGGTGCATGACGAGCTTATATTCGAAGCGGATCCGTCCGGATTAGAAGAACTGCTGAAGGTTGTTGTATCTAAAATGACGGACAGCGCCCTGCTTAAAAATGTCCCTTTAGCCGTGAATACCGGTTACGGAAAAAACTGGGACGAAGCTCACTCATGATGCCGGTTGCAATGTTATTCTTTTTTAAGGTATAATAAAAAGCATAATGAATTAAAATATATTAAAAATATATTTGCTGGTATGAATAAATTTATTTTAACCGTTATCCTGTTATTAGCGTTATTCACTCCTGTATCGCCCAAATCGGCATCTGCCCGAACGGTTACCTATTTTTCGCCGCAGGCCAATCTTCAAAATACCGATATTTACTGGCTTAATAAGTCTTTAAAAGTTAAAAGCCTGTATATTGCCATGTATTCTTTTACAGATTATAAAATCGCAAGAGAGCTTATATATCTTGCCCATAAAGGCGTCAAAATCTATATATACAGGGACGATAAGCAGATGAAGGACAGAACCGATAGAACCTATATGCTTAAAACCATCAGGAATATTTACATTAAAGCTAAAAGAGACAAGGGTTTTTGGAATATTATGCATGATAAAATATTTATAATTCCTGGTGTTGTTTTTAGAGAGGGTTCGGCAAACTGGTCGCCGTCCGCCGAAGGGGCTTCGTGCTACCATGGCAACTGCGGCTCATCGGAAAATCAGGATAATAATGCCACATATATAACCAACCGTAACGAAATTAATATAGCTCTGTATAATTTCCGTCATATTTGGGACAGAAAATCGAATATCAATATTAATTAAAAAAAGCGGGCGGGGTAAATATACGGTCGTAAACTATTTTGTTTATTAAATTTTAAGGGGTTCTATTTCTATGTTGTACTCAAAACTTGGCGATGCGGGGCTTAAGGTTTCAAGGCTTTGCTTTGGAACCATGACGTTTGGCTTTAAATTCAGGAATATCGGCGCCGTCGGACAAGATGATGCCGGCAAGATGGTTAAAAAGGCTTACGAATCCGGCATAAATTTTTTTGATACAGCCGATATATATTCCTTCGGGCAATCGGAGGAAATTTTAGGGAACTCGTTAAAAAAACTTAAGGTTCCGAGGGAGAAATTTGTCATCGCTACAAAGGTTCGTTCCCCTTTGAGCGAAGAGGCAATGAGCGGGGCCGGGGATGTAAACAATGCTGGACTTTCGAGAAAACACATAATAGAAGCCTGCAATAACAGTTTAAAAAGGTTAAAAACGGATTATATTGATCTTTATCAGGTGCACGGCTGGGACATGTCTACGGCAATAGAAGAGACATTGAACGCCTTAAACGATCTTGTAAGGCAGGGAAAAGTGTTATATTTGGGCGTTTCAAACTGGACCGCAAGGCATATAATGAAAGCTTTGTATCTTGCAAAAGCCGGTAATTTAAGCAGGTTTATTTCGTTACAGGCATATTATTCCTTAGCGGGAAGAGATGTAGAGCATGAACTTTTGCCTTTATGCAAAGAAGAAGGGTTGGGCGTTCTTCCATGGTCTCCATTGTCCGGCGGTTTTTTAACCGGTAAATACACCCGTGAAAACCCTAACCCGATAGGTGCAAGAAGAAGCGA
This sequence comes from bacterium, assembly GCA_021818985.1. Taxonomy (GTDB): domain Bacteria; phylum SZUA-79; class SZUA-79; order Acidulodesulfobacterales; family Acidulodesulfobacteraceae; genus JAKASO01. Next base: position 49,390 of record JAKASO010000002.1, read on the forward strand.
ATTTAATTTTCCACCCGTGGACGAGAGGGTCTATAATGCCATAGACGTGTTAAAAGAATTGTCGAAAGAAAAAAATGTTTCAATCCCGCAAATTGCTTTAAGCTGGCTTTTACATCAAGACGGCGTCAGCTCTGTAATAATTGGGGCGAATAAAATGCCCCAGTTAGAAGATAATCTTAAATCAATAGACGTTAAATTAACGGAAGATGAACTATCAAGGCTTTCTGATACGACAGCTCTCAAAAAGCTTTATCCCCAATGGATGGTGGAATGGCAGAATAAAAGGATATCGTTAGACCCGGGTGCATTGCCCCATTTATAATCCTTCCCGTTTATTATCTTCTTAAAGATGAGGCATGCTATGTTTGATACTTTTAATGCTACTAAGATATATATTTTTTAGTTCAATATCTGTTAAATTCCTTCGCAATTTTGTTGATTTGCTCCTGACAATATTTAGAATATATCTGGCTTCAGTATCCGTTATTGATATATCCATATTTTTAAGTTTATGTTTAATGACGGATGTGCCACTGTGTTTGCCGATCAAAAGCTTTCGTTCGAGCCCTACTTCTTCGGGCGGAAACGCTTCATAGTTTATCGGGTTTTTAATGACGCCGTCCGTATGTATGCCGGCTTCATGGTAAAATATATTATTGCCGAAAATAGGTTTGGAAAGAGGTAAAGGCCGTTTTGTTATATTTGCAATTATGCCGGCAAGTTCTTTTGCCTTAATAAGATTAAATTTAGTTCTCATTTTTTCTATGAATTTAAAATATGCCATAACCTCTTCAAGTGGGCAATTTCCAGCCCTCTCGCCGATACCGGATATGCTGCCCGATATGCTGTGTGCACCGGCGGTTAGCGCCGCTATAGAATTTGCTGTTGCCATGCCAAAATCATTATGGGTATGGATCTCTAAGAGGATATGCTTAAACTTTGTGCGGATCGTCTCAATATTTTTATGCATAGTTAAAGGATTTAAGGTTCCGACGGTATCGGAATAGCGGTATTTGTAAGCCCCTTCGCCTTCTGCTATATTTATGAGTTCAAAAAGAGTTTTAATATCGGTTCTGGAAGAATCCTCACCGCCGACCGAAAATATAACCCCTTCTTTTCTCAATATTTTACATATTTCAATAATAGATTTTTTAACGTAATCAATATCTTTTCTTAATTTATATTTGATATGTATGTTGGAGATGGGAATTGACACATGCATATATTTTAACCCTATGGATAAAGATTCGTAAATATCATTTTTATTTGCCCGGTTCCATGAAATAATCTTTGCTTTCAACCCGAGCGAATTGATTTTTTTTATTGCTTCTTGTTCCGCCCCCCCCATTGCCGGCACGCCCGCTTCGATTTCATCTACGCCAATTTTATCGAGTAAACCGGCAATAAGGATCTTTTCATCGCGGGAAAAAATAATTCCCGCGGTTTGCTCTCCGTCCCTTAATGTAGTGTCGTTGATTATAAATCTTTTCATGACGGTTTATAGCCTGCATATTATATGCCATCACGAACTGCTTACCGGTAAATTTAAACGGACGCCCCTATATCCTTATTCTTTACTTTATATATTGTATATAAAGAATTTATATAACAAACATATAACCGTAATTTGTTGGTAGAAAATTATTTTTCCGGATTACCGCTTTGCTCCAAGCTTTTAAGCCTTGTAAAGCCCCTTTTGTTATATTTTTAATCACTTAATGACTATAATTTGTGCAATTTAAAATTAATTTAACTTTTTCATCTTGAATTATCTTAAATTATCTTACGATGACTATATAGCCCGCTGCCGGCATAGTTTTTGCTTTTACTAATAGAAAATAGAAAATAATAAAAAAACAATAAATGAATAATTAAAGCTAAATAAGATAAGATAAGATAAGAAGCGGGTGTTATCTGGAGCCATTGAAATATGAAATATACGGGATAGTAAATTATTTTAATGTGGCATAGTTTATGCATACACAATAATAGATAAGATTAAGAAGGCATAAAATAATTAAATTTTTAAATTGAGGTCATAACCATAATCATAATAAATAGAAATAACGATTAAATTAAATAAATAAAAAGTATATATAAATAAACGCGATTATGCGTTAATGGCAAAGGCGCCATCAGTTTGGGACAGGGCTTTTATTTAATTATTTAAGCCCCGGTTGTTAATCAATTTAGTCCTGATCGAATGGCGCTTTTTTTATTTTAATATCAATTAATAAATTAATAAATGTAAATGAAATCAAATTAATTTGTCGTTTATTATTGGAGGTTGGGAAAATGAGGCAAGTTGCTATTTATGGAAAAGGCGGGATCGGAAAATCCACTACTACTCAGAATATTTTAGCCGCTCTTGCGGAGCTGGGAAAAAAGATAATGCTCGTCGGATGCGATCCTAAATCCGATTCTACAAGGTTGCTCTTGGGCGGTAAAGCTCAGGAAACAGTGCTGAATTCGGTCAAAGAAGTAGGGCAGGAAAACGTAACCGAAGAAGATGTTTTTAAGGTAGGTTTTGGCGGTATAAGATGCGTTGAATCCGGAGGTCCGGAGCCCGGCGTCGGCTGCGCCGGCAGGGGGATAATCACTTCTATTACGACTCTTGAACAGCTTGGTTCTTATGAAAAAGACCTTGATTACGTTTTTTATGACGTTTTGGGCGACGTGGTTTGCGGCGGGTTTGCAATGCCGATACGGGAGGCTTATGCAAAGGAGATTTACATAGTTTGCAGTGGCGAACTTATGGCGCTGTATGCAGCCAACAATATATGCAAAGGCGTCCTTAAGTTTGCAAATTCCGGCGGCGTAAGGATAGGTGGTATAATCTGCAATTCAAGAAATGTTGATAACGAAAAGGATATGGTTGATGCATTTGCAAAAAAAATAGGAACCCAGATGATACATTTTATTCCAAGGGACAATGTGGTTCAGAGGGCTGAAATACAAAAGAAAACGGTTATAGAATATGATAAATCCTGCGGACAGGCTGATGTTTATCGGGAGCTTGCCGGAAAGATCGAAACAAACGATATGTTTATCGTGCCGTCCCCGATAAGCATGCAGGAGCTTGAAGACCTGATGATGGAATACGGACTTATGGAAGAATACGAAAGAACGACCGAAGCCGCAAAGGAAAATACGGCAACCCAAAGATAAAATTTCTTCATAAATTATCATAAATTGTGAATTATATAATCGTTTGATTGGGTAAAATATTATGAGAATTAATCAAAGCATGGAAAACACCGGAGCGGAAATAGAAAGGCACCCTTGTTTCAACTTGGAAGCCTCGCACTCTTATGGGCGTGTTCATTTGCCGGTAGCCGCAAGATGCAATATTTCATGCAATTATTGCCACAGGGATTATGACTGTCCCAATGAGTCGAGACCGGGTGTAACATCGAGACTTTTAAAACCGGAAGAGGCTGTTTTAAGAATATATGAAGCCAAGAAGTTTTTTAATAATATAAGTGTTGCGGCAGTTGCAGGACCGGGGGACAGCCTTGCCGATCCGGAAAATACATTTAAAACATTTAAACTGATAAAAAAAGAGTTTCCGGAAATAATCCTGTGCATGAGCACTAACGGTTTAAATCTTGCCGAAAATGCTAAATATTTAGACGAAACAGGCGTTAAGTTCATAACGGTTACATTAAATTCTATTAATACCAAAATTGCTTCAAAAATTTACAGATATGTGAATTATAAAGGAGTTATTTACAAGGGCGAAGAAGCTGCAGGCATACTTCTTGAAAAGCAGTTGGAAAGCATAGCTCTATGTATTGACAACGGATTTTTGATTAAGATTAACACGGTTCTTATTCCGGGCATAAACGACCTGCATATTAAGGAGCTGTCGAAAGTCCTAAAGAAACTCGGAGTCTATTTATTTAATGTTATGCCGATGATTCCTGCCGAAAAGTCTTTTTTTCACAAAATAGGGATTAAGGGCGCCGGCAGGCACGATATAGTAAATGCCACAAACGGTTTGGAAGGGATAAATATAATGAAACACTGCAGGCAATGCCGTTCGGATGCCGCCGGTTTACTCGGCAACGATCTAAGCGCAAAATTTAATGAAGAGACGGACCATGGTAAAGAAAAATGCTGTTCTAAGGTGTGAGCTGCCGCCGGTTATAAAGCTAAATAAGGAAATAGCCATGATAAATATTATAAATATAAAGGAAAATACCGTCCAAGGGTGTAAGTTGCAAAAAAGCCCTAATTTTTCGCAAGATGAAGAGCTTTATATAGCAACATCGGATACTAAAAGAAAGATGGAAAACGATTATAAGCCCTTTATAGATAAGGTCTTGAATGGCATCTCCTTTATACCCCGCTCTATTCTTGATTTAGGCTGTGGACCTGGTTATATAGCAAGGAGATTTAACGAGGTTTTGCCGAATACGTATATCGCAGGAGTGGATATTTCAAGAGCAATGATTACCCATGCCGTTAAAATCTTTAAAAAAAGTCTGATGAATAAAAATTTATGTATTCAAAAGTATGTTGAAGGCTATTCCGGATTTTATGAAAAAATCGCATATACATATAACTATAACGATTACGGCAACCTGACCGGCATTCCGGATGCAGGCTATCTTTCGGACAAGCTTGAATATATAGTTGCCGATAGTAGTAACCTGCCTTTTAGAGATAATTTCTTCGATCTCGTAGTTCTTAAAGGGACGTTTAAATGTTTGGAGAATAAGGCAAGGTCTCTTAACGAGATATACAGGGTTCTATCCGAAAAAGGCGAGATATTGATATACGAGTTTAGAAAAGAGATACCGGAAGATGAATTTAAAATGCTTACAAAAGATATGCCTGCGCATAAAGCGAATGCTTTAAGAAATAAATTGAACTGTTCTCTTGGTATAAGCGAGTATGAAAATTATTTGCGCAAAACTAATCTAATAAATTTCACGGATATTTCGATGGATGGTCTTGATATAAAAATAAAGATAATTAAATAATAAATATTAAAGATAAAAAAGGAGACAAAATGACAATAAACTTTAAGCAAAGCGAAGAGATAATAGAAGAAGTCCTTAAAGTTTACCCGGAAAAACCCAAAAAGAATAGAAAAGAACACTTCGGTGTAAACAAAAAAGAGGATTGCGGTTCATGTATCGCAAAATCAAATCTTAAATCCCTGCCGGGTGTAATGACGCCGCGAGGCTGCGCTTATGCCGGCTCAAAAGGCGTTGTATGGGGGGCGGTAAAAGACGTTATAAATATCAGCCACGGTCCGGTAGGCTGTGGCATATATAGTTGGGGGACAAGAAGAAACTTAGCAAGCGGAGAGATCGGGATCGAAAACTTTGTACCGTTCCAATTTACGACCGATTTTAAAGAAAGAGATATAGTATTTGGCGGCGATAAAAAATTAGAACAGGCGATTAAAGAATTAAAAGGGCTTTTTCCAACGGTAAAAGGGATAGTCGTCGAATCGGAATGCCCTATCGGACTTATCGGTGACGACATCGAAGCTGTTGCCAAAAAAACCCAGGCCGAATTCAATATACCTGTAATTCCGGTTAGATGCGAAGGGTTCAGGGGTGTTAGCCAGTCTCTCGGGCATCATATAGCTAACGATTCCATAAGGGATTTTGTCGTTGGTAACGGTAAGCTTGACGAAAGCAAAAAGACAAAATACGATGTGGCGATTTTAGGTGATTATAACATAGGCGGCGATATGTGGGCATCAAAAAAAGTTTTTGAAGAAATCGGTCTAAACGTGGTAGCTCACTGGAGCGGCGACGGTTCGATCGAGAAAATGCAGATCACGCATGAGGTAAAATACTTACTTCTTCACTGCTACCGTTCCATGAACTATATAGCAAGGCATTTTGAAGAAAAATATGCAATTCCCTGGGTGGAATACAATTTCTTCGGCCCCACCAAGATAAAAGAAAGTCTTAGAAAGATAGCCGCTCTTTTTGATGAAAATATACAGCAACAAGCCGAAAAAGTTATTGCAAGGCACGAAAATGAAATGCAGGGCGTAATAGACAAATACAGGCCGCGTTTAGAGGGCAAAAAGGTAATGCTTTTAGTCGGGGGTTTAAGGCCCCGCCATGTCGTCGGAGCTTATGAAGACCTTGGGATGGAAGTTGTTGCCGCGGCTTACGAGTTTGCCCATAGCGACGATTATGAACGGACGACAAAAGAACTTGAAGAAGGAGTTATTGTTACGGACGATATGAATGAATATGAATTTGTTGAACTTGCAAACAGGTTAAAGCCGGATCTGGTAGCTTCCGGAATAAAAGAAAAGTATGTGTTTCAAAAAATGGGAATACCGTTCAGGCAGATGCATTCGTGGGACTACTCTGGTCCGTATCACGGATACGACGGATTTGAAATATTTGCAAAAGATATGGATCTTGCGATAAATAGCCCTGTATGGAAATTTGTGAAGCCGGCATGGAAAAAGAATTAAAATTAAAAAGAGGAAAATAATATCAATTTAAGACATTAATGGCAAAATAAACAGATCCGGAGGTTATTTAAGATGGAAATAGATAAAGATAAAGAAGAAGTTAAAAAAATAAGAGAATGGATGAATACCGAAGAATACAAGGAATTAAATTTTAAAAGAAACGCAATTGTTATAAACCCTGAAAGAGCCTGTCAGCCTTTAGGAGCAGTCCTTTGCGCTGCCGGATTTGAAGATACGATGCCTTTCGTACACGGTTCTCACGGGTGTGTGGCATATTATAGAAATAATCTGTCGCGGCATTTCAGGGAGCCAATGAACGCCGTATCGACATCTCTTACGGAAGACGGAGCCGTTTTTGGCGGTCAGGCTAACGGATTTGAAGGGTTCAAGAACGCTTTAGCCCTTTATAAGCCAAAAATGTTCGCGATATCTACAACATGCATGTCGGAAGTAATAGGCGACGATCTTGGCCAGATAGTAACTAATGCAAGGGAAAAAGGTTTCCTTCCCGAAAATATTCTTGCGCCTTATGCAAATACGCCAAGCTTTATAGGCTCCCATCTGGAAGGTTACGATAATATGCTTGCGGCTATCATTGAAACCTTAGGCATTAAAACGGAAAACTTTAATGATACAATAAATATAATTTTTGGCTTTGATACGACCATAGGCAATATTTATGAAATTAAAAGGCTTTTAAAAATAATGGGCGCACAATATCTTGTGCTTTCCGATTATTCTAACGCCCTTGATTCGCCGCTTAACGGAGAGTATAAGTTTTATAATGAAAAATTAACCAAATTAGACGATACAAAAGCGTCGGTTAATAATAAAGCAAGCATCGCTCTTCAAAAGTTCAGCACCAAAAAGACCCTATCGGTTTTAGCCGATAAATTTCATCAAACGGTAAAGACGCTCAGAAGCCCCGTAGGGATAAAATATACCGATGAATTTTTAATGATGGTTTCCGAACTCACAGGCAAAACTATTACTAAAGAGATCGAAAATGAAAGGGGCAGGGCGGTAGATTCCATGACAGATGCCCAGCAGTATATTCACGGTAAAAAATTTGCTATTTTCGGCGATCCCGATATGTTGACCGGACTTACCAGCTATTTACTCGAAATGGGGGGTATTCCAAAATATGTTCTGTGTTCTAATGGGAACGAAGAGTTTAAAAAAGATATTGAGGCGTTGTTTATAGAGTATTCCGTAACTGAAGGCGAGGTTTATATAAATAAAGACTTATGGCATTTACGCTCGCTTGTAATGACGAATCCGGTGGATATGCTTATAGGCCCGAGTCATGGAAAGTTTCTGGCAAAGGATGCAAAAATACCCCACGTAAGAATGGGCTATCCTATTTTTGACAGGGTCAATATCCACAGGTATCCATACTACGGCTATAACGGCGTTATTAATTTGACTACATGGATAGTAAACAAGTTCATGGATATTCTTGACGATACCTGTGACGATGCGCATTTCGAGCTTTTAAGATAAGGCGATTTATAAAATAAATAAAATAAATAAGCGGAAGCGATATAACGATATAAAATGCGACTTAAAGTAAAAGATGAGCTTTTTGATGAGCCGTCTTGCGAACATAATATAAAGAAAAAAGAAAAAAAGGGGTGCAAAACCGCCTCCCCAGGTTCATCTTCCGGAGGGTGTGCATTTGACGGGGCATATATTGTTCTAAACCCGATCAAAGACGCCCTTCATATAGTTCACGGACCGATAAATTGCCTTGGGGACAGCTATAATCAGAGGACTTCCGAGTCTTCCGGAAAAGACGTTTATTTTAAATTCGGGCTTGCTACTGCAATGAATGAAAACGATCTTGTTTTTGGTTCTGAAAATAAGCTAAAGGACGGAGTTATATTTGCTGTCAATAAATTTAAGCCGAAAGGCGTTTTTATTTATAATACCTGCGTTCCTGCATTAACCGGCGAAGATATAGAAGGCGTTGCAAAAGAACTGACATCCATGCTCGGCATTCCGGTTGTTCCTGTAATATCCCAAGGTTTTTCGGGGAGCAAGAATCTCGGCAACAAAATAGCGGGGGATGCGCTGTTCAATCATGTTATAGGCAAGAAAGAACCCGATATAGATATTTTAAGCGACTATAATATTAATTTAATAGGGGAATACAATATAAAAGGCGAACTGTTATATATCAAAAAGGCTTTAAGCGACAACGGTATAAACGTGCTTTCGACGATTACGGGCAACTCAAGGATGGAAGAGATAATGTATTCCCATAAGGCAGGGTTAAATGTCGTTATATGCTCCAAAGCCCTTGTATATCTTGCAAGAAAGATGAAAGAAAAGTATGGTCTGCCTTTTATAGAAGAATCGTTTTTTGGTCTTAGCGCAACCAATACTTCTCTTATGCATATAGCTGAAAACTTTCACGACGATAAGCTTATAAACAGGGTTAAAAAATATATAACGGCGAGAACAAAAAACACCCAGAACGAACTTGAGGTTTACAGAAGATTTTTATCCGGTAAAAAGGTCCTTCTTTATACCGGCGGGGTTAAAAGCTGGTCCTTGCTCTCTGCCTTGAACGATTTGGGCATGCATGTTGTTGCCACCGGAGTTAAAAAAAGCACCGAAGAGGATAAAGACCGGATAAAAGAGTTTGATAAAAACGGCAATGTCATTATGCTTGATAACGGCAACCCGGTCAATCTGATTAAAACTATAAAGGAAGAAAATATAGACATACTCCTTGCAGGAGGCAGAAATCAGTACACGGCGCTCAAATCGCTGATACCTTTCTTAGATGTCAATCAGGAAAGACTCTTTCCTTATACCTCTTATGAAGGGATAGTAAATCTTGGAAAATTGATATATTTTGAACTGAAAAGCCCCTTGTTTGATTTTTTAAAATCCAATTTTTTGAAAAAGGCAAGTTGATTTTTTAATCTTTTCTTTTGATCTTTTCTTTTTTTAAGGATAGGCTATGAAACCGTCAAACCTGAAACCATTAGGGCTGAAACCATTGGAAATAAATCCTTTAAAAGCGAGTCCGCATCTCGGCGCTGCCCTTTTTTATCTGGGAATCAAAAACGCCGTAGTGCTGATGCACGGTTCGCAGGGTTGCGCCAGTTTTGATAAAGTTACGCTCACCAAACATTTCAGGGAAAATATCCCTATTATGACGACAGCTCTTGATGAATCGGGCGCTATTTTAGGCGGCAGCGAGTTTTTAAAATCAGGTGTTAAAAATATAATTGAAAAGATCAAACCTGAATTTATAGGAATAACCTCAACAGGATTAACCGAAGTAAACGGGGAAGATATTGGCTCAAGCATTAAAGAATTAAAGCAGGAGGTTGGTCAATTTCCGGGTGTGAATTTGGGATATGTCAGCGCTCCTGATTATGCCGGGGTAATGGAGGACGGATATAAAAATGCCATGCTATCTTTGATAAAAGACCTTGCAGAAAAAATGAGGAAGAATCTTATTGTATTAAAGGATAAAAATAGAGGGACTAACTTAAAGGTAAATGTTTTTTGCCCGTTTTCTTTTACTTCGATGGATTTTCTTGAACTGAGGGAAGTTTTTGAGTATTTTGGGATCTTTCCGGTAATGATACCCGATCTTGGCACTTCGCTTGACGGACATCTTGATAAAAACGGGTATCTGCAGACAACTTCCGGGGGTGTGGAATTCAACGATATAGAAAGCATATTTTTTAACGATTGCAATATAGTTATAGGATGCAGTCTTTTTGGACTGGTAGAGCCTTTAAAAAACCTGACGGGACTTAAGACATACTACTTTTCAAATATAAGCGGGCTTAAAAATACGGACGCCTTTTTTGATTTTCTTTCAAAACTTACTTTTGCTCCGGTGCCGGAAAAATATAAAAGGCAGAGAAATCAGCTTATGGATGCATATTTAGACTCTCATTTCTATTTTTTAGGTAAAAATATTGCAATGGCTCTGGGCATAGATCTCTTAGATGAGTTTTCCGCCGTGTTTAACGAGATAGACTGCGGTCTTAAAATAGGCATAACGACAAAGACGGATCAAAATATCAAAAAAAACATTAAAAATATGTTTGAAATTTTTGATGAGGGAGATATAGATCTTCTTGATGAATTAACTTTTGATACGGGCGGCATCGATCTTTTAATTTCAAATTCAAATGCCAAATATTATGCTGAAAAATTAGGCATACCGCTTTTTAAAGCAGGATTTCCGATAATTGACGAACTTGGGCATAATTTTAAACATTTTATCCTTTACAAGGGCAGCGCTAATTTGGCATACGAAGCCGGCAACAAGTTAATTAACGGTGTTTAATTTTATAAAGATATGGCGGGCTTGTTAAAAAGCAGTTAAAAAAAAGCGAAAGGTGGAGGTAAAAATGAAAGTTGGATTTGCGACAACCGATAATATTTTAATCAACGATCATTTTGGATGGGCTAAAAATTTTGCAGTCTATAACGTTAGCGGCAAGGGTTTTGAATTTTTAGAATCCAGAACTTTTGAGGAGGAAGAAGACGAAAATGAAAAGGTCGAGCAAAAGATAAGCCGGTTAAAGGACCTGAAAATAATCTTTGTCGAAAGTATAGGCGGCATGGCAGCGGCTAAAGTTATTAAGTCGGGAATCCATCCGGTAAAGTCGAAAGAGGGCGAGAAGATTTTTTCCGTATTAGAAAATCTCCAGAGGGTTCTTTCCACGAACCCCCCTCCATGGCTTAAGAAGATAATCCTGAAAGAGGGGATGGAAAGTTCCGGCGATGGGTTCTGGCATTAATTTTGCATTACAATTAAATAAGTAACGGACAATAACCTGATATTAGATACTTAAGCAATCAAAATCATTATGGAAAGCGAAGGCAGGATAAATTTAGATATAAAGGTATTGGTCGTGGATGATTTAAAAAAACGCCGTGACGAAGTTAAAGCTATTTTAAGCGACATCACGACTAAGATATACGAAGCCGAAAACGGGCTTGAAGCTGTTATTGCTGCCGAAAAGTTAAAGCCGGATATCATATTTATGGATATAAAAATGCCGGCGATGGACGGCATAGAGGCGTGTAAAAAAATAATGGAAACAAATCCCCTGCCGGTCATATTTTTAACAGCCGCAGTGGAAGACAATTATGATCATTACATAGAAAGAGTAAAGTCTTCGGGGGCATTTTCGTATATCGTAAAGCCGCCCAAAAAAAGCGAAGTGCTTGCTCAAACCATTATTGCAATAGAAAATTTTAAGCGTTTTTATAATATAAAAAAGGAGAATGAGGACTTAAAAAAATATATCGAAGACCGGAAGTTAATAGATAAAGCTAAGGCTATTCTTGTTGAAAAGGACAAAATTTCGGAAAAGGAGGCCCTTAGGCGGCTTCAAAGGTTAAGCATGAATAGCGGTGTGCCTATCGGGGACATTGCAAAGGCTATTATAATAACAAGTTCGTAATTATAAATGATTATAAATGCGTCGTTAATTAATAAGGAGGCAAAAGTTATGGAAATGGTAAGGGCGATAATCAGACCGGAAAAGGAAAAAGATGTTTTATGGGCGCTGGAACAGAATGGATTTGTTTCTGTTACTAAAATGCATGTTTTTGGAAGGGGAAAACAAAAAGGTATAAAAGTCGGAGATCTGGTTTATGATGAGCTTCCTAAATTAGAGCTTATGCTTGTCGTAGAAAAAAAGGACGCGAAAAAAGTTTGCGATATTATTCAAGAAAATGCGGTTACCGGACATATAGGGGACGGCAAGATATTTGTGCTGCCGGTAAATAACGTTTATACGGTGAGAACCGGAGCGGAGGGATTATAATACAATATGGAATCAAAATTTGAAGAAAATGTTGTAGAGGTCATAGCCGTTATACGAAGGCACAAGGTTCAGGAAACAAAAAATGCCCTTTCAAAAGGGGGATTTGATCAAATGACGTTTTATTCGGTTCACGGCAGGGGTAAGCAAAAAGGTTATGGAGGACTTGCCAATGAGCTTGACCCGGGTCTTGACCTTATCAACGAAAAATCAAATACAGCCGCCGATAACGACTATCACTTTTTGCCGAAAAGAATGATCTCTTTGATAATTCCGGAAATAAATGCAGCTAAAGCGGTAAAAATAATTATGGATATAAATAAAACCGGATATTACGGGGACGGAAAGATATTTATTCTGCCGATAAGGCTTGTAGAAAGGATTAGAACCGCCGAAGAGGGAACATACGCCGTTAGTTAGATTTAAAAGCAAAGGCCGATTCCAATGATAGCAGTTTGATTTTTAATGTATTTCCTTCCCCGCCGGAATATCCGCCTGTTGCACCATTTGACATAATGACCCTGTGGCACGGGATAACGATCGGCGTTTTGTTTGATGCAAGTACGGATGCGACGGCTCTTGAATATTTTTTGTCAAATCCTGCACAGGAAGTAAGATCCATGTAACTCATTGTTGTGCCGCAGGGTATAAGCCGTGTTTTAATAAGAACCGTTTTTGCAAAATCGCTATAATACCGGAAATTTACCGGTATAAGGTCAAAGCTGGTTTGCTTTCCTGAAAAATAGTTGTCCAAAAGATCTAAAAGATCGTTCAAATAGCTAAAAGCAGGCCGCTCTTTATCTTGAGGGGATAATTTTAAATTAGAATTTTTTAGTTTTTCACTAATGTATTTTGAAAATTGGAGATCTTTTTGTTCGATATCTATTTCTTCGATGAAATTTTCGGAACAAACGATAAACAGCTTGCAGATGCCGGCAGCAAATTCTGAACAATAAAGCATTGATGCCGTGGGTTTAGTGCTCAATTTTGAGTGCATTTTTCCGTTCCGGCAGCGCAGGCGCTGCATGCCGGCATAGCATTTTCGGATGTTTTATTTTCCGCTGCTTTAGCCGGTTTTCCGGATCCTGCGGGTTTTATGCCGCTACTACCATAATCCGTTTTATACCATCCTGAGCCTTTTAGAATGAAACTCGTGTTAGATATAAGTTTTTCCAATTTCCCGCCGCATTTTGGACAAAACTCCAGCGGGTTTTCGTTAATATTCTGAATAACCTCCGTTATATTACTGCATTTTGTGCATTTATACTCCCTTATTGGCATTTAAAACCTCCTTGAAAATTATAAGAATATAAAATTTATTGTCATTATAACATAAAAATTATAATATGTTAAACAGGAGAAATTTTTGCATTGATAACATTGATAAATATTGACAAATAAAGGCATAATGGCACCCTGTTCTTACTGTCCAGGACTTGAAATTATCAATAGGCTCTTAATTATCTTCCGGGTGGAACATCATGCATCTTTATTTACTAAAGGATTTTACATAGTGTTTGATATAAAAAATATAGATTATTTTAGATCCTTAAACGAAGATATTATTAGTGAGGTCAAAAATCTTCTCAAGGAAGAAAATTATAGGCAGGGGGAAACGATTTTTTTGGAAGGGGAAAAAACCAAAGGCATATATTTTGTTAAAAAAGGCGCTATCAAGATATACAAATCTTCCAAAGAAGGCAAGGAGCAAATATTAAAATTAGTTTACGAAGGCGAATCATTTAACGATGTTACCGTGTTTAACGGTGATTTGAATCCTGCATCCGCCGATGCCGTTACCGATGCAGGCGTATTTATTTTAACTAAAGAAAATATCGTTCGTCTTATATATAAATATCCCGCTCTTTCCCTTAATATTATAAAAAGTTTGACGAATAAATTGAGGTATCTTACTGGTAGGATAGAAGATCTTTCGCTAAAGCATACGTTAGAAAGGATTGCCAAGATCATACTTCTTTTTGAAGGCCGGCAGTTAAGCCAAAAAATAATAGCCGACATAGCCGGAACGGCAAGGGAGGTTGTTTCGAGGGCGCTTAAAGAACTTTCCTCGCAGAACTTGATTAAAATCGTCAAAAGAAAAATTGAAATAGTGGATAGAGAAAAACTGAAGAAATTTATAGAATAGCCCGATGAATAAATAACCATGAAATAATGAAATAAATAACCATGAAGATTTATTCTTAGGTGTGCCTATTATAAATTAAAGATGAGGATAATAAGTGGTTCGCTTAAAGGAAGGAAGATACCGGACGCATTTAAAGCTCAAGGGGTCAAGCCGTCTTCAGATCTGTTAAAGGGTGTTTTATTTAATATACTGGGAAAAGATATAGAAGGAAAGGTTTTTTGCGATCTTTACGCGGGAACGGGAAATGTCGGTTTTGAAGCATTATCGAGAGGGGCATCGTTCTGTATATTCGTCGAACGCTCAAGATCTTTAGTATCAAGGATTAACCGGTTATCCAAAGAGTTCGGTGTTTCGGGCAGGACAAAAACGATAAGCGGGGACGTTCTTAAAGTTGTAAGTAACGGCTTGCTTAAAGACCGTAAATGTGACATAATATTTTTGGATCCCCCCTATAATTTTAATTTGGCCGGAAAGACTGTAAATGCGCTTGCAAATAACGGTAATAATGATAATAACGACAAAAGCCGGCTTGGAGCCGTCGTTTTTTCGCAAACTAAAGGCTCCCCTAGCCCCGCGCTTGCGCAAGCTAAGAGCATAATTATTGTTCAACATCATAAAAAAGAAGCTTTAGATGCGCAGTATTCGAATTATTGCCTTGCGGATAGAAAGATACATGGTCGAACGGCATTGTCCATTTATAATTATAAAGCATCTTAAAAAGCATTATAATATTTATTTATTTGTTTATTTATTTACGTTTCATCGCTTTAATTATGACAAAACACATCCCTGATCAAAATATTGCCGTATATCCCGGGTCGTTTGATCCGATCACCTTCGGTCATATAGATATTTTAAAAAGAAGCCTTAAGATATTTGATAAAGTTGTCGTTGCGGTTGCCTGCAATAAAAAGAAATTTTATCTTTTCGATCAGACTAAAAGGGTAGAGCTTATAAATAAGATTGTAAAAGAGCTTGATGGCATTGATCATAAAAGAATTATCGCAGTTCCGCTTAAAGGGCTGCTTGTCAGGTATGTAGAAAGCATAAATGCCAAAGTTATCATCAGGGGATTAAGGGCTGTTTCCGATTTTGAGTACGAACTTCAACTTGCAACCACGAACAGGACATTAGATTTTGAAATTGAAACGATATTTATGATGACGGCGGAAAAATATTCTTTTTTGAGCTCAACGATCGTTAGAGAAGTTGCAAGGCTTGGCGGAGATGTTTCTTCCATGGTCCCGCCCCTTATTTTAAATGAACTCCAAAAAATATTTTCAAAAGGAGAAAACGATGAAACTCTCATGTAGAGCTTCCTCAATAAAACCTTCTGCAACGCTTGCAATAACCGCAAAAGCAAAAAAACTTAAAAAAGAGGGTAAAAATATCGTAAGTTTTGCCGCAGGGGAACCAGATTTTGACACCCCTTTGTATATTAAAGATGCCGTTAAAGAAGCGTTAGATAAAGGTTTTACCAAGTACACCCCCGTATCTGGAATAGACGAGCTGAAATCGGCTATCTGTGATAAGTTTAAAGCAGACTACGGGGCTGTTTACGAAAATAGCGAGATTATCGTGTCGTGCGGCGGCAAGCATTCCCTGTATAACCTGTTTATGGCTTTATTAGACGACGGGGATGAGATTATAATTCCTTCGCCTTACTGGGTTTCGTATACCGAGATGATCAAGCTTGCCGGCGGAGTTCCGGTTATTGCCGATACATCGGCAAACTCGTTTAAATTTGATCTTAAAATATTAAAAAGCCATCTGTCCGGAAAGACAAGGGGGATAATTATAAACAGCCCGTCAAACCCTACGGGCAAACTTATGGATGAAAGCGATCTGATAGATATAGCAAATTTTGCCAGAAAAAATGACCTTATTATAATTACAGACGATATATATGAAAAGATAATATTCGACGACAGAAGGTTTTTTAATGTTCTGATGGTTGATAAAGCCCTGAAGGAAAATACGGTAGCCGTAAATGCCGTTTCAAAGACGTATTCCATGACCGGTTTTCGCATTGGTTATGCCGCAGGACCTAAAGATCTGATAGCCGCAATGAATAACATTCAATCGCAGAGCACCTCTAACCCGGCATCTTTTGCTCAGTACGGGGCGCTTGCCGCAATTAAAGGCAGCCTTGATTTTACGATCAAGATGAAGGAAGAATTTGAAAAAAGAAGAAATTATATGCTTGAATATTTTGAAAATGAGATAAAAAGCATTGTTCCTTTAAAACCCGATGGAGCTTTTTATATTTTTGCGGATATTTCAAGAGTGTTTAAAGAAAGTGCAATGGAAGAAAATATAAATTCATCGCCGGAGTTTTGCCGGTATCTTTTAGATGCCTATTTAGTAACGGCGGTTCCGGGCGTGGAATTCGGAAACGATAATTTTATAAGGCTTTCATTTGCAACTCATTTTGATATGATAAAAGAAGGGTTAAGAAGGATTAAAGATGCCGTTCGTCCTCAAAGTATCAAGGAATATTATAAAAATAAAAAATAAAATATTTGAAAACATTATGCAAAGACCGGATAAGGTTATTTTAAATTTCTTAGAAAACAGAAATAACAATCTTTTAATAAACATCTTAAAAACCCCCCTTATCGTTTTTTCTTTGGTATTCAGACTTATTGTAAGGTTAAGAAGGTTTTTATACGAAAATGATATTATTTTTAAAGCGAAAGATCCCCTGATTTTTACGATCAGTATCGGCAATATCAATATGGGTGGATCTGGAAAAACCCCTTTTGCTTTTTCTATTGCCGAGTATCTTTATAATTCCGGTTTAAAACCTTGTATCGTCAGCAGGGGTTACGGCGGAAAGTTAAAAAAAAAATTTATATTGCAGGCTGGGAGCTTGATAATAAATCAAAACTTTCAGATGAAGCCCTGTTTTTAATAGACGAGTTTAAGGCTAAAAGGTTAGAAATTCCCGTTGTGGTTTCAAAAAATAGATATAAAGGCGCCGCCGCCTGTTCCGTAAACGATATATATTATAATCTTCATTTAAAGGCTCATGACGCCGAAATATCGTCTAATAGCGGCATAAATGAAGATAACGCAGATGTGTCAACCCGCTGCATTTATGATAAAATTCATAAAATCCATGACAAATACGAAGAATATAAAAAGATAGCGATTCTTGACGACGGTTTTACCGCTTTAAACATCCGTAAAAATATAAATATACTCCTTATAGACGGAACTAAAAATATTTTTAATCAGTTCCCCCTTCCAGCCGGCACTTTAAGGGAACCGTTGTCTGCCGTGAGGTTTTGCGATTGTTTCATTATAACTAAATCTATCGAAAAAAACAGGCTTTTAGAATCCGGTATCAGAAGGTTTAATACCGTCAGCCCGATATTTTATTCATATTATTTGCCCAAGATATTAAAGGGCGGATTAGATGGCAGTGAAACTATTCCGTTAAAAGATCTTAAAGGGAAAAGTATCGTAACGGTAAGCGCGATAGGTAATCCGGAATATTTTTATAAGAATCTCGGAGATTGTGGGATGATCGTTACGGATATACTTGAATTTAAAGATCATTATGCATACGGAAAAAAGGATATGATGAAATTAAGGAGACTTCTTAAGAAGAGCGGTAAAAATGGACCCGTCATTGCGATAACCACCTCAAAAGACTATGTTAAACTTCGTGAATGCGGTCCCGAATATAGCGACATTTTAAACAGGCTTTATTATCTTGATTTTGATCTAAAAATTGATAGTTCTTTTTACGGCTATATTTTAACTGCTTATGAGGAATATTTAAAGAAAGTTAAACCGCATAATACGCATCGTGCATAGTAAATAATATAAGCTGTATAAGCCGATGAAGAAAAATAAAATCATTGCAATCATTGAATATATAGCCGTCAGATTTTTTTATGCAACGATCAATATTATTCCTTTAGGTTTTGCATTATTTATCGGAAGGTCTTTAGGGGTAATGTTCTATAAGATAGACAAAAGACATACCAGAAACACGCTAAATAATTTAAAAATTGCTTTTAGCGATAAAAGTGAAGAAGAAATAAAACAAATTGCGCTTAATTTTTATAAGAATCTCGGGATGGTTTTTATTGAGATATTCAGGCTTAATAAATATAACGTGTCAAACATAGATAATTTTGTCGAGAGCGATTTTTCGGAATTAAACGGTATTTACGGCAAGACGGGGATATTGCTTTTAACAGCCCATTTTGACAACTGGGAGCTTCTTGCTAAAACCTTCAGCTTAAAAGGGTACCGGGGGAATGTTCTTGCAAGGCCGCTTGATAACATTTATATTGAAAGAACTCTTTACAACCTCAGGATAAATACGGGGAATTCGGTGATATATAACAGGGAAAATGCGGTAAAAAATATACTTTCGGCACTTAATAATCACGAGATTGTGGGATTTTTGCCTGATGAAAATGCCTCTAAACGGATAGGCGTATTTGTGAATTTTTTTGGAATTCCTGCCTGCACAATGCCTGGCATTGCAAATATTGCCGCAAAAACTAAAATACCGGTGGTGCCTGCTTTTACAATAAGAAGCAAGGACGACCCGAGAAAACACAAGCTGATAGTGCAAAAACCGCTTAAAATTGAATATACTGGGAAAAAAAAAGAAGATATGATGACTATTTTAAACATGTTCAACAAAACGATAGAAGATATGATCAGGCAGTATCCAGAACAGTGGTTTTGGATACACAATAGATGGAAAACAAGACCTGAGAACTAAGCAGTTAGCGAAAAATTAATAACATGGGAACACGGGAAAGAGGGATTTTGAAAGATAATATTTTCTAATACGGAATTAAGGAAATAATATAAATAATGTAATGAAAAAAAATAAGTGCGTGTTTTTGGACAGAGATGGAGTTTTAATAAAAGACGTAGGCTATTTAAAGGATCCTGCGGATATTATTGTTCTTCCTGATGTAGCCTCTTCTTTAAAGAGGCTGAAAAATGCCGGTTTTGTCCTTATAATAATAACAAATCAGGCAGGTATAGCAAAGGGTTTCTTTACCGAAGAAGATCTTAAAAACGTAAATAATATTCTGCTTAATATATTTAAAAGTGACGGTTTAATAATTGATGATCTTTATTATTGCCCTCACCATAAAGACGGAACGGTCGAACATTATACTATAGCCTGCGATTGTAGAAAACCTAATACGGGCATGGTATTAAAAGGCGTGGGCAAGTTTAATATTGATCTTAAGAAGTCTTTTATGGTCGGGGACAAAGACAGCGATATGCTTCTTGCCAAAAATTCGGGAATACGCTCTTTTTATATAAAAAACGAAATGTATGAACACGATAATTCAGTTATTCCCGATTTTACAGTTTTTAATCTTAAGGAAGCGGCAGAAATAATTTTAAGCATTAACAGTGCGTTATAGCCACCCTCATAGTCTTAATTACGAACATAATCTCACCTTTATCGTTATTAGTTACTTTTTTATACTGGTAAGTATGTTCGTACCTATCTACCCTACCGGCATATTTTTTCCTTGACTTGATTTGCTTTTATTTATATGATAGATTTTATAATCTGATTATTACTTATTACTGTAACCAATAACTAATTATATTTAATTAAATTAATTAAAAAATAAAAAGAAATTTAATTATTATGGCAAATCATAAATCGGCAGCAAAAAGGGCAAGACAGGCGGAAAAAAGACACCTTCGCAATGTTAGCGGTATTTCCGCAATGAAAACATATATAAAAAAATTTAATAGCGCCATATCGGAAAAAAATACGGAAAGAACCGAGGATCTTTTTAAATCTGCGGTTGCTTATATAATGAAATTGGCATCTAAAAACATAATACATAAAAACAATGCGGCAAGAAAGATATCTAAATTAGCCAAGCTTTATAATTCCATCAAGTAAATATAAGCCTTAATTTAAAGATAAAGTCTTCTATTATAAGACTGCCGGGAAAGCGGGAAGTTTTAAGTTTAAAATCCGAATCTTCAAGCAGTTCTATCATTTTTTCCAGATTTCTCATAGAAAATCCATCCATATTTTTTAAGAATTTGTTTTTAAGAAAGTTTTGAATGCCGTTAATAACAAGTATGTTGTTATAATCAATTCCTGAGCTTTCAAGGAGTTTAGCCCTGTGTAATTTTTTTATTTCAGTATATAAGATAGATACGATCTTAGCCGGTTCTTCCCCCTCTTTATAAATCAAATTAAAAATATTGAACGCTTTTTTAAAATCCTTTTCGAGAATTGAATCTATTAAATCAAAAACGTTAAATGTCCGGGAAAAAGGAACGATATCTTTTATGTCTTTTAATGTGACGGCTTTTTTGTTTTTTGACGCCGCCATTAATTTATTTAATTCATTATCTATATTGACAAGATTATTGCCGGCAAGCCTTAAGAGATAAAATACCGCCTCATCGCCTATCTCTATATCCTTTTCCATGCACAAGTTCTTTATATAACGGGGCAATTCATTGTTATAAAGCTGCCTGATCTTTGATAAATGAAAGTATTTTTTCTGCTTTAACTCTTTTAAGAGGCCGGTATTTTCGTTTATTTTAGAAGAATTCTTGTAGAATATAATGATTGTCGAAGGCGAGGGGTCTTTCAGATAATTTAACAAGGAGCTGTCATTTAGAAGCTTATCGTCAAAATCTTCAATAAAAATAATGCGCTTTGCAGCAAATACGGGATAACTATTAGCAATAGCAAGAAGCTCGTAGGCAGAAGGGTTTTCCAGCTTATCGAAATTAAAATCAGTCTGCTCTTTGTTTAAATTCTTAAGTTTTATCTTTTCTATTTCTTTACGTATGCGAAAGTCGTCGGTGCCGTAGAAAAAATAAATAAGCGTTTCGGTCATAAAAATATTTTAAAATATATATCCTTTTTATCACGATTACAGTTATGATTATTTACTGCGGTTTAATAGCACTTTTGTTTCAATGAATATAATTATGTTTTTTGCAATCCTTTTTGAAACTATTTTTAAAGCCATTTTTTCCTGTTTATGAGCCACAAACGGATTTACATAATTGAAATAAGAAGCGTTGGACGTTAACGGAACATTTCTGAATACGACTTTGCCGCTTGTTTTATATAAGCTGACCATAACTGTTGCTGAGATAGAATATTGGACTGCGGCCGCAACGCCGGTATAAGAAATAACGCTGTTAGTTATGGACGTTATTTTTCCGTTTAAAAAGTATCTGGCGCTATCTTGATTTGAGGTGAACATGCCTGAGGTTGTATTTAGATAATAGGCTAAACTATTTGAAAAATAGGCGCCTATGCCGCTTTTATATGTCAGGTTTTTAAAAGGTTTTATAAAAATGCCGTTTATTTTACCGTATTTACCGTAAAGAGCAAGGTTGCTGCGGGCATGCCTTAATATTGTATAGCCGCAAGCCGAGAGCGTAAAAGCTCCGGCAAGCACGATAAAAAAAAGGATTATAAAAGCTTTCCATTTTTTTAACTTTTTTAATGGAGGGCAGTTCACTTTATCTTTATATCTTTATATAATATTTAAAGTTATTAAATTATATTAAATTATAATGTTAATAAGTTTATTTTGGACATATATGATGTTTTTAACAAGACTTTCTGCGGCAATGTATTTTTTTACCTTTTCATCGTTCAATGCGATCCGGAGTACGGCTTCTTTATTGTCGTGTAAGTTTACCGTAACCTGCGATCTCAACTTTCCATTAACCTGAACGGCAATATTACATGTTTCTTCTTTATAGCCGGTTTCTATTTCAACCAGCCATCCTGCTTTTTCAATACCGGCCGTGTTGCCGAGTATCTCGTAACACTCTGCGCATATATGCGGAATAAAAGGATAAAGTATTATAACAATGGAATTAAAGATTAATTTTAATATATATTTATCAATTATTCCAGTCTTTTCTTCTCCCTGCCCACTTTTCTCATATTCGTTTATATGATTAATCAGTTCCATACATGAGCTTATAACTGTATTAAAATGAAATCTTTCTTCCATTTCGGATTTTGTTCTTTGAATGACTTTATTAAGTTCGTTTACGATTTTTTTAAGTTTGACATTAGCGGCTTCAAGGTTTTTTGAGGTTAAAATCTTATTATCCGGTGCCGGCACGCCGGTATTATTTGCAAAAGAAGAAATCATTCTATAAAGTTTGTTGATAAACCGGTATGAACCTTCAACCCCTTGGTCGCTCCACTCAAGGTCCTTTTCAGGCGGTGCGGCAAAAAGAGTAAATAGCCTAATAGTATCGGCTCCGTATTTATAGATGAGATCATCTGGATCCACGATATTTCCTTTAGATTTAGACATTTTAGAGCCTTCTTTTACTACCATTCCCTGTGTAAGAAGATTTTTAAACGGCTCGTCTATATTAAGATAGCCCATATCTCGCAAGACTTTAATAAAAAAGCGGGCGTATAAAAGGTGCATGACGGCATGCTCGACCCCCCCTATGTATTGATCTACGGGAAGCCAATAAGAGGCGGATATTTTATTGAACGGCGAAGAACTTAACGAAGGGGAAATATATCTCACAAAATACCATGACGACTCGACAAAAGTATCCATAGTATCTGTTTCGCGTTTTGCCGGACCATCGCAAACCGGGCATTTCGTGTTAATGAAGGAGTCGAGTTTGGCAAGTGGGGAAGAGCCTTCGCCCGTAAAAACAACATCATCCGGCAATTCTAACGGCAGATCTTTTTCATTTAAAGGGACAGCTCCGCATTTTTCACAATAAACGATCGGGATAGGGCAACCCCAATATCTCTGTCTTGATACCCCCCAGTCTTTTAACCTGTAATTAACGACGCTTTTTCCTATGCCAAGTTTTTCAGCTTCAAGCGCTATGCGAATTCTTGCTTCCTGTGAAGTAAGACCGGTGAATTTTGACGAATTAATCAATTTACCGTCTCCGGTAAAAGGTAAAATACCTGAAGTATTTTGAGGGTCTTTTACGACCTCCGTAATTTCTATATTATATTTTTTTGCAAATTCATAATCCCTTTCGTCATGAGCCGGAACAGACATGATAGCGCCTGTTCCATATTCCATTAACACGAAATTTGCCACATAGATTGGGATCTTTTTGTTGTTAAACGGATTAATAGCATAAGAACCGGTAAAAAACCCTTCTTTTTCCGTTATATCTTTTGAAGTCATCGTTTTCTGAATAAGCTTTCCAGACTTTGCTTTAGCCTCCCCGGTTTTCAAGATCTTTTCTACCGCGGGGTGAAGAGGGGCAAGCGCAATGAATGTTGCACCGAATATTGTATCGGCTCTTGTTGTAAAAATCTCGAGCCTTGAGTCTTCTTCCGTTTCCCCGGCGATTTTAAAGAACAGGCTTAAGCCGTAGCTTTTACCTATCCAGTTTTTTTGCATTGTTTTGACCTTTTCGGGCCAGCCTGTAAGTTTCTCTATGTCCGAAAGCAGTTCTTCCGCATAATCGGTTATCTTAAAAAACCATTGCTCCATATTTTTTATGGTTATTTCCTGTTCGCATCTCCAGCATTTGCCGTTTTCCACTTGCTCATTGGCAAGAGTCGTATGACAAGATTCACACCAGTTAACACTTGAGAGCTTTTTATAGGCAAGCCCTTTTTTAAACATCTCGATAAAAAAGAGCTGTTCCCATTTATAATATGAGCTGTCCGATGTTACTATCTTTCTATTCCAGTCGTAAGAAAACCCTAAGCTTTTAAGCTGAATGGTCATAGATTCGATATTACTATATGTCCATTTTTTAGGATTTGTTTTGTTTTTTATCGCTGCGTTTTCTGCTGGCAGTCCAAAGCTATCAAATCCGATAGGATGAAGGACATAAAAACCGTTTAACCTTTCAAATCTGGCAATGGCGTCCCCTATAGTATAATTTCTGACATGACCCATATGAATTTTACCCGAAGGATATGGAAACATTTCGAGGCAGTAGTATTTTTTATTGTCTTCCTTGGGATGGTCAACGACCGCAAAAGTCTTTTCCTTCTCCCATCTATCCTGCCATTTTTTTTCTATTTCTATAAAACTGCCGGGATTTTCTTTTTTCATGGGAATTTTAAAGATATTTAACTATTGAAATGAAAAACAGGAAAGTTCCGGTAACGACGCAGCTGTCAGCCACATTAAAACTGGGCCAGTGATAGCTGTATACATGGACATCAATAAAATCAACCACATAACCCTGAAAAATCCTGTTCATAAGGTTGGAAAAAGCTCCGGAAATGATCAAAGACGAAGAAAAGATAAACAAACTGGAATTAAGTTTGACCTTAAATAAGATTATAAGTATTGCTATTGTTATGAAGGCGGTAAGTAAAATTATCAGCAGCCCGGATATGCTTTGCATAAGACCGAAAGCGATGCCGGCGTTATCAACGTGAACCAAATTAAAAAAGTGTTTAATAATAGTTATCTTTGCGTAAAAAGGGATATTTTTGTTTACAAAATACTTTGAGATTTGATCTAAAAATACGACCGGAATAATAGTGGCAATTAAAAAAATTATTTTTTTCCTCATTAATAATAAATTTAGGTGATTATAAACGATTTGGCGCTAAATTACATAATTTTTCAACTATCAAATTAAAAATATTATTTATTATATATATTTATATTATGATTTTATATATTATGATTTTGTCAAGTTTATCCTTGCTTTTAACCCGTTTTTTTTGGCACAGTCTATCAATGCCTCTATTCCGGGTAGTTTTTTTCCTTCAAGAAGTTCGAGGAAGGCTCCTCCGCCGGTAGATACATAAGACATTTTAGCAAATTCGCCGGCCCTGTGGAGCGCGACATCCGTATCTCCCCCGCCGACTATCGTTAAGGCATAAGTGTTTGCGACATTTGATACCATGGCAAAAGTTCCTCTGCTGAAGGCATCAAATTCAAAGACGCCCATAGGTCCGTTCCATACTATAGTTTTGGCGTTTTGGATGGCTTCCGAAAAAAGTGTTACCGTGGCAGGTCCTATATCCAAGGCGAGCCAGCCTTTAGGTATTTCTTGCACGGTGGTTACCTTTGTTTCGGCATCCGCCGTGAATTTATCCCCGACCACAACATCCACGGGAAGATAGAATTTTATCTTTTTTTTATTGATCCTTTCAAGCGTTTTTTCGGCATGCGGGATCATATCGTTTTCAACTACCGAGGAGCCTACATCGTAACCGAGGGCTTTTAAAAATGTGTTTGACATTGCCCCTCCTATGATCAATTTGTCAACCTTTTCAGCAAGGTTGGAGAGCACCTCGATCTTGCCCGAGACTTTAGCTCCCCCGATTATAGCGACAAATGGTTTCATAGGGTTTTCGATAGCCCTTCTGAAATAATTTAACTCTTTTCTGACGAGAAAACCCGCAGCGCAGGTATTTACATATTTTGTAACTGCAACATTGGATGCGTGCGACCTGTGAGCCGTTGCAAAAGCATCGTTTACATATATATCGCAAAGGGAAGCAAGTTCTTTGCCGAAATTATCGTTATTTTCTGTTTCTTCGGAATGAAAACGCAGATTTTCCAGAAGTATAATATCGCCGTATGAAGCTGATCTTACCATGTTACCGACAATTTCGCCAATGCAGTCGTTTGCGAATTTAACTTCTTTATCAAGAAGGCGGCTTAATCTTTTTGCAACGACAAGAAGCGACAGTTCAGGTACACGCTTGCCTTCCGGTCTTCCCATATGCGATATTAGAACGATTTTGCTTTTTTCATCGAGACAATAATTGATTGTTGGAAGAAGCGCCCTAATGCGGGTGTCATCGGTTATATTTCCGTTTGGATCAAGAGGAACGTTAAAATCCACTCTTATAAGCAGAGTTTTGTTTTTTATATCAATTTCATCTATATAAACGATATTATCCATTGTAAATATTGTAAATAGATTTTAATTAAACATAAAAAAAGCCGGCATTAACCGATGACAGTTTTGTATTAAACCTGTAAGTCTAATTAAGCCTAACCGAATTATGCAAAGTTTTTTCCGTTAAACGTTAAATAAGAATAATGCAAGATCGGCGAGCCTGTTCGAATATCCCCATTCATTATCGTACCATGCCAGCACTTTTACAAGATTGGATTGGATGACTTTTGTGTTTGGAGAATCAACTATTGCGGAGTGCGGATCGCCACAATAATCTATCGAAACCAAAGGTTCTTCACTGTATGCAAGAATGCCCTTCAGCGAATTTTCTGCAGCCTCACGAAACTTTAAATTAACTTCTTCAGCAGTGGTTTCTTTTTTTACCAAACATACAAGATCGTTAATGGATACATCGGGGGTTGGAACTCTAAGAGACATGCCGTCAAGCTTCCCTTTAAGCTCTGGCAGGACTTCGCCAATTCCTTTTGCAGCGCCGGTAGTGGTTGGTATAATAGACATTGCGGCAGCTCTTGCCCTCCTGAAGTCCTTATGTGAAAGATCGAGAACCCTCTGATCGTTGGTATATGAATGGACAGTGGTCATATTGCCCTTTTCTATAATAAAATTTTCGTGAAGCACTTTGGCAACAGGAGCAAGACAGTTAGTGGTGCATGATGCCATTGATACGATATTGTGTCTATCCGCATCATATGCGTTATGATTAACGCCTAACACTATGGTTATATCCGGATCTGTTGCCGACGCGGAGATCAATACCTTTTTAGCTCCCGCCGTAAGATGTTTTGCGGCATTTTCTCTTTTAGTAAAAAGACCGCTGGATTCGATCACAACATCAATATCGTATTTTTTCCAGGGCAATTCCGTGAGATCATTAATAGTGGTAAATATGGTTCTTTTTCCATTCGCATATAGGCTATTTTCATCGGCAGCTATATCAAATTCAGCTTTTCCATGAACGGAATCATACTTAAGAAGGTGGGCAAGGATTTCAGAGTTCGTTCTATTGTTTATCGCGACTATTTCGATATCTGCGCCCTTTGCAATCATTGATTGAAATACCCTAAAAACGCTTCTGCCAATCCGTCCAAAACCATTAATTGCCACTCTTAAAGAAGCCATAATGCCACCATTTTATAGATTTTATAGAAAAGTCCGGGAGATATCGGTCATAGTCCCCACATAGATAAATGGATGCGACCCGCCGAACCCCCCGGTTTTTTAGAATTGTTTTTAGAATTATTGAATTACTTTTTCTTTTTGTGAAACGGCATTGGTCTACGATGTGGTGGCGGTGTTGGATGTGGTGATCTAAAACCTCCGCCTCCAAAGCCTCCTGGAGATGGTGCTGGTCCAGGATGTGGCGGTCTAAAGCCACTGAAACCTCTTGGAGACGGTGCTGGTGCCGGATGCGGTCTGCTAAAACCTCTGAAGCCTCCGGGTGACGGTGCTGGTGCCGGATGCGGTCCTCTAAAACCTCCAAAGCCTCCTGGAGATGGTGCTGGTCCAGGATGTGGCGGTCTAAAGCCACTGAAACCTCTTGGAGACGGTGCTGGTGCCGGATGCGGCGGTCTAAAGCCTCTAAAACTTGGAGACGGTGCTGGTCCAGGATGTGACGGTCTAAAACCTCCGGGAGTTACATGCCTTAGCGGCATCGCAGGGGGCCTGCTGTGGAGTTTAATGCCTCTTCCTATCATTGCCGGGGGAGCGGTCATTCTTTGTCGTATGCTTGGGGGAAGATGAATCTGTCGTCTCAGACTCACAGGAACCGTTGCCCTAAAATTGGGATGCTCTCTGACAAACCTGGGATCACGGGCTACGAACGTGTTAAAATGGTTCCGGAAATATCTCATTCTCCGAGCCCTTCTCCAAGCAAAGATGTTTCTACGAACCCCCCACCGATTGTAGGTTACATTGTAGTAATTGTTAATTGTAACATGATTTACCCATACATTATAATTTACGACATATGCGGAATTCATAGACCACCAGTAAGGATGGTAAACTTGCCACCATGGGGCGTAATACTCATACCACCATGCATAGTACGGCTGGTATATAACTACCGGAGGCGGAGGACCATAAACCAGAACGGGCGGAAGAACAATTGCCTGGGGTATGGGATACCAGGGTCCGTAGTAGTAGTTTGAATATACCCATCCGCCGTTAACCCACATGTAATAGTAGCCGTTAGTCCCGTAAATGTAACTTGAGTAATTAGGTATCCAATAAGCGTTAACGCCTCCGACAAATGAAAAAGCAACGCTGGGCACGCCGATACTCACGCTTATAAAGCCTTGGCCATAAGCCCGGGAATTATTTGAAGGGTACTCGCCAAGCATAATTGCAAGAAACATAACGGATATCAGAAAAACAAATATGCGTTTCATTTTTTTTACCTCATTAAAATTTTCATACATTAAATTTAAATAATTTACATTATATCAACATTATTATATCAAATATTAATCTATAAGGTTATTTTTTATAATAAACGCAATTATATTACCTTTTATATTATATCTCTATTATATAATAATTCAAGAAATTTTGAACAGGGCATAAAAGATTTATCTTTTCCGGAAACAATTAATATAATATAATATAATTATAAACAAATATAATAAAATATAATATTAAGATTGCGGAAATAACGATAATTTTAGGCCTGCGGAGTATGCCACTGTGGATGAACGCAATAGCTCTTGCTATAGCCTAAAAAGCAGCCATACAGCGAAACAGGAAACCTCTCAATTTATTGAGGGGTAGTTCACAATGGCAAACAGAATAGTAAATTAATAAAGCAGGAGACGTTTATGTATAGCTATAAAAGCATTAATTTAAAAAGGATCGCACATGATTGTTTTTTGGTTTCCGACGGCAAGATCAATGTCTATTTCGATCCGTTCAGAGTTGAAGAAGAACTTCCTAAAGCTGATTATATTTTTGTGACGCATGAGCATTTCGACCATTTTTCTTTAAGTGATATTAAAAAAATCATCAAAGATTCGACAGTTTTATTTATGAATAAAATGACCCATAAGGAATTGGACAAAAAACTGTCCAATAAGGTGATTACAGTCGAACCTATGGAATCGTTAGATTATGAAGGCATGCATATCGAAGGGTTTCCGGCATATAATACCAACAAGTTCAGAGAGCCGGGGAAGGTTTTTCATCCTAAAGAAGACAAAAAACTTGGTTTTATTGTTACCGTAAGCGGAGTAAAAATATATCATACCGGTGATTCCGATCATATACCTGAAATGGATAGGCTTAAGGATAAAGGCATTGATATCTTACTCATTCCCGTTAGCGGTATTTATGTAATGACGGCAGAAGAAGCAGCCGAAGCCGCTTCTACCATTGCTCCTGTTGTTTCCATTCCCATGCATTACGGGGCAATAGCAGGGGATATTTCTAATGCGGAGAAATTCAGGAAAATTTTACAAACAAAGGGTCGCAAAGTAGATATAATATAATTTTCTTATTTTATTATTTATTGCTTTTTGTTTTGTTTTGTGGTGCCGAAGGCCGGAATCGAACCGGCACGGATATTCTCCACCACCCCCTCAAGATGGCGTGTCTACCAATTCCACCACTTCGGCGATATATTTATTTTTTAGCAGCTGCGGCTTCAGGTTTGTTTCTTGGGGCGGTCATATTTTTAACCGCTATGGGCTTTGCGGTTTTTTTGATATAGCTTTTAATAGCAATTGGGTTAGATTGTTTAGCAGATATATAAGTTATCAAAAAAGCTGATCCTAAGAAGATTATAGCTAGAACTGCAGTGGTTTTTGTAAGAAAGTTTCCGGCGCCGGATGCGCCAAATATTGTCTGGCTGCTTCCTCCGAAAACGGCGCCCATTTCCTGTCCTTTGCCCTGCTGCATTAGAATGACTATTACCAAAAATACTGCTGATACTATTAATATAATGGTTAAAAATGCAATCATAATGTTAATATATTATAAGAATGCTTTATAAAAGTCAAATTTAATTTATTAATTTTTTTCAAAGTTATAGCCGCGTGTTTTAGTAATCTTTTTATATGTTAAAAGTGCGATTTTTGCGAAGCCGTAACCAAGAATACCCCCGGCAATAACATCAAGCGGATAATGCTCTCCGTCGTATACTCTTGAAAAAGCGACGATGCATGCAAGTATGTAAAATATCTTGTAATGTTTCGGGAAAAAATAAGCAAGGGCGACCGCTAAAGAAAATGCGGTCGTTGAATGTCCAGATGGAAAAGAATGTTCGGTAAGATGCCTTCCAAGCAAATCAACATGAACCGCCCCCTTAAGTATAAGTTTGTGAAGCGCTACTATGGGGCGGGGTCTGTTTATGAGCCTTTTAATAATAATGTCGAATATTCCTGGAACCAGTTGGGTTAAAAACAGAACAAAGAACGATAGCTTAAATTTTGATCTGTTATATATATAAACATATAGCAGGACAATCCAGTACGCGACCCATCCGTTTCCAAGAAAGGTAACCGCCCTCATGTTTTCGTTGAGGATAGAAAAGTGAAAATTATTGTTGATAAGTAAAAATAAAACCGTGTCTAAATGAAGGATATGATAAAAGGTATAGCGCAACATGAAATTTAAGATCTATTTTCGTTTCGGTTAAAAGTAATTTTTGGAATTTTTATATTGTTGGTATATAATTCTATAAGAAACCTTTTTTATTTGCAAGGAAAGTCCAAAAAATACGTGAAAAGGAGGCGTAAGTACTTATGCAGGCAATTATAATGGCCGGCGGGTTCGGAACGAGGCTAAAGCCTTTAACCAACAATACGCCTAAACCTATGATCCATGTTGCAAACCGCCCGATGATGGAACATGTCGTTAATCTCCTGAAAAAGAATTCCATTATTGATATGATCATACTTCTTTTAGTTCAACCCGATGTTATAACGGGTTATTTTAAGGACGGAAAATATTTCGGCATAAATATTAAGTATGTTCAAGCGGAAGAAGATTATGGTACGGCAGGAGCGGTTAAAAATGTCGGAAAATTTATCGAAGGCGACGATTTTCTTGTAATTAGTGCCGATATTATTACCGACCTCGATCTTGCTAAGGCGATAAGTTTTCATAAGGAAAAAAATTCGGATGCGACGATAGTTCTTACAAAGGTGGAAAACCCTCTTCCTTACGGTATAGTTATTACGGATAACGAATCCAAGATAACGAAGTTTCTTGAAAAACCGACATGGTCGGAGGTTTTTAGCGATACGGTAAATACGGGTATTTACATTCTAAAAAAGGACATTCTTACGATGATCCCGGAAAAAAAGGAATTTGATTTCTCGCAAAACCTTTTTCCTACCTTGCTTAAGGAAGGATTGAATTTATACGGTTATATTTCTGCTGGTTACTGGAAAGATGTGGGTACTTTATCGGAATACAGGCAGAGCCATCTCGATATAATTTCCGGTAAGGTCAATTTGTCCATCGAGGGCACTTTTTTAGGCGAAAAGAACATAAGGATTGCCGACGGAAGCATTATAGATATAACTTCGGATGTAGAAAATTCAATCTTTGGAAAGAATGTAAAAGTAATGCAGAACTGCATAATAAAAAACTGCACGATAGGCGATAATGTCATGATAGGCGAAGGCACTTCTATCAGCGGCTCGGTCATAGGGAAATCTTCACATATAGGTTCGGGATGCGATATTCAGGAAGCGATATTAGGATTTAAATCACAAATCGAAAATCGTGTTTTTATCGGAACTGGTGCGGTCATTTCGGATATCTGCCACATAGGCGAGGGTGCAATTATCAATCCGAATGTGAAAATTTGGCCGTTTAAAAAAATAGAAGACGGTTCTATACTTTCGGAAAGCCTGATCTGGTCGGATAAATGGAGTGCAAAGATTTTTGGTCAGTATGGTGTAATCGGTCTTGCAAATTTTGAAATAACTCCGGAATTTTCATCTCGGTTAGGGTCGGCTTTTGCCGCCACTATCGGAAAAAACAGAACGATATCCGTTTCGAGGGATAATCATAAAATATCGAGGCTGTTTTCAAGGGCTATAATGTCCGGCGTTCTTTCAGTTGGCGTAAATGTGAACGATTTTAGCGATATGCCGATATCGGTCGTTAGATATCAGGCAAGGCAATATAATAGTTTCGGCGGTATCCATATAAGAAAACATCCTTTTGATAAAAGGCTGATAAATATTAAGTTCTTTGACTCAAACGGGCTTGATTTATCCCCTTCCAACGAGCAAAAGATCGAAAGATTATTTTTCAGGGAAGATTTTATTCGCGTAAGTTCGGAAGATGCGGGAGAAATTAGTTACCCGACCCATGGCATAGAATATTATACCGACGGATTTTTAGGTACTATAGATATAGATAAAATAGCAAAAAGGGGATTTAAGATTGTAATTGATTATTCTTACGGAAGCGCAAGCAGGATTTTTCCTGCCATTATCGGAAAGTTAGGGATAGACGCAATTCATTTAAATGCTAATATTGACCAGACAAAGATAACGAAAACCGATAAAGAATTCAAGAAGTCGCTTAAGGATCTTTCAAATATAGTTAAGTCTATTGGCGCTGATTTTGGCATATTTATGGATAACGGCGCCGAAAAGATATATATATGCGATGAGGCCGGTGAAATAATAAACGGCAATACCGCTCTTTCCCTTATAAGCCTTCTTGTAATGAAGACCGAAAAGGCTTCTAAGATCATTGCTGTTCCGGTCAATTCTTCATTTAATATACAAAAGCTAGCTCAAGACCATGGTTTTGAGGTAATAGCGACAAAAAATTTCTCCAACGCCTTAATGGACAAGGCGGCAAATGCCGCTATCTGTTTTTCGGGAGACAACGAAGGCGGCTATATTTATCCTGTTTTTCAACCAGTTTTTGACGGGATGTATTCGATAATAAAGCTTCTTGAAATGCTTGCAAAATTAGATACAACCATCAAGAATGAACTAAGGTTTGTTGAGCCTAGTTTTCTTGAATACAAAACTGTTCCTTGTCCGACAGAATTTAAGGGTTTTATAATGCGAAAGTTTATTGAAAAATACGAGGAGGAAAACAGCTCATTTGTGGACGGCATAAAATTATTTAAAGGTTGCGGATGGGTTTTGACATATCCCGCGGCTGAAGGAGCATACTTCGAAATATTTTCCGAATCCAAGGATAAACCAGAAGCGCTTGAATTAATCAAACGGTTTAACGACGATATAGAGGAATGGAAACATGAAAGAAGCCTTAGCTTTGCATCATAAGGAATTAAAAGAAATCTGGTTTGGAACGTCGGGCTGGCGAGGCATTATTGCCGATGATTTTACTTATGATAATGTTAAAATCGCCTCTCAGGCAATATGTGATTTTTTAAAGGAAAAATATCAATATAATAATACAGGCAAAGGCAGTAAGAATGATAATAATTTATTTAAGATCATCATAGGTTACGATACAAGGTTTTTATCCGAGGAATTTGCAAAATGTTCGGCGGGGGTTTTTTGTGCCAATGGTTTTCATGTTTTATTCTGCGATAGTTTTACTCCTACTCCAGTCATATCCGTAGCGATACTTAAAGATAAAACACTTGGAGCTGTTAATATCACCGCAAGCCATAACCCTTATAATTATAACGGGCTTAAGTTCTCGCCCGACTGGGGTGGTCCCGCCCTTCCGGAAGATACCAAAATTATTACCGAAAAAGCCAATGATCATCTTCTGAAAAATTCCTTTTATAGGTTTATGGGGTATGAGGAGGCTAAAGCCGCTTCTTTATTGCAGGAAATAAACTATATAGATCATTACATAAATTTAATGGCAAAAAAGATAGATCTTTCAATGATAGCTGGCAATAAAAACCTTCATGCCGTTATAGATCCGCTGCACGGCACGGGGGCGAGGGTTATAAGCAAGATATTAGAAAAAGAAAAAAGCGAAATAATATATACCGAAATAAACTCAAACAGGGACGCATTCTTTGGAGAAGGGAAGGCGCCAGATCCGTCGGATAAAAATCTAGGGGTTTTAAAATCCACGGTTAAAAAATATAACCGTAATAATCCCGGCTTTTCCGCGATTGGAATAGCTACGGATGGAGATGCGGACAGATACGGCATTATAGACGAAGACGGAACATTCGTAGAACCCAATATGATTTTTTCTTTACTTTATAATTATTATATTCTTAAGAAAAATATCAAGGGCGATGTGGCAAGAAGTGTCGCTACGACCGCTTTAGTTGACAGAGTGGCAAGGCATTACGGATTTAAAGTTTATGAAACTCCAGTTGGATTTAAGTATCTTGGAAAATTAATAGCCGAAAAAAAGGTCATTATGGCTGGAGAAGAATCATCCGGACTTACAGTAATAGGACACACTCCCGACAAAGACGGGATACTGGCATGCCTTTTAGTTCTTGAAATGGTTTCTTGCTATAAAAAACCATTAACGGTTATAATAAAAGAGTTTCTTGAAAAATTCGGTCCTATATTTACAAAAAGGATCAATGAGCCGGTTGATAAGGAAAGATTTAAGGCAACGATTGATAAAAAAATGGAAGCATTTCCAGATGTTTTTGAAGGCAAAAGGGTTATAAACAAAAGCTATATAGACGGTTATAAGATCTTTTTCGATGACGATTCATGGCTTTTAGCGAGACTTTCCGGAACCGAAAACCTTATGCGGATATACGGCGAAGCGGATACCGGTGAAACTTTGAACTCGTTAATGTCGTTTTTTAAGAACTATCTTTTAAGTTAATTAATTAAGGGGGGCAGGGGCTTACCCCCCTTGAATCTCCAACACATTATTAATAAAATTAATAAATTATATAAATTAAATATAACATAATTATTCGTAAGGAAAATATAATGCCGGGTGAAAATAAAGGGAGAAAATAGTGCGCTTTATAACCATACCTGCAGGAGCGTTTGAAGTAAATACTTATCTTGTATGGGACAATAAAAATGAGGATAAGAATAAGATGAAAGATGGTTTTATTATTGATCCCGGTGGACAGGAAAAAAGAATTGAAAAATTAGTTGAAGAAAATAGCATTAATTTAAGATTTATCTTAAATACGCACTGCCACATAGATCATGTGGCTATGGACAATTATTTCAAGAAAAAATTCAATATTCCGCTGTACGCAAATAAAGAAGAAGAAATTATCCTTGCTAATTTAAAGGATCAGGCGGAGTATCTCGGTTTAGATTTTAAAGAAGATGTCGTTATTGATAAATATCTCATAGAAGGTGAAATCATTAATGCGGGCAGCATTAGGATTAAACCTATTTTTACCCCGGGACATTCCCCCGGAAGTACGTCTTTTTTAATGGACGAAGGCTATCTGTTTTCTGGCGATACGCTTTTTAAACAGACGATAGGGCGCACCGATCTGTTAGGAGGGTCTTTCGATAAGATAATAGATTCGATAAAAAACAGGCTTTTTTTGCTCAATGATGATGTGGTGGTCCTGCCGGGACACGGGGATAAAACTACCATAAGGTATGAGAAAAGAAACAATGCATATCTTTACGGGCATAATCATAATAATAAATAATAATAATAATAATAAATGATATTAAAAGATAAAAATATAATTCTGTGCATCGGCGGGTCTATTGCTTGCTATAAAGCAGTAGAGGTTTACAGGCGTTTAAAGAAAGAAGGGGCATCCGTAAAGATAATTGTAAGCAGACCGGCTTCTAAATTTATCTCCCCTTATATATTTGAATCGTTTGGCGAAGAGGTTTATACAGATGATGCCTTTAAAAAGCCTCTTGCGCATATCGAACTTGCAAAAAATGCGGATGCCATACTGATAGCTCCCGCTACATTTAATACAATAAATAAAATAGCCTGCGGCATTGCCGACACACTTATTACCCTTGTCGTGTCCGCTTCGCCGGCAATTCCTAAAATACTTGTTCCCGCAATGAACGAAAAGATGTTTTCCAATGGGATTTTAAAAGAAAACATTGATAAACTTGCGAGGTTTAATTTTAATATCGTTCGTCCCGTTGTTGGCGAGCTTGCATGCGGGGAATATGGCGAAGGCAGATTTCCAGAAATAAACGACATTATTTTTGAAGTAGAAAGCGCTTTTAAGGATAAACGTTTTAAAGGCAAAAGAATACTGATTACGGCGGGAGCAACAAGGGAATACCTTGATCCGGTAAGATTTATATCAAACGGTTCAAGTGGCAAGATGGGGGTGTCTTTGGCAAACGAAGCCGGAAAACTCGGCGCCGACGTTATATTAATCGGGTCTAATATTGATTTTAGCTGCCATTATATTAATAAAGATATAAAAATAATTAAGGCGGTTAGTTTTAAGGATTTACGGGAAGCACTTTTTCAGGAATTTCCAAAAAGCGATATACTTATTATGACAGCTGCCGTTTCCGATTTCGGATTTAAAGAAAAAAGCCCTTTTAAGATCAAAAAAACCGGCCTTAACCTTAAATTAAACCTTGTCCAGAACGAAGATCTTCTTGAGGCTGTTTCCCACATTAAAAAACCTTCGCAGATAATTTTTGGTTTTGCTGCGGAAACCAGAATTACCCCAGGAAGGCGGTCCGGACAAACCGTTAAGATAAAACACCCGCTGACGGTTCACAGTGATAAAGCTGGGCAAATCAATTCGATAATCGAGAATGCGCGAAAAAAACTTGTAGAAAAATCGCTTGATTATATATTTGTGAATGATGTTTCTAACGGCATTATAGGCGAAGACGACAGCGAAGGCTTTATGATAAAAAATAATGGCGAAATTAGAAGATTCGAAAAGATGAAAAAGACGGATCTTTCCGAAAAGCTTTTCGAAGAGATGCGGCAAAGAACACTATAAAAAGGAGAGCAATACGATGATTGCTTATTTTGTTATGGAATGCGCAATTGATAATAATATGCCGACTTACAGCGGAGGTCTTGGAGTTCTTGCCGGAGACACACTTCAAAGTTTTGCCGATCTTGATGTCCCAGTTTCATGCGTTACTATGCTATGGAAAAATGGTTTTATATCGCAAAAAATCTCAGAAGACGGAGTCCAATTCGACGGTATTCAGGATTGGGATCCTGACAAATATTTGAAACCGACGGACATAAAAACTAAAATTCCACTGGGGGACGACGATGTTTTTATAACCGCATGGAAATACATAGTTAAGGGAATAAATGGCTATGAGATACCCGTATATTTTCTTACTACCGATTTAGAAGAAAACAATGCCGAAGATAGAAAAATATGCGATAGGTTATACATTGGCAATAATATAATGAGGCTGAAACAGGAAATAGTTTTAGGCATAGGCGGATACGAGATCCTCAAAGCCATGAATTATGACCCTTATATATACCATATAAATGAAAGCCACTCCGCTTTTTTAATAACAAGTTTAATGAAAAATCTTGGCGATATAAATAAGTTAAGAGCGCAGGTCGTATTTACCACCCATACCCCTATTTCTGAGGCTTTTGACAGTTATAACATGCAGGATGTTGTAAGTATGTTAAACAGGTATATAAATACAGATATTATAGATTCTATATATGGCAAAGAAGAAAACAAACTTAACCTGTCATGGCTTGCAATTGAAAACGCAAAAAATGTGGTGGCGGTTTCAAGAAAACATAAATATGTCTCTCAGAAGATCTTTGAAGGCTATAAGCTTAAATATGTAACAAATGGCATTCATCATTTTAAATGGGCATCTGCCCATCATAAAATGCTTTATTCCAAATATATAAAAGGATGGGAGGAAGAGCCGTATTTATTAAGCAGGGTTGTTTCCATTCACGATAAC
This sequence comes from bacterium, assembly GCA_021818985.1. Classification (GTDB taxonomy): domain Bacteria; phylum SZUA-79; class SZUA-79; order Acidulodesulfobacterales; family Acidulodesulfobacteraceae; genus JAKASO01. The sequence continues at coordinate 87,490 of JAKASO010000002.1, forward strand.
GAATTTATAAAAGCTCATGAGCTCGCTAAAAGCGACCTAATCGAAATGGTGAATTCTGAAACCGGTGTTTCTTTTACTCCGGAAAGCTTTACGATAGGAATGGCAAAAAGAGTCACCCAGTATAAACGAAATAACCTTATATTGCATAACCCTGATAAACTCATTGAAATAGCTGAAAAAACCGGCGATATTCAAATGGTTTTTGCCGGCAAAACCCATCCTTTGGATAATATCGGCAAATCAATAATACAATCTATATACGACGCATCCCGTTATATAATGTCAAAAACAAAAAAGATAAGAATAGTCTTTATCGAAAATTTTGATATGCAAAAGGAAATTTTAATATTGGCTGGATCGGATCTGTGGCTTAATACCCCTACGAGGCCGTTAGAGGCTTCAGGAACAAGCGGCATAAAGGCATCTCTCAACGGAGTGCCGAGTTTTAGCGTTTATGACGGCTGGTGGTTGGAAGCTTGCAATAATGGAGTAAACGGATGGGGAATAGGACCAAGACCTTCGTGGGAGGATCTGACACATTCATCCGACGAAGAAGATCTCGCCGATATTTACGATAAACTAAAATATATTATATTGCCGATGTTTTATGATTCTTACACTGATTATGTAAAGATAATGAAAACTGCTGTTTCGACAATTATCCCCTATTTCAATTCACACAGGATGGTTTCCGAATATATTACCGATTTATATTTAACTGCCATGATTCAACGCTATCAGGAAAATTGCAGAATTGGAATATACAATATTTGATATTTGATAAACCATCTGAACTCTAAATTGGGTTACCGGCATGAAATTGACGTTGAAACTTGCCTTCTGATATATATAATTATAACGATTTGACGGCAAAAGATCCGCAGTGTTAGAAATGACCAAATACAAAGTTTCCGAAAATTTTACCTTGCACGGCGATGAAAACGGTTATTTGCTTTTTGATACCGTAAACGGCAGCATTTATAAATTAAATGAAATATCATTTAAGATAATATCGCTTATTGACGGAAACAGAACAGATCAAGAGATCAAGGAAATTATCTCGTCTGAATACAATGCTGGAATTGAAACTATTAGTAAGGATTTTGACGATCTTACAAAAATGCTTTTAGACAGGCACATAATATATTAATATTAATTTGATAAAACTTTTTTATAAAAAATTTAAAAAATCCTGCAATCTGCTGTAATCTGTAATAATATGCAAAAATGGTTAAATAAAGATGTTCTTCTTATATCATTTTCCGCATTTTTTTCAGATCTTGGATATCACACTGCAATTGCGCTATTTCCTATATTTTTAGTCATAACCCTTAAAGTGCCGGATTACGAATTCGGGTTTGCCAATGCTGTTGCATTTGGAGGGGGTGCGATAATTGCATATTTTGGAGGCTTATTGGGTGATAAATACAGCTATAAATGGTTAGCGGTATCGGGAAATGCTTTTATCCCCCTTTTATCGCTTTTTGGTCTTGTAACAAGTCCGGTAATTGCTATTTTCCTTTTTTCAGGCGGGTGGTGGGCAAGAAATTTCAGGACACCCCCAAGAAGGGCTTTATTAGTTAGATCAACTTTTCCCGAAACCAGGGGCAAAGTATTCGGTTTTCTTCACATGCTTGATATCGGCGGTGGCATGATCTCAATCTTTACATTACTGAGCCTAATTTTAATTGGTTTAGGTTATACGCAAATTCTTTTACTGAGCGTTATACCTTTACTAATAGCAACCATACTTTTACTATTTACCGCTGATATAAAAGGACATTCAAATAATCCCGGTATAGCCGGTACAGCCGCTTCAAATTCAAATAAAGATGGCAAAGTCTTTTATACCCCTGCAAAAAAAAGTGCGTATAAAGGAATAATAATAGCTGCATCTCTTTATGGTTTTAGCAGTTATGCCATCGGCTTTCCGATACTTACGATTGCTCAGAGATCAAACGATATACTTGGCATAGGTTCCTACGCTCTTTACCTTGGCGTTTCTGCAGTTATAGGTTTTTGGATCGGATCTAAAAAGATGGACAGAGTAAAAACGCTTGGCATTCTCGGTTATTTATTATCCGGTTTTGGAACTATAATGCTTGGATTGGCTTACTTTTTCCATCAAAGTCTATTTGTGTTTTACGTAGCGGTCGCTATACTTGGTTTTGCCCTGGGGATAATAGAGGTTATAGAACCAACGCTGATTTCATTTCTAAAGGATATAAAAGATCTTGGTAAGGGAATGGGCTCTCTTACCGCATCAAGAAGCTTGGGAATATTTCTTGCAAACTTAATAATGGGGTTTTTATATATATTTAATCCTCTTTATTCTTATACTTATGCTGGTCTTATATCAATAGCAGCGGCTATAATAGTTCTTTACTACGGCAAGGCATATAGTTTAAAAATATAGAAAGCCTTAGAAGTATTGCAAGCCGGTGCCGATTATTATAACCAATTTTTTATGCAATTATTATCGTTTCTATAAGCGGTTTATTTTTTTTATCTGGCATCAGATAGCTTTTTATATCAGATACATCGCCCGGCTCTTTTCCTTTTACCGATAAGATCATATAAGAATAATAAGGCCACGATGCGTCAACGTCGTAAGATGACGGTATGGCAGGGTAATTCGGATGCGAATGGTAAAATCCCACAATCTCGATATTCCCGGCTCGCGATAATTTATCTATTGCAAGCATGTCTTTAGGTTCTATCTCGAATTTATCCCATGCTATTTTTTTATATCTGTTATTTGCAGGAAAGACCGCCGTTATAGTTTTATTATCGCCTTCTATAATACCTAAAATAGCGCCGCATGCTTCGTAAGGAAAAATTTCGGCTGCATGCTTTTTTATTATATCGAGTTTATCGTTACTTATAATTATCGGCATTTTTTTCTTAGAGTATTCCGGTTGACAAATATCTTGAACCTGTATCCGGAAGCACCGTAACATAATTTCCTTTATATTTTTCGGATAACTTGGAAATGGCATATATATTTGCACCCGAAGAAAATCCGCACAAAAGCCCTTCTTCTTTTATAAGCCTTTTAAGCATCGCATAACTTCCCCCGGTATCTATTTTAATATAGTCGTCAATTATCTTTGTGTGGTCAAAACCTTTAAAGTTGAAAGAATAATTATATTTCCATCCCTCTATGCCGTGCATTTCATTATCGGGAACTACGGCAATAACTTTTATTTTTTCGTTATATTCTTTAAGTCTTTTGCCTATCCCAAGAATAGTTCCCCCGGTTCCTATTCCGGTTGCAAAATAGGCGATATTGCCCCCGGTTTGATTTATTATCTCGATCGCGGTGGTTTCATAGTGGGATAACGGATTATTAGGGTTATTGTACTGATCGGGCATATAATATATTTTGCTGCTGCCTTTATTGTATTCATCAAGCGATTTTTTGATAGCTCCATCATGGCTTTCTTCGGCAGGCGTAAGTACAAGTTCTGCGCCATAAAGTTTGATTATTTTTTTTCTTTCTTCGCTCATATTTGAAGGGGCATAAAGTTTAACGTTAATTCCCAAATATGCGCCAATCATAGCATAAGATATTCCGGTGTTTCCTGAAGTCGAATCAAGGATGGTCATGTTTTCAGTCAGAATTTCTTTTCCAATAGCATCTTTAATCATGTAAAGAGCGGGTCTGTCTTTTATGGAACCGCCGGGATTTTGAGATTCGACCTTGGCGTATAACTTACATCCGCTTTGATAAGGAATTATATGATTTAGAAGGCATATTTGCGTTGCCCCTATGCTCGAAAATACACTGAACGCCGATAAACCTTTTTTAAAGTTTTCTAAATTATCGTTCATCTTAACTCCGTCCAGCCAGGGCTGACGCAGGCCTTTTAAATTGTAGCGGCTCGCGGCTACTTCTTCCCGCCTTTTTCGACAATAATCTCGTAGTCTGTATCGTTGATCTTGTTAATAGACAGCACCTTATGTCCTTGGTCTGTCATTGAACGGGGGACGTTTCTTATAGCCGGTTCATAATCTACGATGATCCGCAGAATTTCGCCCGGTTTTATTTTTTCTAATGCAAGTTTCGATCTTACAAACGTGAAAGGACATATTTCGCCTTTAATATTCAATTCTTTAGCGTAGTTGTCAGTCCGGTCGTTTTCTTTAAAGAGCCCATCCATTTTAGTTTCTCCTACTAAACTTATCTTTATGCCTATCTTTTACCCGTTTGTTTTATTCATGATGGTATAATTCACAAAACTCCTCGTAATCTATCAGATCTAAGATATTTGGATTTTCGCCGCATAAAGGACAGCACTTATCCTTTCGCAATTTCATTTCCGTAAACTTCATATCTAATGCGTCATATATTAAAAGTCGTCCATTCAAAGTATTGCCGACGCCGAGAGTGATCTTTATTGCTTCATTAGCCTGAATGGCGCCTATTACGCCAGGTAGAACTCCAAGAACGCCCGCCTCCTGACAGCTCGGTACAAGTCCGGGGGGCGGAGGCGTTGAAAAAAGACATCTGTAACACGGGCCTTTATCTGGCAAAAAAACGGTTACCTGTCCTTCAAACCTGAAGATTGAACCGTATACTAACGGCTTATTCATAAAATGGCAGGCATCGTTTATTAAATACCTTGCCGGAAAATTATCCGTTGCATCTACTATAACGTCGTAATCTTTAATAAGTTCTTTAATATTTGCGGAATCTATCTTGTCTTTGTACGTTATGACTTTAACATCGGGATTTATCCTCTCTATCGAATCCTTTGCCGAATCAACCTTGTATCTGCCGACATCTTTAGTTCCATGCCAGATCTGCCTCTGCAGGTTCGATAAATCAACAATATCAAAATCTACTATACCGAGTGTGCCTATACCTGCGGCGCCGAGATAATACCCGCATGGGGCTCCAAGACCGCCGGCCCCTATTAGCAGTATCTTTGACGATAACAGCTTTTCCTGTCCTTCGCCGCCGACCTCCGGCAGAATTATATGTCTTGCATATCTTTTTATCTGTTCTTCCGTAAATTCCAAAATACCTCCTTGCCGCGTAAATAAATTAATTATATTAATTGTTTATTCTACTACATCAAGCACGATAGGTTCCACGGTTATGCCTTTGGATTCAAAAAATTTCACGGCTTTTTCTATTTCTGCCGGTTCACCTTCGAGTTCAAGGGCTATTATACCGATATCATTAGAGATGCTTGCACTTCTGATATTAGTTATAACGTTAAAATTTTTTCCAACTTGATAAATAATTGGTTCTTTTATTACTTCCTGTGGGTAGTTTAGGTAAAATTTTTTTCTTTCGAAAGCGCCTCCGGCAATTGCGGGAATAATAGAAATTGTATCGCCGTCTTTAACGCTGGAGTTTATATTGTCTAAAAATCTGATATCTTCGTCATTAAGATAGACATTTACGAATCTCCTGATTTGGCTATTTTGTTCACATATCCTTTCTTTGATTCCTGCATAATTGTTTTCTAAATTGTCTATTATTTCAATGATTGTGGCGCCGGTCGTTTCGACCTCAGACTTTCCGTTGGTTAAGGTTCTTAAAGGTGTGGGTATTCTAACGGTTATTGGCATTTGATTCTCCTTAAATTAATTTTTTTTGTTCTTTTTTTCGCGAATTTTACTAAGTATTTTTTCAAACTCTTCAAGGTTTGGACTGATGACATCCGGTTCTTTGAGTTTTCCATGCAGGGCTTCAAGAGTTTTTAATCCGTTGCCAGTTATGGCAAGCACGGTTGTTTCATTTTTATTTATATTGCCGTTTTTAATTAATTTTTTTGCAACGGCAATCGTTACCCCGCCGGCAGTTTCGGTAAATATGCCCTCCGTTCTTGCAAGAAGTTTCATTCCTTCGATTATTTCTTCATCGGTTGCGTCTTCGCCGTAGCCGCCCGTATTTTTCATCAAATCTGCAGCATAATATCCATCCGCAGGATTGCCTATCGCAAGGGATTTTGCAATAGTGTCCGGTGTTTTAACCGGCTTAATGAATTCCCTTTTTTCTTTAACCGTCGAGGTTATCGGGTTACATCCGGTTGCCTGGGCTCCGAAAATCCTTGTATGTTTTTTTTCGATCAATCCAACGTATTCGAATTCTTCTATGGCTTTGCCTACTTTTGTGATCAAAGAGCCGCCCGCCATAGGCACGACGATATTGTCCGGGGTTTTAAAACCAAGCTGTTCGAGCATTTCAAAAGTAAGCGATTTTGAACCTTCGGCATAATAAGGCCTGAGATTTATATTGACAAATCCCCAGTTGTGTTTGCCAGCAATTTCGGTGCAAAGCCTGTTAACCTTGTCGTAGCTTCCCTCGATCTTGATTAAATTAGTATTATATATAAGGGTGCCGAGGACTTTGCCTATTTCAAGGTTTGCCGGAATGAAAACAAAGCTTTCATAGCCAGAAGAAGCGGCTAAAGCGGCAACGGCGTTTGCAAGGTTACCTGTTGAAGCGCAGGCGACGATTTTAAAACCAAACTCTCTTGCTTTGGCTATTGCAACGGACACTACCCTGTCTTTGAACGATAAAGTCGGGAAATTAACGGCATCGTTTTTAATATATATTTCTTTTACGCCAAGAGCTTTTGCAAGGTTATCTGCCTTGACGAGAGGGGTAAATCCGACATCTTTTCCGATTTTGATTTCGCCTTTTATAGGCAAAAACTCCCTGTATCGCCACATATTAGGTTGTCTCGATCTGATCTTTTCCACGCTTATATTTTGTTTGATCATATCATAATCGTAATTTACTTCAAGCGGTCCAAAGCAGTAATCGCAAACATAAAGCGGGCTATCAGGGTATTCTTTGCCGCATTCCCGGCATTTTAATCCTTTTACGAACATTTTTTCTCCTGCAAATTTAGAATTTATTAGTTTTATTAGTTATTTTTTATTATTTTTAGTTTAATTATAATTTAATAAATATATTTAAGAATATATTTAAGAAATAATGTAAAAAAAACCTCTTCTCTGGAAATATCTAAAGAAGAGGTTTTTTAAACTCTTATCTTCTTATCTTCCAGGAAATTATCCTGCGGGAGTTAGCACCGAATATTGCCTCCGGTTGCTGCGGTTTCGTACGGGCCCATCCCTTCACCGCTCTTGATAAGAAATATTATCTTATGAATTTCGAATTTCAATTATCATTCAATAATTAGCCGATTTTTAAATATTTTACATTGTTGTTTTATATATGTCAATGCAAATTTATAGCCTGTGCCAATTTATAGCCTGTGTGCCGGCTATTAAAATGTTTATTGCAAAACAATTACTTAAAAGGATAATTATGCCGAATAAATAATATAAGATTTAAAATATAAAAATAATAATAATAAAGAACGTTAAGATATGCCGTTTTTTAAAAATAATGCGATTTTTTAGATTAAAAAATGTTCATATAATACTTACTGGTTTCTTTATTATGGCGGTTTCATCTATGCTGTTCGGATGTGTTCCTTATATTATAGGAGGGTATTATCCCAAATCCGCCTATCGCCCTCCGGCGTATTATCCACCAAAGTACTTAGCTCACAATGTAGAAGAAGGTATTGCTTCATGGTATGGACCGGGTTTTCAGGGCAGGCCGACCGCAAGCGGTCAGATATACAATATGTATGATCTGACGGCCGCTTCTAAGACGCTTCCGTTAGATACTTATGCTATGGTTACCAATCTTGAAAACAAAAGGAGCATAGAGGTATATGTTAATGACAGGGGACCGTATTACGGAGACAGGATAATTGATCTTTCCTATGCGGCTGCACGGGCATTGCACATGCTTGGACCGGGTACGGCATTAGTAAAGGTTCAGTATCTCGGGCCTTCGCACGTTTCCGTCCGTATGGTAAGCGGCTTTGGAACAAAATATCTGCCGCCTGTAGCTGGCTACACGCTCCAGTTTGCCGCTTACACCTCAAAAGCCCAGGCGCTCAAAAAGGTAAAAAAGATGGATAAACTTGTCCCGGGTGTTCATATCGTAACAAAAACTGTTAGAAGGACATTTTATTACAAAGTTGTCTTCGGCAGATTTGCCAGTTTGAAAAAAGCATACCTGTTTGCAAAAGTTATTGCAAAAAATGGTATAGATATATATATTACAAAGCTGGGTTGATTATTAATTAATTAATATCTTAAATTGAAAAGGAGAATATTTAAACCGGTGTTTTTTTCATGAAAATAGTTGCTTTTATACCTGCAAGATTTGCATCCACGAGGTTTGAAGGTAAACCTCTTGCGCCTATTCTGGGAAAACCTATGATCAGGCATGTTTATGAAGGCGTATCGCAATCGAAGACGCTTTCCGAGATTATCATAGCTACGGAAGACGAAAGAATATATAATGAGGCAAAGAGCTTTGGTGCTAAGGTCGTTATGACGTCTGCTTCGCATTTATCGGGTACGGATCGTATAATAGAAGCCTCTAAAGACATAGAGGCGGATATAATTTTGAATATACAGGGTGATGAGCCTCTTGTAAACATTGAAATCATCAATGCGCTGGCGACGCCTTTTAAAGAGGATAAAAGTGTTCTATATACAAGCGTTAAGACGCCGATATATTCTTACGAAGAATTTATTGACCCGAATAATGTCAAAGTTGTAGTGAATAAAGACGATTTCGGACTGTATTTTTCGAGAAGTCCTATACCCTTCGACAGAAATTATAATCCTGAAGAATTTAAAGATAAAAAAATATTGTTTGGATATAAGCATCTGGGGTTTTACGGCTATAGAAAAGATTTTCTTTTAACATTCGAAAAGCTTCCGCAGTCTTATTTAGAGAAAAAGGAGATGCTTGAGCAGTTGAGGGCGATCGAGAACGGTTATAAAATAAAGGTCGTTACCGTAAGCTTTTCGACGATACCGGTTGATGTTCCATCCGATATAAAAAAGGTTGAAAATTATCTTTTAAATTTGTATAATTAATATTTTACGGCTATATTTTATACAATATTATAAATATAAATATTATGATTATAGCTTACGTAAAAAAATCGGCAAATTTATTAATTTAATTTTATAAATTTAAAAGGGGTTAAAATTAAGATGAAGCAAGATATTCATCCGCAATATTTTAAGACAAAAGTTAAGTGCGCCTGCGGCAATGAGTTTGTTACAGGAAGTACCGTAGAAGAGATTCATGTCGATATCTGTTCCAAATGCCATCCATTTTATACAGGCAAGCAAAAGTTTGTGGATAGTGCTGGAAGGATCGAAAAATTCAATAAGCGTTACAATTTAAGTAACATTAAGAAATAACATGAAGAAATAACATTAAGAAATAACACGAAAGATTAATTTTATATTTTATTTATTTTAGCTGTGTTGACCCCTTTTATTAAATGGTAAGACTAATTAATTACACCATTAATCCGGAAATAACCATAGCTACTGCTGCAAGGCTGTGTTACAGTTCTTATGATATTTCAAAGATAGAAAAGGATTTTACGGGTTCGAACGGATTGGAAAAAGCAAGAAAACTTATAAAGAAAATCAGAATTTCAGGACATGATTCGGTGCTGGAGCATGCCGGTTTCACTTTCGGGGTTGAAAAATTATCGAGAAGCGCTTCCCATCAATTAGTCAGGCACCGCATAGCATCATATTCTCAAAGAAGCCAAAGATACGTCAAAGAAACAAAACCGCAGTTTGTTATCCCGGATTCAATAGCGAATGACGCCGGGCTTTCCGATATGTTTAATAAGCTTATAAACGATATATTTTCTTTATACGGCTACTTTATCGAAAAAGGTATCCCTGCCGAAGACGCCAGGTATATTTTGCCTAATGCAACGGAAACGCAGCTCGCCTTTACCATGAATGCCCGCGAACTTTTACATTTTCTTAAATTAAGGGGGTGTGAAAGGGCACAGTGGGAGATAAGGCAGCTGGCTAAAGATGTATTTAAACTTGTTTATCCTATTGCTCCTTCTGTTTTTCAAGGAGCGGGTCCGGCGTGTGTCAAGGGTAACTGTTCGGAAGGCGGGTTTACATGCGGAAGACCCTTAGAGATCAGAGCGGAATGGTTAAATATGGCTAAGCTAGCCGCCCACTCTTAAGAATTTAAGGAGATAGATTAATAATATTAAAATAAAGTATGCTTTTAAATAAAAAATATAATAATGCCTTCAACAATAAAGTAATGGAAAATTATTCTGTAACCGAAGGCGAGGCGCATTTTTTAAAGCTTGATGATATTACGGTAAAAAAATGCCTTGATCTAAAAGAGGAAGTAAAATCCATTTATGTTGAGATCCAAAAAATCAACGCGCAAAGGTTTAGCGAATCTTCCAAAGAGCTTATAAGAAGGTTTAATGCCATTAAAAAGATCGCCGATTCTTTTGATGAATATAATAAAATACTTGGCGAAATTCAAGACCTTGAGAATTTAAGCAAAAAAGAGACCGATAATGAACTTTTGATTCTTGAGATCGAAGAAATTAATTTTTTGAAGACAAAGGCTTTAAAAATTGCCGAAACCGTCAGAGAATATTTCTATCCGAAAGACCCAGATGCCGATAAAGATATTTTACTTGAGATAAGGGCGGGTACGGGAGGCGAAGAAGCTGCGCTTTTTGCGCTTGACCTGTTTAAAATGTATAATAAATATGCGTTGATTAAAAATTTTAAATTTGAAGTAATATCCACAAGCCCTTCTGTTTCTGGCGGGTTAAAAGAGGCCATCGTTTCCGTTAAAGGTAAAAATGTTTACAGGCTTTTGAAACATGAAAGCGGGGTTCACAGGGTTCAAAGGATACCGGCTACGGAAACGCAGGGCAGGGTTCATACCTCTGCTTCCACAGTTGCGGTCATGCCTGAAGCCGAAGAGGTTGATCTTAAAATAGCACCCGAAGACTTAAGAATAGACGTATATAAATCTTCCGGCCACGGCGGACAGAGCGTAAATACTACAGATTCCGCGGTAAGGATCACTCATCTGCCCACCGGGCTTGTAGTAACATGTCAGGACGAAAAATCTCAGCATAAGAATAAAGCCAAGGCTTTAAGGATACTTAGATCACGGCTTTTAAGCAGGATTGAGGAGGCTAAAAAGAACGAAGAGGCTAAAAATAGAAAAAGCATGGTAGGAAGCGGCGACAGAAGCGAAAAGATAAGAACCTATAATTTTCCTCAGGGCAGGATTACCGACCACCGTGCCGGCATTACCCTGCATAAATTAAATTCCATTATGGACGGCAACTTAGACGATCTTTTAACGCCTCTATCCGAATATTTTGAATCTAACAGATAAGCTTTACAAACAGGTTTTTTTAAGAGTGTTACCCTTCTAAATAATTATTTATTATTAATTATTATAGATATATAGTATTGTAGATATATAGAAATACAATGACCCTCTCTATCTTACTTATTATTTAATGGAGAGCGGTTCGCTAAGCTATAAATTGAAATATAATCTTCTTGAATTTCAGCGGCAGTCCATTCTTGAATTAACCAAATCAGGCGCTAGCCTTTTAAAGGATTCCGGGCTTGTAAACCCTTTTAAAGAGTCTTTGCTGTTTATGTCTTATGCCTTAAAAATGCCGTTGGAACAGGTTATTCTAAACTATGAAAATAAAATAGACAATAAGGGGTATAAGATATACGCCCACTGCATTAAAAGAAGGGCAAAGAAAGAACCGTTCGCATATATTACAGGTAAAAAAGAATTTTACTCGTTAGAATTTTTTGTAAATAAACACGTCCTTATTCCCAGACCGGAGACGGAAACCCTTGTTTCCGAAGGACTTAAAGAAATTGACAGGTTAAAAGGCAAAAAAAAGAAGGTTATCGTGATAGATCTGGGGACAGGTTCGGGGGCTATTGCCGTATCTCTTGCAAAAAATGCAAATAATGTTTTTGTTTATGCTGCCGATAAGACTTATAGAGTGTTAAAAGTTGCCGATAAGAATATCAGGCTAAATAATATTGAAAATAGAGTCCGGCTTGTGTATTTTGATATTCTAAACCGGAATATATGCTGGTATAATGAAACTATGGGATTTTTTGATCAAAATCTTTATCTTTATAATTTTGATATTATTATTTCAAATCCGCCTTATATAAGAACCGGTGAATTGAAGAAATTGGATCCGGGGGTCGGGTTATACGAACCTCTTTCAGCCCTTGACGGCGGTGCTGACGGACTTAAGTTCTATAAAAAAATATTTGATATTGTTAAGCTATTTAAAAAAAGCTTCAGCCTGCTTTTGGAAATAGATGCCGAAGATGCCGAAAGGATTGAAAATTTGTATAAACTGAAGTTTCAAGATAAAGACAATAAAATAATCGAATTTATCAAAGACATGTCAGACAGAATAAGGGTGGTAAAAATAACTTATGAAAAAAATGGTTATTGAAGGCGGTGTTCCGTTAAGAGGGGAGGTTGCGATCAGCGGTTCAAAAAATGCCGCACTGCCGCTTTTGGCCGCGGCGATAATGTTCGATGATTCTAACAACGAACTTTTTAATGTTCCGGATCTCAAAGATGTTGCAACCATTAGACAGTTATTAGTCAGTATAGGAGCTGAAATAAAAGATGAGGGGGATAGAGTAGTTATCAATACCTCTTGCATCAACAAGTATGAAGCCCCCTATGATCTTGTTAAAACTATGAGAGCGTCCGTCCTTGTGCTCGGGCCTTTACTTGCAAAATATAAGCGGGCAAGGGTATCCCTGCCCGGCGGTTGCGCCATTGGAGCAAGGCCGATTGACTTTCATTTAAAGGCGCTGGCGCTTCTTGGTGCCGATATAACCATGGATCATGGATATGTAGAGGCAACCGCGGAAAAGCTTAAAGGTGCCGAGATCTCTTTTCCCATACCGTCCGTTACAGGGACAGAAAATGCAATAATGGCGGCAACCCTTGCAGAAGGCACTTCGATCATTAAAAATGCCGCAAGGGAACCGGAAATAGACGATCTTATACTTGCTCTGTGTAATGGCGGAGCTAATATAAAAAGAGTCGAACCATCGACGATCGTAATAAAAGGCGTCAAAAAATTAAACAGATTAAGCCATTTTATTATGCCCGATCGCATTGAGGCAGGAACATATATGGCAGCTTCGGCTATAACAAAAGGCGAGGTCGTATTAAAAAATATAAATGCGGTCCATTTAAGATCGGTAATAGACAAGCTGGAGGAAGCCGGTGCCAAAATAAGAATAATTTCCCCTTCGTCGTTAATGATAAAAGGTCCTAAGGTTATCAGGAGCGTGGATATCTCGACCGCCCCATTCCCAGGTTTTCCCACGGACATGCAGGCGCAGATGATGGCACTTATGGCTGTGTCAAGCGGATTATGCGTTATTACAGAAAATATTTTTGAAAACAGGTTTATGCATGTCGCCGAATTGAGGCGGCTTGGAGCAAATATCAAGGCGTGTAATAATTTTGCAATAGTAAAGGGGACCGATCACTTATCCGGTACCGAAATGATGGCAACGGATTTGCGCGCAAGCGCATCGCTTATCTTAGCAGGGCTTGTTGCTCATGGAATAACCGAAGTTTCAAGGATATATCATCTCGATAGGGGATATGAAGCTATGGAAAAAAAACTCGCATCTCTTGGGGCTATAATATCTAAGGTGGATGCCGCTACTCCGTCTAACGATAATGAAGTTGCGAATGAAAATATATTAGCCGAAAAGTATATGTAACATAAAGATATAATGAGAAAAAGACCAAAAATTGCAATTCCTAAGGGAAGAATGCTGGGCAGTTCCCTTGAATTATTAAGAAAAGCCGGATTTATTACCCATCCGGATGAAGACTATAATTCCCGCAGGTTAATATTTGACTACGAAGACGACACTTCAAAACTTCTTATTGTGAAACCTTCTGATGTTCCCACGTTTGTAGAATATGGAGCGGCCGACATTGGCATAGCTGGAAAAGATATTCTTCTTGAAAAGCATAGAAATGTTTACGAACCATTAGATCTGAAATTCGGCGAATGCAGAATAGTCGTTGCTGTTCATGGAAATGCGCTTACCATTGCCGGTGATAACCAAAATTCCTTTGCTATTAAAGGGCTAATAACAGATGCGGGACCGGCGTTATCTATCGGTAATGGCAACCTAGTCGGTCAGAAGACCTTTAATGAAGCTGGTAAAGGTGCAGGCAAATCTTTTGAGATTAAGTTGACGAACGGCGAAGGTAAATCTAACGGCGTAGGGATAAATGCTATAAAAGAAATACAAGAACGCTATCCCTCCTCTTTTAAAGGTATAATAGAATATAATAAAAAAAGGCTTTATTCTCAATCGAATCTGAGGGTTGCTACTAAATATGTCCATATAACGGAGGATTTTTTTAGAAAAAAAGGGATCAATGTTCAGATAGTTAAACTATACGGCAACATTGAACTTGCCCCGCTTTCCGGCTTATCCGAAATTATAGTTGATCTTGTATCGACAGGGGAAACTTTGAGGCAAAATAATCTTTTTGAGATAGATGAGATCGCTAAGGTAACCTCAAGGCTTATAGTAAACAGGGCAAGCCTTAAAACTAACCCTAAAGGAATTGCTTCTGCTATCGAAAGTCTAAAAAATATAATAGAAGGGAATTAAAAAGGGTTGCCCCTTCTTTTTACTTAACTTAATAGATACTCCACAATAGTAAAAAGTAAAAGGGTATGATCCGATCAGGCAATATGAGATTTTTTGATATAAAAAAGGACGATTTCAGGTTTTTTATCAAGGAAAAAAGGCATAGCCGTCTTAACTTCAATACTAAATTACAGAATAATCTTGAAGAAATGCGCTTAAGAATCATCAGGGAAAAAGACAAAGCCCTTTCTTTTTACACAAAAAAATTAGATAAAATTTCGATTAATCCTTCAAGCTTTGAAATTACCGAATCTGAAAAGGTTCGCGCTCTAACATCAATATCTAAATCCAAACGAACGTCTATTGAAAATGTAATTAACAGGGTTTACGATTATCATCTAAAACAGAAAATAAATACATGGTTTTCTTATAGCGAAGAGGGCATTATCACCGGCCAGATTGTTTCCCCTTTAGAGAGTGTAGGAATATACGTTCCGGGCGGTAAAGCAAGCTATCCCTCATCCGTTATAATGAACGCTATTCCTGCAAAAGCGGCAGGGGTGGAAAATATTATTATGGTTACCCCGCCATCTGGTAACTTAAACGGCTATGTCATTGCAACTGCCGTTCTATGCGGAATAAAAAAAATATTCAGGGTTGGAGGTCCGCAGGCTATATTTGCGCTTGCTTACGGAACCCGGACCATACCGTCCGTTAGCAAGATAGTTGGTCCCGGAAATATATATGTTTCAGCTGCAAAAAGAATGGTATACGGCGACGTAGATATAGATATGATTGCGGGTCCCAGTGAAATTGCTATTATATGCGATGAATTTGCCGATCCTCTCTTTATTGCGGCGGATATGATGTCCCAGTCCGAGCATGACGAGATGGCGGTTGCCACCATGATATCCAATTCGGTTAAGCTTATAGAAGATGTTAAGGCGATTTTACCTGATTTGATCGAAAAGGCAAAAAGAAAAAATATCATTAAGCGGTCTATGGATTCTAACGCATCTTTAGTTCTTACAGGTTCTGTAGACGAATCAATAAGGCTTGCCAATGAGCTGGCGCCGGAACATTTAGAGTTGTATATTAAAGATCCTTTTGAAAAGTTATTTTTAATAAAAAATGCTGGAGCCGTGTTTCTGGGTGGGAACACTCCGGAAGCCATCGGGGATTACATTGCCGGACCGAGCCATGTTTTACCAACCGGCGGAACGGCAAAATTTTTTTCTCCGCTTGACACATTGTCTTTTCTCAAAAGAACAAGCGTTATTTCGTCAAGCAAAGAGTTCTTGACAAAAAAAGCAAAAGATGTGGCTTTTTTCTCGAATATCGAGGGGCTAAATGCTCACGGCGAATCGGTAAATTATCGTATTAAAAAGATAAAATAAAACACTAATTTTACAAAGCATTACAAAATGTATTTTATTTATATGAAAAACAGGTTTTATGCCTTCATTAAAAATAGAAAATTTTATTAAAGACAGCGTTCTTAGGCTTAAAGCCTATAAAGTAAGCGAATTTGAACCGCATGGAGCCTTGAAACTCGATGCGAATGAATCTAATTACATCTTAAACAAAAATATTAAGCGAAGATATGCAAATTTTATAAAAGATACGCTTATAAATCTTTATCCCGATTCAAGTTCGGGAAACCTTATTGAATTACTGAAAGCGTTTTATAATACACAGGCTAAAAATTTTATTTTTGGCAACGGTTCGGATGAACTTATTTCAATTATTATGCTTAGTCTTAAGAAAGATGTTGCCGTAAACATTCCAACGCCGTCTTTTTCTATGTATGACATCATAGCAAGATGCAATGATTTAAAGATTAATCATATAAAACTTGATGAAAAATATTTTGACCTGCCCAAAGATATAGATAATTACGGCAAGAACATATTTTTTTTTAGTTATCCTAATAATCCGACGGGAAATCATTTTGACCGTAATATTATAAAAAATCTTTTAGAAAATAAAAATAATATTATCGTAGTAGATGAAGCTTATATATATTTTTCAAACAAAGAGTCTTTTATAAAATATATACCGGAATGCGATAACTTAATCGTTTTAAGGACATTTTCTAAAATTGGGCTTGCGGGATTAAGGTTTGGAATGCTTTTTTCCGGCGATAAGCTTATAAATGAATTTAAAAAAATAAAATTGCCTTTCAATATTAATTCTTTAACGTTGAGTTCTATCGAATTTTTTTTAAACAATTTTAGCGAATTTGAGAAAAATATAAAAAAGACGATTAGCCAAAGGGATAAATTATACTCTGCGTTAAAGAAACTCGATTTTATCAAGGCCTATCAGTCCGATGCCAATTTTATTTTGGTAAGACTTAAAGATAATAAATTAAAAACCAAATTTAATCAATTTCTTAAAGATAATAAGATAATCATAAGAAGTTTTACCGGCGGCATGGAGTTATTTTACAGAATAACCGTCGGCACGCCTGCCGAAAATAAAAAGCTAATCGCTTATTTCAAAGATTTTAAAATGTAATTTGAATAAATTCAAAAAAGTTTATTCCTAAAGCAAAATAAGTGCAACCCATTTTTTTTAAGAATGTTGTATAATTTTTATATTATATACCAGAATAAATGGAAAAATCTAAAGTGGAAAACAAGAATACTAAGAATACTAAAATTAAGAAAGACCGTCCAAAAGGGCGTAAGGGTAATTTTTCGAGAAAAACGACGGAAACCGATATAAAACTTTCATTAAATCTTGACGGAAAAGGCATCTATGACATAAACACCGGCGTTCCGTTTTTTAATCATATGCTCGAACAATTTTCAAAACATTCCCGTTTTGATATGAAGCTTGGTGCAAAAGGTGATATAGAAATTGATCTTCATCATCTTATCGAAGATGCCGGTATCGTTATAGGCGGCGCATTAAAGAAACTATTAGGCGATAAAAAGGGAATCAAAAGGTTCGGTTTTGCCTCTGTTCCCATGGATGAAGCACTCGTGCAAACATCGGTTGATTTTTGCGGCAGGGCTTTTTTTGTTTATAATACCGGTGCTTATAATCAAACAGGTGCAAAGGATAAAGAGAAAAGCCGGAAGACGCAAAACGCAATTATGTCTGCGCTTAAGAGAAACAAGGATAACGAAGAGATAATTAAAAATCCATTATTTCAAGCAATTATAGGTGAAACGATAGCCGAAAAATTTTTTTACGATTATGTAAGTATATTTTTTGACGCTATGAGTAAAAATGCTTTAATAAATTTACACATTAACGTTATGTATAATGTTATGTATGGCTCCAATAAGCATCACATAGTCGAGGCGATATTTAAATCGGCGGGCATAGCTATATCGGATGCGCTTAGGCTTACGGGTAATTACGGAATACCATCCACAAAAGGCAGTATGTGACCTACTATATATATTATATATAATAAATATAGAAATAAAATAAAATAATAAGTATAGAAATGAAAAGGCTGTTTTATTGCAATAGAAGGGTATTTTTTGTCCCCGTTTTTTTACTTATATTTAATTTAATTATAGTCTTAAAAAGCGTTTATGCTTATAACGGTAATATAACGAAAATTACTGGGGTTTATATTAATAGCAGTAATGGAACTGTCAATGTTTATACAATCGGGAGGCCTTTTTATAAAGGCTATTTATTCAAGAAGGGGTATAAAAAATTTTTTATTTTGGCCTTTGGCCATTCAATTTTATACGGAACCGGAAAAAAGATAGATAAGCCTTTTAAAAATGTATTTTCGGTTTCATATTCTCAATTTAGCGCAGCCCCTAAATATGTTGTTCATATAGTTACAAGGCAAAATATAATGGTAAAGCCGCAAATAAAAACAATAAATCTCGGAAATAATCGTTATAAGGTTGTTATTTATCCTTTAGTGGTCTTAAGTAAAATTAAAAAGCAGAAAAATAAATCTTTTACCCCCGTTAGTCATGTTAAATTTAATGTTTTCATTGATGCCGGTCACGGAGGCGACGATCCGGGAGGGATCGGGCCTGCAGGGCTTCCGGAAGATTTCGTTAATTTAAGCATTGCTTTAAAGTTAAGAAAGTTATTAAATGCAAAAGGCATTAAAACCGAGATAGACAGAACTTCCAATATCAATGTTAGTTTAGTGCGGCGTGCCACTGAAGCAAACGAAAGCGGCGCAAATCTGTTCATAGGGCTTTATTGCAATTCTGCAATAGTTCCTTATCTATACGGCGCAACGACATACTATTTTCATAAGGATTCTTATGGTTTTGCGGCGTATTTGGAAAATTATGTTTCAGGACGTCTCGATCTAAAAAATGACGGGGTTGTTATGGACGATCTTTATGTTTTAAGATTTACCGATATTCCGGCCGTGTTAATCGAATATGCGTATATTTCCAACCCTTACGAAGAACATCTGCTCGCATCATCCACTTTCAGGGACCTTATTGCAGCCTCAATTGCAAATGCGATTTATAAATATTTTATAACAGATAATACAACGGATAAAAAGATAAAAAAATAAATGAAAAAATTACGCTTTGAAAATATAGTTATCGTTGATTACGGAATGGGTAATTTAAGAAACGTTCATAACGCTTTTAATAAATTAGGGTTTAGATCGAAGATTTCAGCTGACATTAAAGATATTGAAAAAGCTACCCATCTTGTTCTTCCGGGCGTTGGCGGTTTTAAAGACGCCATGTCGGAACTTAAAAAAAAGGATCTGATAGAGCCTATAAGATGCGCTATAGAAAGTAAGGTTCCGTTCCTCGGTATATGTCTTGGGATGCAGCTTTTATTTGAAAGTTCAGAGGAATTTGGGGAAAATGAAGGGTTGTCGGTTTTAAAAGGAAAGGTTGTCAGGTTCAATGAAAATAATGTCCCCCTTATACCGCATGTTGGATGGAACGATGTTGATATTTTAAGGCCTCTGCCCGAATTTAAGGATATTAAAAATAAATCCTTTTTCTATTTTTTGCACAGCTATTACTGTGTTCCGAAAGAAGATATAGCGGTAGCAAAGTGTTTTTATTATGAAGATTTTACAGCATGCGTGAAAAAAGATAATATATTTGCCTGCCAGTTCCATCCTGAGAAAAGTCAGGATGCAGGTTTAACTTTGCTTACAAATTTCGTTTCCGTATGGTCATAATACCGGCTATAGATATTTTGGGTGCAAGATGTGTCCGGCTTGCTATGGGCGATTATGATAAGCAAAAGATATACGAATTAACCCCTCTGGAAGCTGCTTTAAAATGGCAATCTTGTGGCGCACAAAGGCTCCATTTAGTTGATCTTGACGGTGCAAGGTCCGGACATGCGGAAAATTTTTGGCTAATTAAAAATATTGCTGCAAAAATAAACATTCCGGTGGAAGTTGGCGGCGGCATTAGAAACAATGCCCAGATAGAAAATTATTTTGAAAGCGGCATATCGTATATAATTTTAAGTTCGATTCTATTCAAAGATATAAATAGCGTTAAAACATCCCTTTTTAAATACAGGGAAAGGGTTATTGCCGGTATTGATGTTTACGAGGATAAAATTGCGATTTCCGGTTGGGCTGAAAAGATAAGTCTGGATCTTTTTGAAGCAGTAAAAGGGCTTTATGAAGATTACGGCATAACTAATTTTATTTTTACCGATATAAAAAAAGACGGTATGCTCAAAGGTCCTGATAAAAATTTTATTTTTAAAATGGCTGAACTTAAAATGAATTTTGTAATTTCTGGCGGTATATCGGGTATCGGCGATATAAAAATGCTCTTAAATTTAAATATACCCAAGTTAAAAGGTGTAATCACCGGTAAAGCGCTTTATGACGGAAAATTAGACCTTAAGGAAGCATTAAATGTCATAGAAAAATACGAAAAAGCAAGGAAAACCTGAGATATTATCCGCCGTTTGCCGGCATTTGCGATGAAAATTGTTTAAGAAGATGCAAAAAAATTTCGAAAAAAATAGTTCTTAAGGAAAGAGCCTAAAAATGCTTGCTAAAAGAATAATACCGTGTCTTGATATTAAAGAAAACAGGGTCGTAAAGGGTATTCATTTTAAATCCTTGAGTGAAGCGGGAGATCCCCTCGAGCTTGCGAAGAAATATAATGATGAGCTTGCCGATGAACTGATGTTCCTTGATATTACCGCTTCTTACGAGAAGAGAAAAACACTTACCTGGCTTGTAAAAAAAATCTCCGAAAATATATTTATACCTTTTAGCGTGGGCGGAGGCATCTCTAAACTCGAAGACATAAGAAATCTTCTAAATAGTGGGGCAGATAAAGTATCTATCAATACATCCGCTGTTCTAAACCCGGACTTAATAAGCGAAGCCGCTAATAAATTCGGATCTTCAACAATTATCGTTGCAATAGATGCGAAAAAAATAGGCGAAAAATATTTCGTATTTACCTACGGAGGAAGAGAAAATTCGGGGCTTGATGCTACCAAATGGGCAAAAGAGGCATATAAAAGGGGTGCGGGAGAGATCTTACTCACAAGCATGGACATGGACGGCACTAAAAAGGGTTATGATATTGAACTTACGTCTAATGTGGCGCAAAACGTTAAAATTCCGGTTATAGCTTCTGGCGGTGCAAGAAATGCTGAAGATATGGAAGATGTTCTTACTAAAGGGCATGCAAGCGCGGCTCTTGCTGCATCAATCTTTCATTATAAGGAAACAAGTATTATAGCAATTAAAAACTATCTGAATTCTAAAGGCATAATCGTAAGGCTTTGAATATTAACTGTGAAATTAAGTTAAATAGGTATAATTATTAAACCGTCATTAAATTAATCAAATTAATCTGGATTTATGCGCTAAAAAACACTTTATCGTTGAAACGAAAAAGGAAGCGAAAAAAGCCTGTCAGTTTATTGGCCGGTAATTCACGAGGAATTGGACCGCTATGGAAAAACAAAAAAAAGAAAATTATAATGATATAAATGACAAAAATAGGAATATTAAAAAGGCTGATGATATATCTTCATTGACAGATAAGATAGATTTTTCTAAATTAAACGGCTTGATACCGGCCGTTGCGCAGGATTACTACTCAAAAGAGATATTAATGCTTGCTTTTATGGATAAAGAGGCGCTTCAAAAGACATTAGAAACAGGTTATGCTCATTATTTTTCCAGATCCCGGCAGAAATTATGGAAAAAAGGCGAAACCTCCGGTAACGTTCAAAAAATAACGGATATCTTTTATGATTGCGATAATGACAGTATTTTGCTAAAAGTTATTCAAACCGGTGTTGCATGTCATACCGGACACCGGACCTGTTTTTATTCCAAGGTAGGTCTTGCATCCGCCGCCCAGCCGGCTGTTTACATCGAAAAAGAAGAAAAAGCCGAAAAAGATAAAGAAATCTTTTATTCACTGGCGCTTATATTCGATCTGATAAAAAGCAGAAAAACAGCAGATACTAAAAAGTCATACGTTGCAAGCTTATTGAGCGCCGGCATCGAAAAAATAGCCAAAAAACTGCAGGAAGAAACCCTTGAGGTTGTTCTTGCCGGATTTCTGGATGACAGGGAAAGAATAATTTATGAGGCTTCGGATCTCTTATTTTTCTACATGGTTTTTCTGGTCTTATTTGATATTGACCTAACTGATATCGTGGCAGAATTAAAAAAGAGGGAAGGCACCTCTGGCATAGACGAAAAAAATTCCAGATAATTTTATCATTATCATTGCCGTTTGTTTATTCTTATCTTCTTGTCCGGCGCTTCGGATAAAAGGCGGCAAGGATGTTTACCCCTGTCTATTTTTCGGCTTAATTTAATGGTTGACAATTACAGGTTAAATATAAGATACTATTATAAAATATATAAAATATATAGATTTTAAGAAAGGGGGCGAAAAAAAGCTTGTCAATAATCAAAATTAAAGAAAATGAGTCTTTTGAAAGTGCTTTAAGGCGATTTAAAAAGTCTTGTGAAAGAGCTGGCATCCTTTCAGAAATTAGAAAAAGGGAGCATTATGAAAAGCCAAGCGTAAAAAAGAAGAAGAAAGCCGCTGCCGCAAGGAAGAGAAACTCGAAAAAACATGCTTATAGCTATTAATAATCCGGCTGTTAATTAAGTCATTATTCATTAAGTAGCTGCACAAATAACGCCCCATATTTTCTTGACGTATTTTCTTGAATAATTTTTTGACCCCATATTTTCCTGAATAGTTTTCTCGGCATGTTTTCTTGAATAATTTCCTAAATAGACCTCTATATGTACTATGTACATAAATATATTTTTAGCAGCCATTTTGATCGTGATGATGATACGCGGCTTTTTCAGAGGATTTGTAAAGGAAATTCTATCTTTAGCCGGTCTCATTGCCGCCTATTTAGGCGCTTATTTTGCGGTTTTTCATGCAAAAGCGATTTTTTCCTTTTTTAAAAGTTATCATATTTATTTAAGCAATTCTTTTGTTCATGCCAATGCCGCAAAGGTCATAATCTTTATTGGCGTATTTATATTGATCTACATTCTATTTGTGGTTGCTTCGATAATAATCACAAAGATTCTAAATTTAGTAATGCTTGGTTTTCTTAATAGGCTTGGAGGATTTTTTTTTGCTGGAGCCAAAACGATTATTTTCCTGAGCCTTGTTATATTTTTTCTATTTTCTATCGCTTCGGTGAATGAAACGCTAAAATATTACGAGTCTCGATCTGCTCTACCGTATTTTTTTAAATTCGGTAAGTTTTTATTCGTCTATGCCGGGTCTATCCGCCGTTAACCTCTGCATTACTTGGTTCTTTTGTTTTTTTATTATTTTTTATGGACAGCAATATCGAAACGATACTTGGAGCGGTCAATATAATTGACGAGGTCTCCCCTTTCGTTAAATTAAAAAAGTCCGGCGGGAATTACTCCGGCTTATGCCCTTTCCATTCAGAAAAAACACCTTCTTTTCACGTAAATGAGGCAAAGGGTCTTTATCATTGTTTTGGCTGTGGTAAAGGCGGTAATGTGATCGGCTTTTTAATGGATATAAGAGGGGAATCTTTCAAGGAAACGATCGGATATCTCCAGCAAAAATATCATATAACCCTCACCCCCTCATCCTTTAATGAAAGAATCTATAAAAGCAAAGACTCCGCTGCTTCCGATATATCTGAAACCAAGGAAATATGCAGGCTTGCGTTAAATTTTTTTTATGAGAACCTCTTCATATATCAATCAAATTCGCGCAATGTAATGGATTATCTTCGCTCAAGAAATATTTCCGAGAAAACTTCCCAAGAATTTAAGCTCGGATATGCCCCTGCTATGGGGGGTCTTGCAAAACTGCTTTCAAATAACAGGTTAAATCTTGATCTGGCTGTGTCCATGGGATTTTTGTATAAAAAATCCGGTTCATATCTTGATCGTTTTATAAATAAGCTTATTATTCCAATATTTGACCAGACGGGTGAGCCGATAGCTTTTGCCTCACGTATTCTTTCAGGAGAGGGTCCGAAATACATAAATACCAATAACTCGCTTATTTTTAATAAAAATAAGACATTATTCGGGTTTGGCAAATCACTTAAGTATATTAGCGAATCCAACAGTGTAATAGTGGTTGAAGGATATTTTGATATGATAAGCCTGTATGCAAACGGCATTAAAAATGCGGTAGCAACTATGGGAACTGCTTTATCGAGAAATCATATACTGAATTTAGCGCGGGTTTGCGATGAGGTTGTCCTCCTTTATGACGGTGATGAAGCGGGTTTAAATGCTATATCAAGAGGAATTGAGCTTTTTCAGGCTTTCATGGACAATCCCGAAAAAATGATTTATGCCGTATCGTTGAATACCGGCGAAGACCCGGATAGCTTCATTAGAAAATACGGGGCGAATACCCTCGTTAAATTAATTAATTCAAATAAAAAAAGGCCTGTGGAATTTGTTATAGATCATTATATAAATAAATTTTTTAAAGACGCAGTAGACGGTTCGGAAGCCCTTGAAAATAAATTAACAAGTGGTAAAATTAATAATATAGGTTCTCTTTCAGAATCATTACTTAAGAAAAAGATAATAATTCTTGATAATATTTTTCCATTTTTACGGGATATAAAAAACAGCATAATATTTGCTTATTATATAAATTTAGTTTCCGCTAAGCTTAATATCGAAGAAAAACTTGTGCATGAGTATATATCTTCCAAGATTAAAGATAATAAGTTTAAAGGCGGATTTAAAGACAGATTTGAAGATAGATTTGAAGAAAATAGGGCTACCTATTGGGATTCTTTCCATGGGGCGAGCGCTATAAACAATGAACCAGCAGTTAAAGACGGCTTGAGCGATGATATTGGTTTTAGTGCCAGCGTCGAAGAACTGATATTAGGAAAAATATTTCAAGATTGGACATTGACAAAATATATTAATGATGATATTCTTAAAGAATTTGCTAATGAAGATATAATAAGAATAATAAAAAAGATAAGGAAAAAGATAAGAGACAATGGAGCTATAAAAAATATGGAAATTGACGATATATGTAGTGAAGTAAAAGATCCCTCCAAGTGGGAAAAAATTTATTACGGGTGGCAATTTAAAAACGGCAGCGAAAATGGAGAAATAGAAGCTCAAAAGTATTTTACGAAGCTTGTTATTAAACTCAAAATTAATAATCTTAAAACTCTTCTTAATAAAAAGTTGTCGGAGTTGAAAAAAGGATCTAAGGGGTCTTTAGTAGAAAACAGCGAAGGTTCAAGTGCCGGTGAATTACTTAAAATTAAATCTTTAATACGCGATCTGGAGATAAAGATGAATTCTTTGTAGAAATGCAATATAAATCCCGCGATGTAATTTTAAAATATAAATTAAAAAGGTGAAAATATATTATATATATATATTTATATATATAATAATATGAATATGAAAAAAATAAAAAAAAGCACTAAAAATATTAATAATATAAATAAAAAAGTGATAAACGAAAGCAAGGAGAAGAAAAAAGATAATTTAGATAAAAAACAGCTTAGTAGCGCCAAAGTGCAGGCAACTCATAGTAATTCTGTTGAAATAGAGGAACGGGTTTATAAAAAAACTGCCGATAAAGCTAAAGAAAACGGCGGCCGCATCTCCTATGACGATCTTAATGAAATCTTTCCTCCGGATGTCGTATCCCCAGATCAGATAGACGATCTTATGAGTATGTTGGGGGAAAAAGATATTACTCTGGTGAGTAATTCTTCAAACAGTTACTCCTTAAAATTAAAACACAACAAGGCATTACTTGATGAATCTTACATCTTAGAAGAAGAGGAAGAGAATATATCTTTAAAAACTAATGACCCTGTAAGGATGTATTTAAGGGAGATGGGGTCTGTTTCTCTTCTTACAAGGGAAAGAGAGATAGAGATCGCTAAAACTATCGAGGAAGGCGAAGAGGAGATCCTTTTATCGGTTTTGAATTCCGATCTTATGATTAAACGGGTCATTGCCATAGGTGAAAAATTAAAAGCCAATAAAAATCTTATTACCGATATAGTTGCCGATTTTGACGATGAAGAATTTCCTGTCGAAAAGGATATTGATAAAGCTGTTAGTCGTGTTTTGTCCATAATTGATAAAATAAAAGATGCCCTCAGCTATGCCGATAAAGGCGGGAAACCCTCCGGGCCGCTTACTTCACCTGCAGTTACTTCACCTGCAGTTACTTTAAAAGATACTTCAAAAACAGCAGGTAAATCAGTAAAGGGATCAAGAGATTTAAAAAGTATAAGGGGAGTGTCTTCCGGTGCCGAAAATAAAGAAGGATCGTGCGGCGATATGAAAATAAAGCATACGGTATTATCTTCTGAAGCTGCCAAAAAAGTGCTCGGTTATCTTAAGGAACTGCATCTGAAGAAAAAACAGACCGATAAGGTTATAACCAAGCTTAAAAATTTATGTATTAAAATTCTTACTTACAAAGAAAATATTAATAAACTTAGAAATGAATTAGAAGAGCTGTTTAGCGCCAAGCTCCGTAACACAAAAAGGATTGAAAGCATAAATAAGCTTATCTCCGAGTTTAGATGTAAAATAGAAAAAATTGAACATGAAGCCGGGGTTGACGAAAAGTCGTTAAAGAAAATAATAAGGGCTATAAAGACGGGGGAAGAAAAATCGCAGTTGGCCAAAACCGAACTTGTCGAAGCAAATTTAAGGCTTGTTGTCTCGATAGCCAAAAAATATTCAAACAGGGGGCTTCAGTTTCTTGATCTTATTCAGGAGGGTAACATCGGACTTATGAAGGCGGTAGAAAAGTTCCAGTATCAAAGAGGCTACAAATTCTCTACCTATGCAACCTGGTGGATAAGGCAGGCAATAACTAGAGCAATTGCCGATCAGGCAAGAACTATCAGGATTCCAGTGCATATGATTGAAACCATTAATAAATTAATTAGAACATCCAGATATTTAGTTCAGGAGATCGGAAGAGAACCTACTCCTGAAGAAATTGCCGAAAGAATGGATCTTCCTATAGATAAAGTTAGAAAAGTCTTAAAAATAGCTAAGGAACCTATATCATTAGAAACACCTATAGGTGAAGAAGAGGACAGTCATCTTGGGGATTTTATTGAAGATAAAGGCGCGGTGCTTCCATTAGATGCGGCTATTAATACCGATCTCGAAGAAAAAACAGCTAATGTGCTTTCAACCCTTACGGAAAGGGAAGAAAAAGTCCTCAGGATGAGATTTGGCATTGGAAGAAAATCCGATCACACATTAGAAGAAGTAGGACAGGAATTTGGAGTTACCAGAGAAAGGATCAGGCAGATTGAAGCCAAAGCTTTAAGGAAGCTCAGACATACCAGCCGTTCAAAAAGGTTAAAAAGCTTTGTAAAATAAATGCTTTAAGGGCCCATAGCTCAGCTGGTAGAGCCGCCGGCTCATAACCGGAAGGTCCCTGGTTCGAACCCGGGTGGGCCCACCATATTTGTTGATTTAAATTACTTTACAGTTTGTTCGTAAGTTAATACTCTATCTAAAAAAAGGGGGTTATCCCCTCTTTCGATTCTCTAAGAAAGAAAGACTATATTTATGTATATGATATAATATAATATGGTATGGCTTTTTTTATAAAAGACATTATTAACGAATTGGAGATTTCAGTTCCATTAGACCTTCGGGAAAGGTGGGATAATTCCGGTTATCAGATAAAATTAGAAAATGAACCGTTAAACGGTGTTCTGATATCTCTCGATCTTACCTCTACTGCCGTTTCTATGGCTGTCAAAAAAAACTGCAATCTAATTCTAATCCACCATCCTTTCTTTTTTTATCCTGTCAGTTCGCTTGATATAAATTCTGTTGATTCTAAAATAATTTCCGATCTTCTTACCAATAGGATTTGCGTATATGCAATGCATACTAATTTTGACTCGTCTTTTAACTCCATGAGCCGTTATATTGCGGAAAAGGCCGGTCTTTCAGATATAGCCACCTTAAAACCGGGCAAAAAAAGATTATATAAGCTGTCTGTTTTTGTGCCTAAGGGCTATGTTTCAACCGTTAGGGAAACGTTATTTGCTTTTGCAAATCCTAAAATAGGAAATTATGAGAATTGTTCTTTTGAGACAAAAGGAAGGGGGTCGTTCAAGCCTCTTTTAGGCGCTAAACCATTTATCGGCAAAAAGGAAAAAACAAGTTTTGTAGAAGAATCGAAACTTGAGTTAATAGTTGATGAAAACAGGTTAGGTAAAGCCGTTGAAGAAATGAAAAAAGTCCATCCCTACGAAGAGGTGGCGTTCGATGTATATCCTCTTGCAAACTGTGGCAAAAATAACCTTGAAGGAATCGGAGTCGTGGGCAAGTTTAAATCGCCGGTTAAATTAAAAGAGCTTCTGGGACGATTAAATAAATTAATAAAACCAGCTTATATTAATTATGTAGGTGATGCTGGCAGGCTGTTAAAAAGAGCCGCAATTATTTCAGGAAGCGGGTTTTCATTAA
This sequence comes from bacterium, assembly GCA_021818985.1. Taxonomy (GTDB): domain Bacteria; phylum SZUA-79; class SZUA-79; order Acidulodesulfobacterales; family Acidulodesulfobacteraceae; genus JAKASO01. The sequence continues at coordinate 115,991 of JAKASO010000002.1, forward strand.
TAAACGAGGTTATAAGGCAAAAGATTGACATTCTCATATCGTCGGAATGTTCTTACGATAAAGCCCTTAAGGCTAAAAAAAACAATCTATGCTTGATCGATCTGCCCCATTTTGACACTGAAAAATATTTTATTAGTATTGTGAAAGGTATCTTAAGGGATAAATTCAGTATTAAAATTAAAATAGTGGAAAATAATATTGATATTAATCCGATAATTAACTTTAAAGGAGAAAAGGCTTGAACGAGCAGGTTGCTTATATGATCGAGGTTCAAAATATTGATCTCGGTATGGAAAAGATAGAGCTTGACGAAAAGAAAAATCTAAAGGAAATAACGGGAATAGAAAATGCTATTTACAATAAAGACGACTTAGTGCGGCAACTGGAAAAAGAGGCAAAAGAACTGGAAAAAAGCATAAAATTAAACGAACTAAATATTGCATCTTTCGATGAGAAAATAAATAAGTTTTCAGAAGTTCAGAAGCAGATCAAGACTAATAAAGAATTTAATGCGATGCAAAAATCTATAAAAAATAATAGCGAGCTTAAAAGCGCCGAAGAAGACCGGCTTTTGACATCAATGAACCAGCAGGATGAGTTTTCCGTTCAGATCAAAACCGCAAAAGAAGATATTGAAAAATTATCGGCAAGTCTTGCAGAGAAAAAGAAAAGATTTGAAAAAGAAATTATAAAAAACAATAAATTAAAGGACGATATGATTGCTAAACGAACTGAATTGATTAAAAATATCAAAGATGAATATTTTAATATTTATGAATCAATAAAGAAAAGCAAGAAACTTCCCGCGATAATTTCCGTAAATAAATCAGGAACCTGTACCGGCTGTTTCAGGATACTGCCTCCTCAGCAGCTTAACGAACTGCTTTCCGAAAAGGTCTTTATGCAATGCCCGATTTGCAATAGAATAATTTATTTCAAAAAAGACAGGATTTTATAATAAATTTAATAAATGACAGCGGAGATTTTATGCTCCTGCATATCTATATAGACGGGGCTTCACGGAAAAATCCCGGCGAAGCCGGAGCTGGCATTATAATAGAAGACAATAAGGGTAATAGACTCGCTGAGCTGAATAAATATCTTGGCATAGCCACAAACAACGAAGCCGAGTACAAGGCGCTCATAATTGCATTAGAGCATATATCCTCTAGTTCTTTTTTTGCTAAAGGTAAAATTAAAAAGCTGGTTTTTTATTCCGATTCCCAGCTTCTTGTCAGACAGATGAACGGTGAATATGCGGTAAAGAGTCCTAATATACTGCCCCTTTACAAAAAAGCCGGAACAATATTAAAGAGCCTTTTAAAAGAATTTAGTTTTACTTATATTCCGCGTGAACTCAATAAATCTGCAGATAGACTTGCCAATCTTGCCATAGATTCTAAATTGACTAAATTATAATATATTGTTAAAATTAATATACGTTTACGCAAGCAGAACGAATAGTCACAAAACTTGCATCTTAAGAGTTTTGAGGAAAGTCCGGGCTCCACAGAGCATGATGCCGTTGTAAAAGCGGTGAGGGTGACTTCAAGGAAAGCGCAACAGAAAATATACCGCTGTAATAGACCTTAATGGTTATGTTGCAGTAAGGGTGAAATAGTGAGGTAAGAGCTCACTTAGGCTAGCGGTAACGCAGCTTATGGCAAACCCCGTCAGGAGCAAGAACTAATAGGAAAGCTTAAGGCTGCTCGTCTTATACAGCTTTCGGGTTGTTCGCTTAGATAAATGACTATTTGATTTGACAGAACCCGGCTTATGGTCTGCTTGCGCTTTTTTTTAAACCGGCGTCAATTTCTAAGTAATGAAAATAGAAAATATAAGAAATTTCTCTATAATAGCGCACATCGATCATGGAAAATCAACCCTTGCCGACAGGCTTTTAGAAGCTACCGGAGCTATTACGGAGAGGGAGAAAGTATCGCAGTTCCTTGATAATATGGAACTTGAAAGGGAAAGGGGCATAACCATAAAAGCCCAGGCTGTTAGGTTATCCTATAACTATAAAGGTAAAACATATATTCTTAATCTTATAGATACACCCGGACATGTTGATTTTTCTTATGAGGTTTCAAAATCTTTAGCCGCCTGCGAAGGCGCCCTTCTTGTCGTTGATGCTTCCCAGGGGGTTGAAGCACAGACGCTTGCCAATGTTTATATAGCTTCAGACATGAATCTGTCTATTTTACCAGTCATCAACAAAATAGACCTGCCAAGCGCTGATCCCGAAAAAACAAAAAAAGAGATAGAAGAAGTGGTTGGAATAGATGCCGAAGATGCTGTTCTTGCCAGCGCAAAAGAGGGTATTGGAATTAAAGAAATTCTTGAACAAATAATAACGAAAATATCGCCCCCTTCTGGTGATCCTTATGCTCCGTTAAAGGCGCTCGTTTTTGATTCATGGTTTGATGCATATCAGGGGGTTGTGGTTCTTGTAAGAGTGTTTGACGGCAGCGTTAAGGCAGGGGATAACATACTGTTAATGAGCAGCGGCACTTCGTATGAAGTGCAAAAAGTAGGTGTTTATGATCCTCATATAAAGCAAAAAGATAAATTAAATGCTGGCGAGGTTGGATTTATTATAGCCAATATAAAAGAATCTTCCGGATTTAAAATAGGGGATACAGTTACTTTGCTAGAAACTCCCGCAATGCAGCCACTTCCCGGATTTAAGGAACCGAAGCCGATGGTCTTTGCCGGTATTTATCCCATAGATGCCGATAATTACGATGAATTAAAGGATTCTATAGAAAAGCTCAAATTAAACGATCCGTCTTTTTCGTATGAGCCGGAAACATCTCTTGCTTTGGGATTTGGATTCAGATGCGGATTTCTCGGTTTGCTTCACATGGAGATCATAGTAGAAAGGCTTGAAAGAGAATATAATTTGAATCTGATAACAACCTCACCTACCGTTCTTTATCATATTATAACCGCTAAAGGCGAGGTAAAAACCGCATTGAACCCGTCAAAATTTCCTCCATCCAAGGAATTTCCCACGCAGGAGGTAAATTTTGTTGAAGAGCCTTATATACTTGCAAATATATATGTTCCGGTAGAATATTTGGGTAAAATAATAAACCTCTGTATTGAAAAAAGAGGTATTCAGAAAGAATTAAGATATATTACCAAGCTCAGGGTTATGCTTACTTATGAACTTCCTCTTTCCGAGATAGTTTTAGATTTTTACGACCAGCTTAAATCTCTGTCCAAAGGATATGCTTCGTTTGATTATGATATTGCAGGCTACAAGCGCTCGGATATGGTAAAACTTGAAATACTTGTAAATAAAGAACCGGTGGATGCGCTCTCGATAATTGTTCATAAAGATAAAGCATATATGAGAGGAAGGAGCGTTGTTGAGAAGCTTAAAACACTTATTCCAAGACAGATGTTTGAGGTGATAATTCAGGCACAGATCGGATCTAAGGTAATTGCAAGGGAAGAGATCAAGGCTTTAAGAAAAAATGTTCTTGCAAAATGTTACGGCGGAGATATTACCAGAAAAAGAAAACTTCTCGAAAAGCAGAAAGAGGGCAAAAGGAAAATGAAAAATATAGGTTCGGTCGAGATACCTCAAGAGGCATTTCTCGCAGTTCTAAAGGTTTAAATTTATAGACAAGCTGTTTAAATTTATATATAATAAATAAAATTTAATAGGAAAAAATTCAATGGTTTGTATTTATGAGTAAGCGCGGCATATGGGATTATTTTAAAGCAATAATTATTGCCATCGTTATAGCTATTTTTGTTAGAACTTTTGTCGTCCAGGCTTTTAAAATCCCTTCGGGTTCCATGGAACCTACCTTGGTTTCGGGCGACCATATTCTTGTTAATAAGTTTATATACGGTATAAAGATACCTTTCGTAAACGCAACCATACCGGTTAGCCGTCCCCGGACCGGGCAGGTAATCGTTTTTAAATACCCTTATGCAAGAAAATACGATCTTCCCCCCGGTATAGATTTTATTAAACGTGTTATTGGAACGCCCGGCGATAAAATACAGATAATAAATAATCGCGTGTATATAAATAACCGTCTTTTTAGGTGCAGGTATGCTTACTGGAGTTCAAAAAAGATCCTTCCAGCTTATGATTCGCCAAGAGATAATTTTGGTCCGGTTACTGTGCCTAGAGGCGATCTTTTTGTCATGGGTGATAACCGCGACAACAGTTTTGATTCGAGATTCTGGGGGTTTGTCCCTTATAAAGACGTAATAGGACAGGCTTTCATGATATATTTTTCATGGAATCCAAAAGACCATTTTGATATATATTGGAGAAGATTTTTTAAAATAGTTCCTGAATGTTCCTTTAATCCAAAATCTTCACAGGTGAGTTGAAAACCGTTGTACTTACAAATGATACTATAGATAGCATCATAGAAGGGATTATTGACGGCATTATCCGGTCTATTCCCGACCTTGACAATACGGTTATAGTGGGAATTAAGGGAGGAGGGGTTTTGTTTGCGAACCTGATCCATAAGGGAATTAAAAATTTGCGTAATATTGATTGTCAGCTTGGCTATGTAGATATGACCCTATATAGGGACGATCCCTTTATGGTAAAAAAGAACATTAAATCAACCGAACTGCCGTTCGATATAACCGATAAAAATATAATTCTTGCAGATGATGTAATCTACAGCGGAAGAACAATAAGGGCTGCCATTGATGAACTGCTTGATTTTGGTAGGCCTAAAAGCATTAAACTTGCCGTATTGATCGACAGGGGTGGCAGGGAGCTGCCTATTTGTCCTGATTTTACCGGAAGAAAAGTAAGGGCGTCGGAGAATGAGGAAATAGAGGTTACTCTTTCCGGTAAAAATAAAACTGTTGAAAAAATTTTAAAGAAATAAATGAATGTTAACCGGCCCCCCTGTGGGAAGTTTTCGCTGAAGAAGCTGAAAGCCCCTTTGACGGGGTGGGCAATTTGCTACCTATGAGTTACGGTAAAAAAGACCTTATTTCGATCAGGGATCTGACAAAGTCGGATATGCTCTACTTTTTAGAGACAGCCAAAGAGTTTAAAAAAATTTCATTAAAAGATATAAAAAAAGTTCCTACTCTGAGAGGAAAGACCGTAATTAACCTTTTTTACGAACCTTCTACAAGAACGAAAGCCTCTTTCGAGATCGCGCAAAAAAGATTATCTGCCGATTCGCTAAATATTGTAATAAGCCAGAGTTCTGTTACAAAAGGCGAGACCTTAAGCGATACGGTATTAAATCTGGAGTCTATGAAACCGGATGCTTTTGTTGTAAGACACTACGATTCCGGTGCGCCCTATCTGGTCTCCAGAATAACCAATGCCGTTACAATAAATGCGGGCGATGGAATAAACGAACATCCGACGCAATGCCTTTTAGACATAATGACCATTTTAGAAAATAAAAAAGATATAAATTCTTTGAAGGTTGCAATTATAGGCGATATTTATCACTCAAGGGTGGCAAGATCGGATATCTATGGACTGTTAAAATTTGGTGCAAACATATATCTATATGGTCCATATACGCTTTTACCGAAGTTCATAGAAGTTGAGAATAATGTAAAAGTCGCAAAAAGCATGGAAGAAGCTCTTAAAGATGCTGATGTTATAATAATGTTAAGAATACAGAAAGAACGTATGTCGCTTAATTTTATCCCATCTATCGAAGAGTACAGGAGTTTTTTTAAACTTACAAAAGATTTAATGTTTCTGGCAAGGAAAGACGCAATAGTTTTACATCCCGGGCCGGTCAACAGGGATACCGAGATATCCGGCGAGATAATGAATTCTAACAGGTCAGTAATATTAAAACAGGTTGAAAACGGGATTGCGGTTAGAATGGCATGCCTTTACATTTTGTTGGGCAGCCGAAGTAAAACTATATAAATTAATCTGTTAAGTTAATATAAGTTAATAAATATTAATAATGCGTAAGCTTCTTATTAAAAACGGCGTTGTTATAGATCCGGTAAGTAAAACCGAAGTCAACCGCGATATTTACATAGAAGACGGGGTAATAAAGAATACGGCCGGAACTAAACGCGGGATAAGCGGAAAAGATACGGAAGTTATCGATGCTTCTAATCTATTGGTATTGCCCGGCTTTATAGATATGCATGTTCATTTAAGGGAACCCGGTTTTGAATATAAAGAAACTATTCAATCCGGCATGGAATCGGCAATAGCCGGCGGCTTCACTTCTGTTTGCTGTATGCCCAACACGAATCCCGTAAACGACAATAAAGAAATTAACACATTTATTATAAATAAAGCAAAGGCCGCCGGATTAATAAATTTGTGGACTATCGGGGCAATATCAAAGAACAATGGCGGCGTGCGCCTTTCCAATATCGCAGAACTTAAGGAATCAGGAGCCGTTGCCGTCAGCGATGACGGCAAGCCGGTAGAAGATAGCTCTTTAATGGCTAAAGCGCTTTTATATGCAAAAACCTTCGATATGCCTGTTATATCGCATAGCGAAGATATAAAATTAAGAAGCAAAGGGATTATGAACGAAGGCGTTATTTCACTGAGGCTGGGAGTTCATGGCATCCCGCGCGTAGCAGAGGAAATTGCAATTTTCAGGGATATAAGGTTAGCCGGATATTATAATGCAAAGATCCATATTGCTCATATTTCTACTAAGGGTTCAGTTAATATCGTAAGGCAGGCGAAAAAAGCGGGAATAAATGTTTCCGCCGAGACTTGCCCGCACTATTTTTCGCTTACCGAGGAAGCTCTTTTACAATATAATACAAATGCTAAAATAAATCCTCCTTTAAGGACAAAAGACGATATAAATTCTATAAAAGAAGGTTTAGCCGATGGCACAATAGACGTTATCGCTTCCGATCATGCACCCCATTCCGAAGACGAAAAAAACACTACATTGGACGAAGCCCCATTCGGCATTATCGGATTAGAGACATCGCTTGCCCTTACTTTAAGGTTGTTCCATGAAAAAACCGTTTCAATGATGGACATAGCTATGCTCATGTCGTTAAACCCTGCAAAGATCTTAAATCTGAAGGGTAGAGGCGGCATACAAAATGGTTTTACCGGCGATATTACTATAGTGGATTCCGATAAAAAATGGTTTTATAGAAAAGAAAATATAAAATCTTTAAGTAAAAATTCTCCATTTATAGGCGAAAATTTTAGAGGAAAAGCTTTATATACTATTGTCGGCGGAAAGGTATTTAAACTATAAAAGTAAAACATATAATAAATATTGAATATTTATGCCAAATAAAGAAAAAGCCTTAGTAATGCTTGAAGGCGGCGTATATTTTGAGGGTTATTACGAAGGCGCAGCGATTGAAACAGGAGGGGAGGTCGTATTTAACACTGCTATGAACGGTTATCAGGAGTTAATAACGGATCCTTCTTATAATGGACAAATAGTAATTATGACATATCCTATGATTGGCAATTACGGTATAAATAACCGGGATTTTGAATCAGAGAAAGTCTGGCTTTCGGGGTTTATAGTAAAAAACCTTGTTTCAAATTATAGTCACTGGACAGCGGAAAAGACCTTAAACAGTTTTCTTAATATGTACGGTGTTCCCGTAGTGAGTGGTATTGATACGAGGCATCTTACCATATATTTAAGACAGGGTGGAGCTATCAATGCGTATATTGCTCCAAAAGAAGCGGGAATATCTTATATCGAAAAGAAACTTAAAAATATACCGAAAATGGAAGGTTTAAATCTTGTTTCAAACGTTTCTACAAAAAATATCTATGAAAGGAGGGTTAAAAAACCGGAATTTAATGTTACAATAATTGATTACGGGATAAAAAACAATTCGATCAGGTGTCTTAACGATTTAAATGCAAATGTTACGGTCGTTCCTCATAATAGCTCAAAAAAAGATGTGCTTAATACCGGACCTGACGGTATTCTTTTATCGAACGGACCGGGCGATCCTAAAACCCTTTTACATGAAATAAATACTATTAAAGAGCTTTTAGGCGAAAAACCTGTTTTTGGCATATGCTTAGGTCATCAACTTTTGGGCTTATCCCTTGGTTTTAACACATACAAACTTAAATTTGGACATCATGGAATAAATCACCCCGTAAAAAACCTGAAAACGTCGAAAATAGAAATAACCTCCCAGAATCACGGATTTTGCGTTAATGTTAATGCTGATGTTGACAAACGGGACGGATCCGAATTTGCAAAAAATACTGAAATTACCCATATAAGCCTTAATGACAGCACCCTTGAGGGGATCAGGAACACTTCGTTAAATGCTTTTTCCGTTCAATATCATCCGGAAAGCTCGCCGGGACCTAACGATTCAAGGTATTTATTTGCGGAATTTAAAGAACTTTGTTTATCTAAAAAAAGGTTATTGCTGTAAATCAAAAGACGTATAGGTATATAAGTGATAATAAAGCCATTTTCAAAATTAACAAATTAGTCTTATGAGCCAGTATTTTCCAGCATATAAAGCGTTTAACGACAAAAAAGTGCGCAGGAAGATAACGGAAAAAGAATATAAAGATGCCATTACAAGCCTTATCTTTAAGGCGGGTTTAACCGGATATTATCAGGATGAATTTCAGGAAGCATTATGCCAAAACGGGATGATATAAAAAGGGTTATGATTATAGGTTCAGGACCTATTATTATAGGTCAGGCTGCCGAATTTGATTACTCCGGTACTCAAGGGGCGAAGGCTCTGGCGGAAGAGGGTTACGACGTTATCCTTGTTAATTCAAATCCGGCAACTATTATGACGGATCCGGATTATGCATCCAAGACATATATAGAACCTTTAACTGTCGACTTTATTGAAAAGATCATTGAAAAAGAAAAGCCGGATAGTTTACTGCCTACGTTAGGAGGTCAAACAGCCCTTAATTTGACGCTTGAGCTTTTTGGAAGAAAAATTATTGACAAATACGGAATTAAAATATTAGGCGCAAATATAAATGCTATTAAAAAGGCTGAAGACAGAGAATATTTTAAAATAAGCATGAAAAAGATCGGCGTGCCGATTTTAAAAAGCGATTTTGCCCATAATATAGAAGAGGCTTTCAGGGTTCAGAAAGAAATAAGTTTTCCCGTTATTATCAGACCGTCTTTTACGCTTGGCGGCACCGGGGGAGGAATTGCATATAACATTGAAGAATTTGAGGACTTTGCTTTAAGAGGGATAAATGCAAGCCCTATTAATGAAATTTTAATAGAGAAGTCCGTAATAGGTTTCAAAGAGGTCGAGCTTGAAGTCATGACCGATAAAAACAGGAACACTATAATAATATGTTCGATTGAGAACTTTGATCCTATGGGAATACATACAGGGGATTCCATTACTATTGCCCCCGTTCAGACATTATCCGATAAAGATCTGCAGAAACTTCGCGACTGGTCCGTTAAAATAATGAATGAAATCGGCATTGAAACGGGCGGATCAAATATACAGTTTGCTTTAGATCCCAAATCGGATGATGCTTACGTTATTGAAATGAACCCGAGGGTATCAAGAAGCTCAAGCCTTGCTTCCAAGGCGACAGGTTTTGCTATTGCCAAGATTGCGGCAAAATTAGCCGTAGGCTATACTCTTGACGAGCTGCCTAACGATATTACTAAAAAGACACTTGCCTGTTTTGAGCCTGCCGTTGATTATGTGGTAACCAAAATACCGCGTTTTACCTTTGAAAAGTTTCCCCAGACCGATACATCTTTAACGACCCACATGAAATCGGTCGGCGAGGTAATGGCGATAGGAAGGACCTTTTGCGAATCTATTCAGAAAGCCGCAAGGTCTTTGGAAAATAATAATTGCGGCATTGAATCCCTTTACGGGTTTGATTTTAGTTATAATAACGCGTCTAAAAATACTGAAGATAATATAGATCAAGTCAATATAGTTAAAGAAGAAATAAAATCGTTGATCAAAAATAACGATTACAGAAGGCTGCAGTTAATAGCAGACGCATTAAGGATAGGGTTTGGGGTGGCAGAACTTAACGAGATATCGGGAATTGATAAATGGTTTTTGGAACAGGTAAAATTGATTATAGAGTTTGAAAAATTATTATCTTTTTCTTCCGGACTTGATAAAACCCTTTTAATGGAAGCCAAAGAACTCGGTTTTTCAAACAGGTCTATCGCCAAATTGACTGCAAGAGATCGGGGCGGTTCCCATATTGATGCAGGGCTGTACATTAAAAAGGATAAAAATGTTTTACGGATTATTGATGAAAAAGAAAAAGAAATAGAAGAACTGGCTATAAAGTATGATATTTTTCCCGTATACAAAAAAGTTGATACATGTGGGGCGGAATTTGAGGCAGCCACGCCTTATATGTATTCATCTTACGACATGTTTAATGAGGTTGACCCCATTAAAGACGAAAAAGTCATAATACTTGGGAGCGGACCTAACAGAATAGGACAGGGTATAGAATTTGATTATTGCTGTGTTCACTGCGCTTTTGCTTTAAAAGAAAACGGTTATTCCCCGATTATGATCAATTGTAATCCGGAGACCGTTTCGACCGATTATGATACTTCCTCAAGGCTTTATTTTGAACCATTAACGGCCGAAGATGTGCTTGGCGTGATAAAAGCCGAAAATTACCCCCCCGTTATACTTCAATTCGGCGGCCAAACTCCGCTTAAGCTTGCTAAAGAATTTGAAAAAAGAGGGATTAAGATATTAGGAACGCCGTTTAAATATATTGATATAGCTGAAGACAGGGAAAAATTCAAAGATATAATAAGAAGGCTCGGGTTGCTGCAGCCGGAAAGTTCCACGGCTTTTAGCGAAAGGGAGCTTTATGATAATGCTTTGAAGATTGGGCTGCCGGTTCTTTTAAGGCCTTCTTATGTACTTGGTGGAAGAGCTATGGAAACTATTTATAGCGAATCCGGTTTGGAAAATTATGTAAAAAAAATATTTACCCAGGATATCTCTTACCCGATACTTATAGATAAGTTTTTGGAAGACGCAATTGAAGTTGATGTGGATGCATTATGTGACGGTAATTCAGTTTACACAGCCGGCATAATGGAGCATATAGAAGAAGCGGGAGTGCATTCCGGCGATAGTGCATGCTCCTTGCCGGCATTTTCATTAGATAATAATGCGTTAAGCAAGATCAAGGATATAACAAAGATGCTATGCCTTGAATTTAAAGTAAAAGGGCTTATTAATATTCAGTTCGCCGTAAAAAATGATAAAATATACATAATTGAGGTTAACCCCAGGGCGTCCAGAACGGTTCCATTCGTGAGTAAAGCAACGGGCATACCGATAGCCAAAATTGCCACCATGATACTATTAGGTAAAAGTTTAAAAGAAATAGGACTTGAAGGTTCTTTCAATATTGACTACTACTGCGTTAAAGAAGCGGTTTTCCCGTTCTTAAAGTTTTCAAATGTTGATCCTATGCTTGGTCCGGAAATGAAATCTACCGGAGAGGTAATGGGCATAGACGAAAATTTCGGCATGGCTTATGCCAAGGCGCAGATCGCTGCAGGGCAGAATTTACCCCTTTCCGGAAATATTCTTATCAGCGTGAAAGACGAGGATAAAAAATATTTAAAAGACCTCTGCATGCCCATTATAGATATGGGTTTTAATATTCTTGCAACGAAAGGGACTTCGTGGTATTTAGATGAAATAAATATAAAAAATCAGAGGATAAATAAAGTTAAAGAAGGCAGGCCTCATATAATAGACTCTTTAAAAAATAAAGAAATAGCGATGATATTTAATACTCCGCGGGGGATGAAGTCTCTTGAAGATTCGTATATAATAAGAAGAAGCGCCGTTGAATTCCTATTGCCGTATTACACTACCATTAGGGGGGCTTTTGCCGCGGTTTCGGCTATTAGATCACTTAAAGAATATAAACTCTCCGTTAAAGCGATTCAGGATTATTATTAATTTTATTAAAAGGGGGTTAAAAATATTTTAAATTTATGACAAAGTCTTTTCCTGTTACTAAAGAAGGTTATGAACGGATGATAAAAGAATTAAAAAGGCTTAAATCGGTAGAAAGGCCTTCTAACATCAAGGCAATAGAAGAAGCAAGGGGCCACGGCGATCTATCGGAAAATGCCGAATATCATGCCGCAAAAGAAAAGCAAAGCTTTTTACAGGGTAAAATTATGGAACTGGAGGACAAGATCGCAAGGGCGCAAGTAATTGACGTATCAAAAATATGCGAAGAAAAGGTAGTTTTTGGCGCAACGGTTAAGCTTTTAGATATAAATACCGATTCAGAAGTCATATACAGGATTGTCGGCGATACCGAATCAGACATAAAACTCGGCAAGATTTCTATATTTTCACCTATAGCCAAAGCTTTAATAGGAAAATGCACTGGGGACTGCGTAGAAATTCATGTGCCAAAAGGAAGAAAAGAGTTTGAGATTCTTGACATTAAGTATAAATAATAATATTATCACATTATAACAAAAAAAACCACAGGAGGATTTAATGGCATTAGATAAAACACAGGTTGAGAAAGTTTTGAACGAAATTCGTCCATCTCTTCAATTTGATGGAGGCGATGTGGAATTAGTGAATATTACTGATGACGGAACCATTAACGTCCATTTAAAAGGCGCGTGTGCAGGGTGCATGGGTTCTATAATGACACTTAAAGGCGGCATAGAACGCCTCATGAAAGAACGCGTGCCAGGCGTAAAAGAAGTTAATGCAGTTTAAATTATATAGATTCTTTTATTTGATTTGCCTAAATTAAGGCATATTTCATAGGGAATAGTTTGCGCAACCTTTGCAATTTCGTCTATTGTAACCTTTTTTGTCTTGCTTTCGCCCGCAATAATAACTTCGTCGTCAACGGCGGCGTTTTTAATCTTTGTAATATCTGCTATAAGCATATTCATTGTAATGTTGCCTATAATTCCGGCATATTCGTCTTTGATTATAACCCTGCCTTTATTGGAAAGCAGCCTTGGAATCCCATTATCATAACCTGCCGCTATCACCGCAATATTCATATCCTCTTTGGCTTGATAAGTGTTGTTATAAGATACAAAGCTGCCTTTTTTTATTTTTTTTATCTGAATAATTGAAGATTTTAACGTCATTAACGGTTTAAGGCCGGCTTTGCAAGAATTGGGACTTATGCCGTATATTGCAATACCCGGCCTGATAGCATTTGAAAAATCGTATTCTATATCTTTGTTGCAAATTGCGGAACTTGCGCTGATATGAATATATTCCGGAAAAAGACCATTGGAAGAAAATACGTCTATTATTTCTTTAAAATTACTTAATTGAAAAAGGGTGTATTCAAGATCGCTGCTTGCCGACGAAAAATGACTGAAAAGACCTTCTATATTAAAGCAGGCTTTATTTTTTTTAATTAAAGTTATTGTGTCTTTTATCTCTTCCACGTTAAACCCGAGTCTGTTCATGCCCGAATCGAATTTAAGGTGGATATTGGCTTTTTTATTTAATTTGTGGCAATAATTAAGAAGCAGTTCAAGACGGTCCCTCTCATAGACCGCTAATGACAAACCCATATTAATTGCATCAGCAATATAGTATTCATCCACCCCCGCGAGCATAAGCAGTTTAATGCCTTTCTGATTTTTTTGAAGTTTATATGCCTCATCAATATTTACTATTCCAAAAAAATTTACGCCATTTTCTAATAAGGTACCGGCTATCCGAAGAAGTCCATGACCGTAGGCATCTGACTTTATTATTGCAATGCAGGTTTTATTTTTTGCAAGTTTTAAAGATTTAATCTGCCTTATGTTATTTGTCAGGTTGTTCAGGTTTATACCGAGTATGGTTTCTTTCATTATAATTACATTATAATATATAATAATATAAATTTTTTCTAAATTTTATCATTTATTTTCTTATCAAACCATTATTTATTATTTTTCCCAAATTACCGCAAGAAATTTCTTGATATAAATTTCTTAAATAAGCAGTTTTAATAATTCCTATCGGCAATTTTAAGGTTTTATGGTATACTAATTTTTCGAATAGCCTGATTTAACGGCTTCAAATTGAGGTCTTGCCGGCGGATTTAGAACAAATTAGTAGCTTAAAAATGCAAAATACAATATGGAGAAAGAATGGAAATAGGCGATCTGAATTTTGATAGTATTTTTAAGAAAACTAAGACTTTTGACGATGATTTTGTGGATATCTTTATCGAATCCAGAGTGTCAAATTTTCTTTCCAATGAAGGAAATAAACTAGAAAGAGCGGTTTCCGGCGTATCGGTTGGAGCGGGAATAAGGTTAATCAATAATAAAAAGTCTTATTATGCGTATACAAATAATATTAATGAAAAAAATATATCGGAAATAGCCGGAAAATTACGACAGGCAGCTGTAAGCAATAAAAACAACCGGCTTGAGGACAGCCGGAAATTAAATTTTAAAGAATTAAACCCTAAAATTGAACTTAATATCTTAAAAACGTCCGTTGGTTTTTCCATTGGAGAAAAGATTAAAAAGCTGAATCCGGCCGTAAAATATGCGTGGAATTATGATAAAAGGATAATTCAGGTAAACGTCGCATACAGGGACTATAAGCAGGATATTTTTATCGTAAATTCAGATGGCAGTTTTGTCAAAGATTGCAGGGAAAATCTTATATTGTTCGTTTATGTAGTTGCGTCCGACGGAGTAAAGACCGAAATAGGCTATGAGCCGGCAGGCGGTTTTATCGGATTTGAATTTTTTGATTGGAACGATCCAGAAAAAATTGCGGAAAAAGCCTGCAAAAGGGCTATAATGCAGCTTGATGCGCCGTTTGCGCCTTCCGGGACGATGTGCGTCGTTTTATCAAGCGAAGCAGGTGGGACGATGATCCACGAGGCTGTAGGTCACGGTCTTGAAGCGGACATTGCAGGTAATGGCCTAAGCGTTTATTCGGACAAAATCGGGTCGGAGATAGCTTCTAAGCTGATTACTGTAATAGACGATCCTACATTAAACGGCAAGCGGGGTTCATACAGATTTGACGACGAAGGGACTTATTCAAATAAAAATGTTTTGGTTGAAAACGGTATTCTAAAAAAATATATGTGCGACAAATTGTCTAACATAAAATACGGCTATGAACTTACTGGTAACGGCAGAAGGGAATCTTACGAACATCAACCTATCGTTAGAATGTCCAATACAATGATAGCTCCAGGGGCAACCGACCCTCATGATATAATAAAAAGCGTAAATAACGGGCTCTTTGTCAGAAAAATGGGCGGAGGTCAGGTAAATACCGTAACAGGCGATTTTGTTTTTGACGTAATGGAAGGATATATTATTAAGAACGGCATTGTTGGAGAAGCCCTCAGCGGCGCAACCTTAATGGGCAATGGTCCCGAGGTGTTAAAAAAGATTGATATGGTAGGAAGCGATCTTGGTTTCGGGATTGGTACTTGCGGAAAAGACGGACAGCATGCCCCAGTTGCGGATGCTCAGCCGACTCTTAGAATACCTTCTATAGTGGTTGGTGGCAAAAAAGAACTGAAAAATTAAAAAATGTTGATTATGGATATATTAAACTAATGCAAATATGATTTGATGAAGGTTTGATAAAGATGGAAAGGATCAAGGACTGGAGATCTTATCAAAAGATTTTGAACAGGGGTAGGAAAAGGAGGTTTAATATCCGCGCTCCTTATCATGATCATGTCATTTTAAAAACGATTGGTTTTTCGTTTATTTTTGCTTTAGTAGTAATTGGCGGATTTAAGCTATTTTCTTTTACAAGAGATTATTATGCAACTGCAAAAGAAAGCGGTATAGGGACAGGCATAAAGCCTTTACGATTATTGAAAGCTGAAAAGATTTTAAAAGTAAAAACTCCGAAAATCTCTAATAACCCGGCTACTACCAACTTTTCGCTCAGCGCTTTGAAAAAGTATTTTCGAAAATATCCCCCTGAATTTACCCGGATAAAAAACGGCAGATACATCCAGAAAATCGGAAAATATACCGTTATATATACGCTCGATCCGGTTGTGCAAAAAGAAGCCGAGAAGGTTTTTGTAAGATACAATGTCCCGTTCGGGGCGCTTGTTGCAGTGGATCCTGAAACCGGCGCAATTTTAGGATACGTTACATATGCCAGGAATAAACAAGAAGCGGGTGAAATATCCAATCTTCACAGATACAGACCGGGTTCCATTGTAAAAGTAGTTACCGCATCAGCCGCAATAGAGTCAAAAGGCTTTTCCCCGGCTTTTAATATATATTTTAATGGAGGATTATATGGTACAAATAAAAACTACTGGATGCAGAATATCAATACCGGTTATAACAAGATATCCTTCAAACTCGCATTTGCTAAATCGTGCGATATTGCTTTTGGCAAAATCGCAGGGTTTTATGTAGGAAAAAATCTTCTTTGGCAATATTTCAACAAGTTTTATTTTAACCGTAAGATCCCGTTTATTATGGGGCTGAAAGAAAGCACCGCAAGAGTTCCCGTCAAATTTTATTCATTAGAGTTAACCGGCGCCGGTTTTAAGAATGTTCGCATTACTCCCATTCTTGCATCCCTTATTTCGGCAACGGTGGTAAACGGAGGAAAACTTTTAGAGCCGTATATTATTAAAGAGGTTATAGGTTCCGGTGGAAAAGTATATTATCGTCATACAGGGGTTAAGATACTGAGTAATCCCATTACCGCTTACACGGCAAATATTTTAAAGCAAATGATGATGGCAACGGTTGTATCCGGGATAGGCCGGCCCGATTTTTATAATGGCTATAATCAATATCTTTTGCCGGGGATTCTTACCGGCGGAAAGACCGGTACGATATCCGGGAAAAACCCCACAGGATTATATCAGTGGTTTACGGGATTTGGCGAGGAAGGAAACAAAAAGATTGCGATTGCCGCATTAGTCGTTGAACACCCTATATGGCAAATCACAGGGGGAGGAGTTTCCGAAAAGGTGCTTTATTCGTATTTTTTTAAGAATAATAACGAAGGTAAAAATTTATCTCATAAAAGGAATGTAAAGCTTGCGCAAAGATAAGAAGCTTGTTTATTTTTCCCATGTCCAATTTTTTATTTCCGGCATATCATCTCCATATTTTGTAATATACTCTTTATGTTCGATTAATTTATCCCTTAGCGCTTGTTTTACATGAGCGGCTATATATCTAAGCTTGGGAACCCGGTCAATAACGTCGCCCGCCAGATGATAGCGGTCTAAATCGTTACGAACCGTCATGTCAAAAGGCGTTGTAGTAGTTCCCTCTTCTTTATAACCTCTAACGTGAAGATTTTTATGGTTTGTTCTGCGGTATGCCAGTCTATGAATAAGCCACGGATAGCCGTGATATGCAAATATAACCGGTTTATCGGTCGTAAAGAGGTTATCGAACTCTTTTTCCGATAATCCGTGGGGATGTTCTTCTTTTGGCTGCAAGGTCATAAGATCGAGGACATTAACGACCCTGATTTTAAGTTTGGGTATATACTTTTTTAATAACGAAACTGCCGCTATAGTTTCAAGTGTTGGTACATCGCCTGCGCAGGCCATTATAACGTCCGGTTCGCCGCCGCGATCGCTGCTTACCCATTCCCATATTCCAATCCCCGTCTGACAGTGCTTAATGGCCGAATCCATATCGAGCCATTGAAGTTCGGGCTGTTTTCCCGCCACTATAACATTTATCATATTTCGGCTATTAAAGCATTTATCGGCTATAACCAATAACGTATTTGCATCGGGCGGAAGATATACCCCAATGATATCGGATTTTTTATTGACGACATGGTCAATAAATCCAGGATCCTGATGAGAAAAACCGTTATGGTCCTGTCTCCAAACATGTGATGTAAGCAAATAATTTAATGACGGGATTGGCCGGCGCCACGGGATTTCTTTAGTAACTTTAAGCCACTTGGCATGCTGGTTAAACATCGAATCAACGATATGAATAAAAGCTTCATAACAGGAAAAAAAACCGTGCCGTCCCGTAAGGAGATAACCTTCAAGCCAACCCTGACAGGTATGTTCGCTTAGTATCTCCATTACTCTGCCGTCATGCGCAAGACAATCGTCGTAAGGATAAATATCCGCTAACCATACTCTATTTGTAGCTTCGAATACCGCATTAAGCCTGTTTGAATTAGTTTCATCCGGACCAAAGATTCGAAAATTCCTTTTTAATTCGTTTAACTTAATAATATCTCTTAAATAGCCACCCAATATCTTAGTTGATTCGGCATATACTTTTCCGGGCTGCTCTACCTTTATGGCATAATCGTTAAAATCAGGGAGCTTCAAATCCTGCATTAAAAGCCCGCCGTTAGCGTGAGGATTAAGCCCCATTCGCCGGTTTCCTTCCGGCGCAAGTTCTGCCAGTTCAGGAATTAAAGTTCCGTTTTCGTCAAATAATTCTTCAGGCTTATAGGATTTCATCCAATTTTCAAGAAGCGTTATATGTTCCGGTTTTGTGTCCATATCGGTTATGGGAACCTGATGCG
>JAKASO010000044.1 GCA_021818985.1 bacterium
TATATTATATATTATATTTTAAATATTTTTTATTTTAAATCTTAAAATTTCTTGCGGTTTTGACAAAGCCGGCAAAATAAATATTGCCAATAAATATTTTTTTATTGACTTATGACTATAAAGTCATTATAATTAAATTGTTTTTATTTTTCTTCAAAAAACAATAAAACGGTGGCAAACAGCTGAATTGCCGGTGGTTTGGCGACAGGTAATAAAATAAAAAAAATGAAGCGACTAATTCAATTGACTTTAGTCTTATTTTTCTTAGCTGGTTTTTTTGGGGGCATATTTTTATTGCCGCCTTTTTCTTACGCCGAAAAGGTGATCACGTTAAATCAGGCTTATGTCTTTGCGGCAAAGTATAACGGCACTATAAAAGCAAATGAAGCAAGTTTTTACACCTCAACACTGTTAAAATGGTCTGCCGTAAGCATGCTTCTTCCAGAAATTTCGCTTATATATAAAGATCAAAGGATGCATTACAATTCGCCGGCTTCAGCTGTCCCTTTATCTAGTTCGTCATTGACCTCTAGCTTTTTTTATCCTAATTATGAATATAGTTTTACTTTAGTTCAACCGCTACTGCAGGTTGGCGCTTTTCCCGCCATGGGCGCAGCCGAAAATACCATATCTTCTTCAAAAATGAGTCTTAATAACATATCGAGTGGCACCCTTTATGAAGTTGCAAAAAATTATTATACTATTTTTAATGATCAGGGTCTTGTCAAAGCGAACCGGAAAACTTACGAGGAGGCAAAATCCCACCTTGAACTTACTAAAGCTAAACTTCAGGCGGGTCTTGCCATTATAACCGATCTTCTTCAGGCAAAGTCCCAGTTTTATGCCGCAAAACAAGCTTTAATAAGCGCAAAGAACTCCGTTAAATCGGCTATGTCTGATTTTGCTTCGCTTCTCGGCATTGGGCTTGATTTTAAAGTGGCAGCGCCTAAACCGCCCAAAATGTATAAGGCTTCTTTAAAGGTTTACATAAACCTTGCTTACAAAAATAATCCCGGCTTACTGTCTTTAAAATATGCGCAAAAAGTTGCTAATAACGAAACGCAGTATTATGAGACGCAGTATATCCCAACTATAAATTTTCAGGCGTCATACAATGCCTTTTCCTATAACCATTTTATACCGGGCGGTTCTTTCAATTTCTGGACTGCCGCTGGTGTGCTTACCATGCCCCTGTTTCAAGGTGGCACAAGGGCAATATCTATCGAAAAAGCCCGTTCTCAGGCAAATCAAGCGATGTATAATATGATTCAGGCTAAAAGAAATTTAAAAGCTCAGGTGGTATCCGATTTCTATAATATTCAAAATCTTAAATACGAGATACTCTCACTTGAACAGGAAGAAAAATTTGCTTCTAAAAACTATACGCTGGTGGAAGAAGAATACAAGGCAGGGATTGCAACGAGCGTAGATGTAGTAACGGCGCTTGCGTCGCTTGCCCAGGCGCGCCAGTCCCTTTTGGCTTCGAAGTTAAACTATGCCGAATCCGTTCTCGATTTAAAAAGGCTTACCGGATCGTTTAAAAGAAAGCTTATACGTCTTTTGATTGATAAGTTTTAATTTATTTTATTTATTTATTTATTTAAATGAAGAGTGTCTTTGAAGGGTGTCTTTTTTTAGAGCAGGTTTTCGGTTTTTCGTAAATGCAAGTAAAGTAATAGAAAATATAAAAACTAAAATAAGTGGCAAAAGGAATGGACGAAGAGGTAAAGGGCAAGGGTAACAATAGCGGCGAAAGCAGATTTACGAGAAAGAACATAATTTTAGCCTCGATTATACTTTTAATCGCGCTTGTGGGGGGAATTTTTGTCCTTCGCTGGTATATTTTTGGTTTAACCCATGTTTATACCGAAGACGCAGAAGTTGACGGGCATATAGTTTCCGTAAGCACGCAGGTGTCGGGCAATATCACAGCTATTTATGTTCATAAGAACGAACCGGTTAAAAAAGGGGAACTGATTGCCCGTATAGACGACTCTACCTATTATCCCTTGATGCTCGAAGCAAAAGCGAATTACCACCTTGCGAAGGCAAAGCTGTTCGCCGGCGGTGCTGCTATCGCCAAAACTATCGGTTTGTCTTTTGATTCGTATTACTTAGATAAGCTTGCATATAAAAAAGCCGCCGCAATGCTTCATCAGGCAAAGCTTACTTATGTTCTCGATAAAAAAAACTATTACAGGGGTGTTAAGCTTTTAAAAAAGCAGTTTATAACAAGGCAGAATTTTGATACCTTGAAAACGCAATACCTTGTTGCAAAGCAGTCTTATTTTGCCGCAATCTCGAATTTCGGGTCCGCCAAAAGAAATCTTGTCGAATCGTCTTACGGGAAAAATGTCATATTTGCCGTTAAGGCAACAACGTTAAAGCCGCTGATAAGCGCCGTCAAGGTGGCAAAAGCAAATTATATGACGGCTCTTGCCAATTATAAAAATACTTTTATTTATTCCCCTATAAGTGGGGTAATAGCGGAAAAGACGTCTTATATTGGGGAGTATATGGTCCCCGGAACGCCGATTCTTATGGAAAATAATTTAAAGCGCGTATGGATAACGGCAAACGTGAAGGAAACCCTTGTTGCAAACTTAAAAAAGGGCGATCCGGCTACGGTTACGGTTGATTCATTTCCCGGAAAGGTTTTTAACGGCGTCGTAAAGTTCGTCGGCTCCGTAACCACGTCGAAATTTGCGCTAATCCCCACAAATAATCCATCCGGCACTTATACCAAAGTTACCCACAGGCTTCCAGTAAGAATAAAGATACTTAACGATAAGGAGCATATTTTAAAGCCCGGCATGATGGTGGAGGTAACGATAGATACTGCAAGATCAAGATAAAAGTATGTATTATATTGCATTAAAATATTGCATTAAAATTAAAATAATAAAATAAAATGAAATAAGGGAGGTTCGCACTTAAAGGTATGAAAAGGTCTCTCAACATCAATGCCGGTATTAAGATTAAGATACAGGCTGCGTTTTTATCCGCCGTTCTTATTATGCCCATGCTTATTATGTCTATTATGCTTATTGCGCTTATTTTTTCAAAACCGTCTGCGTCTTTTGCCAGCGGAAACGATAAAAGCGGTAAATATCTTTTTAATTACGAGCACTGTATAGACTGCCATAGTATTAACGGCGTAGGAGGAACGCTTGGACCTTCCCTTACCCATTATGGAAATATGCACAAAACCCTTGCCTGGACGGCTACTCAGATAGCAAACCCGTCGTCTCACTTTAAAAGAGGCACGCAGGTAACGATAAACGGCAAAAAATACGTTGTTCTTATGCCGGGCTTTCATCGTGTATCGTCGCTCGATCTATACAAGATAGCCTCTTACTTAGAATCTTTGAAATGACTATTATATTTATTCGCCGCGTTTTTCACTTGCCGGAATTACTGCATGAACCGGTTTTCTGCCCGTTGATATGCATGGTCGTATTTGCAATGCGCCTGTAAACTTTATTTTAGGACAATTTTTGTCATTTTTAAAGAAATAACCGACAATTTTTGTTATTTTTTATAACTTACCGAATTTGTTAATGATTTAAGTTAAAAAATTACGGGTTGCCAGTTTTTTATATTTTTTCTTGACAAATTTTGTAAGGTAAAATATTATTGCCGCTATCCGTATTTTTTGGATAATTAATAATTTCAATAAGTTTAAGGATTATACGAATTTTATTCATTTTGGCACAAAAATTGCTTGTATTAAGGCATAGAGCGGCATCTTTCATCTTTAATACTGTTATTTATTATGTGTTATGTTATTATGATTATGCGCAAGCCTTCAAAAAAGTTAAAGTCAATAAATTTATAATTAATATTAATCAAATTTAACGCAACATTTCTTATAAGGAGGTAGTAAAAATGAACATTAATCGACTTAAAGGTAAAAAGGGTTTTACCCTGTTTTGATTATACATAACATATTGATTTTATTAGTTTATTTTGACTACTAAATTATTGCTGGGGTCGATTTTGGGCACATAAATAGGAAATAAACGGATTAAATTAACATACTAACTTTTTAAGGAGGTAACACAATGAACATTAACAAGCTTAAAAACAAAAAAGGCTTTACTTTGATAGAGCTTTTAATCGTCATCGCCATAATAGGCATCTTGGCGGCGATAGCGATTCCGACATATTTGAGTTATGTCAACAGGGCAAAGGATTCGGAAGCGTCCACGAACCTCGGCGCAATCTTTACGGACGAAACTGCGTTTAACGCGACTAATTCGATGTATATCAGTGCCGGAGCTTCTTCCGCACCGTCAGCTACATTTTCATCTAATGCAGTTTCTCCAACCCATGTATTTTACGGTAAAACAACTACAGTGGGCGGAGGAACATATGCTATTGATAGTGCACCTTACACCTGCACCAGTAATGCGCTTACGGTTAACGGCGGAAATTATGATGATACGTTGACTGGAACGTTAACGTCATATGCTGCAGGAACTGCTCAAGGTGGTTTCGGCGATATAGGATTCATGCCAGTAGGAACTCTATATTTCTATTACGCCGTCGGAGTATCTACCACGGCTACAATTAGTATTCCGACAGTCGAGACGGCTGCATGGCCGCAAACAGTTTCAGCAACGTTTGTGGGTAGTGGTGGTACTAAAGGAACTGCGGGAACAAATGCTACTTGCGGAGGTGGTTATGAAGCTTTTGCCGGTTCAAACTTTACTGGTACAAATTGGCAGATTTACGCCGTAGACGATTTTGGCAGTACTGCTATTTTGATTTCAGGAGCAGCCTACTAATCCTGCTGGAGGAAAAAGGTGTCTTGGAGTGAAAAAGGTGTCAGATTTATTTATTCACTTACTCCCGACTGCGTTTGACGATGCCGTCGGGAGTTTTTTATTTTTGCGGATATTAAGTTTAACTTAAATCAAAAAAAAGCATGAAACAAAAAAGTATAAAACATAGTCCAAAACAAGGATAGCAATCTCCTGCCCCGCTATCTGAAGCAGGAGATTTGGCTTTATTAAATATCCCCGCCTGCGCTTTTTAATCTAAAACTAAAGCCCCTCGGCAAAAGAGTTTGTTAAATCAGGCTTTGCAATAATAGAAGTTTCCCCAGGCGTTTCCTTCTATACTTAGCCTTCCGGGTTCTAAGACGGTTGGCTATTTTTTGCCTGATTAATTCGGGGGTTAGTTGTTTTCTCCTACCCCTTCTTTTGCGTTCGGGGTATATCCTTTCGACGCAGTAAAGTAGATTTTCCGAAACGGTATCCCCAAAATCTTCTCCGTAAACCGGATAAGACTCTTTTTTTACAAGCTCGTAAACATGCAGCCCTTCTTCTTCGGTTAACATTTTTGCCTCCTCGGAGGGGGCAAAAACAAAACTTTTGGCGTAAATAGGGGGTGTATTAGGCTATACGCTCAATAGGAATAAATAGAAATAAAATTTAGAATTTAGAATATGGAAATATTCTAAGGATTTTTTTAATATGCGGAATTTAAACGGAATTTATTA
>JAKASO010000014.1 GCA_021818985.1 bacterium
CCGAAAAGGAGCTAAGATTTGCAATAAGGGAAGGCGGACATACTGTAGGGGCAGGCGTGGTTACAGGGGTCATAGAATAAAGCAAATAATAAAATAAAGAGTAAGCTGTGGGTAGTAAGTAAATAAAAAATTGCACTGTGAAAAAAAACTGCATTGCGGGGAGGATATAAAAAGGGAGTTTACTCCTTTTAAGTAAAGTTAAGTAAAGTTAAGTAAAGGGGAAATATAAATGAGGGAAATTATTACGCTGGTGTGTAGCGAATGTAAACAGAGAAATTATACGACCACTAAAAATAAAAAGCTTATCACGGACAAACTTTCTTTTAAGAAATATTGCAAGTTCTGCAAGACCCATACGATACACAAGGAGAGCAAATAATTATTATAATTATTACAGGCCAGTAGCTCCAACGGTTAGAGCACCGGACTCCAAATCCGGGTGTTGGGGGTTCGAATCCCTCCTGGCCTGCCAGTAAAATATATTAAGATGCAGACATATATTAATTATATTAAATTAAGGTAATATATAATTAATTTTAATGGGTAATTTTAATGGGAACTATGAGTATTTTTAGCGGTATTGGAGATTTTGTAAAAAAAATAAAACAATATTTATATGAAGTTAGAATCGAAATCGGCAAAATAATTTGGCCTGAAAAAGATAAAGCTACTAAAACAACTTATGTCGTGGTGGTTTTTATAATTCTTGTTACCATATTTCTTGGACTGATTGACATCGGCTTCTCTAAGATAATTTCTTTCCTGATCTGAAATTTAGCCGCATTCTTTCTTAAATTAATTAATATTAACGAGGTTATGTAATTTATTATTATGATAGATGACAATATAGACGCAAATGAGGCTGGAGCGAACGAAAGCAGGACAGCCGGTAACTTCGATAAAACCGAAGCCGAAGGATATATTGAAAAAAGGTGGTATGTGGTTCACACATATTCGGGTTTTGAAAATCATGTAAAACTTTCTTTAGAAGAAAGAATAGCCTCGAGTGGATTGAAAAAATATTTTGGGGATATCCTTGTTCCTACCGAAATGGTTATAGAAAAGGGGGCAAAAGGCAATAAAAAAGCAATGCCAAGGAAATTCTTCCCGGGATATATATTCGTCAATATGAATATCAATAACGAGTCATGGCATCTTCTTAAAGGTACTCCGAAGGTTACGGGCTTCGTCGGCGATCAATTAAATCCCCAGCCTGTTGAAGAAGGCGAGATCGAAAAAATAATATCGCAGGTAAGCGAAGGGATCAAGAAACCTAAATCCAAGGTTCAGTTTTCAAAGGGCGATAACGTAAAAATAATAGACGGGGCATTTGCCGGTTTTAATGGGATAATTGATGAAGTTAAGGCTGACAAAAACAGGCTGGAGGTCCTTGTTTCCATTTTTGGAAGAGCGACTCCGGTTGAACTTGATTTTATACAAGTTGAGAGAAATTGACGGGGATTGGCGCAAATGCAAATTAAGTTATCATAATTTATATTTATCTTCGATTTTTATTGTTTATAAATATTTTTTGGAGAATAGATCAAATGGCGGTTAAAAAGATTCAAGCAATGATTAAGCTTCAAATAACCGGAGGGAAGGCAAATCCAGCTCCTCCGGTCGGACCTGCGCTGGGTCAGCATGGTGTTAATTTAATGGAATTCTGTAAACAGTTCAATGAAAAGACTAAAACTCAGGAAGGCACGATAGTGCCTGTTGTAATTACCGTATATGCCGACAGGTCGTTTGATTTTATAATAAAAACCCCTCCCGCTGCTGTCCTTTTAATGCAGGCGGCCGGCATAGAAAAAGGGTCAGGGCAGCCTAATAAAAACAAAGTAGGCGTCCTGAATAGGGAAAAGGTCAGGGAAATTGCTAAATTAAAGATGCCGGATCTGAATACGTCGGATTTTGAAAGTGCGGTCAGGATCATTGAAGGAACTGCAAGAAGTATGGGAATAGATATATCCGATTAAACGGGTTAAATATAACAATCATAGTCGGCAATTATGTTTTAATTTTAAATAAAGCCGGAGTGGAATAATTATGAGTAAAAGAGGAAAAAAATATTTAGAAGCTCTTGAACGTATTAAACGTATTAATAAAGGGAAAAAGCCGGTTTTCGGGCTTGAAGAAGCTTTAAAAAATGTTATTGAGTCCCACTATGTTAAATTTGACGAATCCGTGGATGTTGCCCTTAATCTTGGAATAGACGTCAAAAAACCGGATCAGCAGGTAAGAGGCACTATTGTGCTGCCGCATGGAACAGGCAAGGTTGTCAAGATCCTTGTATTTGCAAAAGGTGAAAAGGAGCGGGAGGCATTAGCTGCTGGCGCCGATTATGTCGGGCAGGACGACATGATTGTTAAAGTTCAACAGGGGTTTATGGATTTCAACAGGGTCGTTGCTACTCCCGATATGATGGCAAGCGTGGGCAAGCTCGGTAAAATATTGGGTCCGCGCGGTTTAATGCCAAATCCGAAAGTAGGGACTGTTACTTTTGACGTTGGCAAAGCGGTAAAAGAGTTGAAAGAAGGCAGACAAGAGTTTAAAGCAGAGAAAAACGGGATCATTCATACTTCTATAGGAAGAGTGTCTTTTGGCACTTTAAAATTAAAAGACAATTTTACTGCGCTGTTAGATATTGTTGTGAGGCTAAAGCCTGCTTCAAGCAAGGGTATTTATCTTAAAAAGGCATCTTTATCTTCTACTATGGGAGTAGGTATAAGCGTTGATATTTTGAAATGGCGGGCTTAAGATGAATCTTTAATGCCTTACTTTAATATCTTAAATATTGCATTATAAACATTATAAAATTATAAAGTAGTTTGTCAATGACGGCAGGTATCGGTAAATCCAGCCATAAACAGATAATAACAAGGGAGGGGTAAGGGTCGTCCCTTTCTTTTTCTTTTGAAGGTCTATTTTGTTGGCGAGCCGGTTTGTATTAAAAAATTTAGAAGAAAAGGAGGGATGAAAAAGGGTGAATAGAACCAAGAAAGAGCAGGAGATCAATTTTCTTAAAGATAGTTTGAAAAATTATACAAGCATCATTATTGCGAGTTATTCCGGCTTAAACGTGGAAAAATTTAGCCAGCTTAGAAAAGATATCAAACCTGCCGGCTCGCTGCTTAGAGTATTTAAAAATACTCTAAGCCTCATCGCATTTAAAGATACATATGCCGGTGTATTATCAGATTATCTTGAAGGGCCAAATTTTTTGCTTTTGACTAATGATCTGTCAAAGAGTGCAAAAGTATTATTAAAATTCATAAAGGATAATCCGGATAATATTGAAATCAAAGCCGGTTATTATAAAGATATTTTAGACAAAAATCAGATCGCTATTCTTGCTGCGTTGCCGCCTAAGGAAATCTTGATAGGCAAGTTTATTTCAATTCTTAAATCTCCGGCGGGGCGCTTTGTTTTTGCGTTAAAATATCCCCAGATAAGGCTGCTGCAAGTTTTAAAAGCAATAAAAATGAAAAAATCTGCCTAAAATCTTTTCAAAAATCGCACCATTGTTTCATTATGTTAATAATTTTATTATATAGTTTGGAGGAATATAAAAATGCCCAGTACTAAAGCTATTACTAAAGACGATGTTTTACGTTATATTGAAAGTGTTTCGGTTATCGAGTTGAATGAGCTTATAAAAGCCGTCGAAGATAAATTTGGCATTCAGGCCGCCTCAATGGCAATGGCTACTCCGCAGGCATCTGTGGGAAAAGCCGAAGGCACGGCAGCGCCGGTTGAGGAAAAGACGGAGTTCGACGTTATCCTGGAAAATGCGGGAACTAATAAAATTCAGACGATTAAAGTTGTTAGAGAGCTTACGAGCCTTGGACTGAAAGAAGCAAAAGATCTTGTTGACGGTGTGCCGAAGCCGCTTAAAAACAAGGTTAGCAAAGAAGAAGCGGGAAAAATAAAAGCCAAACTTGAAGAAGTTGGAGCAAAAGTTGAAATAAAATAGATGTTTTATGAAAATTTTTATAAAACTATCGGGAGTCTAAATGGCTAAAATAAAACCAGAAATTAAAATTAATGCGGATAATTTTGGGTCGCTTATTTTATTAAGGAAAGACTTTTCGAGGATAAAAAGGGTTGTTGATATTCCCAATCTTTTAGAGATTCAGAAACGATCCTTTGAGAGGTTTCTCCAGAAGGATATTCACCCGAACAAACGGGAAAACAGTGGTTTGCAGGCAGTTTTTAAATCTGTTTTTCCGATCGAGGGTTTCAGTAAGAATTTCTCTTTAGAATTCAAAGAATATAATGTGGGGGAACCCAAATACACCGTTGAAGAGTGTAAACAGAAAAGCCTCACATACAGTGCCCCTTTAAAGATTGTTGTTCATTTGATCACATACGAACCAAACGGAGCATCGTCCGAGAAAAGCATTCCCAGGGATATAAAAGAACAGGAAGTTTATTTTGGAGAGATACCATTAATGACCGATACCGGTTCTTTTGTTGTTAACGGGATCGAAAGGGTTATCGTCAATCAGCTTCAGAGATCGCCCGGTGTGTTCTACGACAATGATAAAGTACGCAGCCATGCGCAGGGAAAGCCTTTCTACACGGCAAGGATTATTCCATATAGAGGTTCATGGCTTGATTTTGAATTCGATCAAAAAGATATGCTTTTTGTGAGGATAGATAGAAAAAGAAAATTTCCAGCCACTATACTGCTTAAAGCGCTTGGTTATGATAAAAGCGAGATCCTCGATAGTTTTTATCAGTCTATGAGCGTAAAGATAAAAGGGGGCAAAATATACAGGAAAGTGCCCAAAGAATTTCTCACATCATTAAAGGTTATGGAAGATATCGTTAACCCGTCAACAGGTGAAATCCTGATCAGGAAGTTCCGTAAGATAACGAAATTACTTATAGAGAAGCTTGAAAAGGCTGGTATTGAATATCTGCTGTGCGAAAAAGAGGATATTGTTGGCAAGTATCTGTCTAAGGACATTGGGCATAAAGGAGAAATCGTTGCAAAAGCAGTGCAGCCGGTTACTGGTCATCTTTTAGAGACATTGGGGAGTCTTAATATAAATGAATTTTTAGTGTATTTTATTGACGATATTAATGTTTCGTCTTCGGTGTTAAGTACGATCCTTGCAGATAAGATAGAATCTAAGGAAGATGCTCTTATAGATGTATATAAAAGAATGAGGCCGGGCGACCCTGCAAGCCTTTCTTCAGCCCGTCTATTCTTTGAAAATATGTTCTTTGTTCCAGAAAGATATGATCTGTCGGAAGTCGGCAGGCTTAAGATGAACAATAAACTTGGTTTGAACAAAGATTTAAATGACAGGGTCTTGTCCCCCGATGACATAATGAATGTTTTAAAATATTTAATGGAATTAAAAGACGGCAGGGGTAATGTAGATGATATTGACCATCTTGGCAACAGAAGAGTAAAAGCTGTTGGCGAGCTTCTTGAAAACCAGTACAGGATTGGGCTTGTAAGAATGGAAAGAGTCATTAAAGAAAAAATGAGCATTCAAAGGCCGGATTCCTTAATGCCTAATGACCTTATCAATCCTAAACCGGTAAATTCGCTTATAAAGGAATTTTTCGGCAGAAGCCAATTATCGCAGTTTATGGATCAAACCAATCCCCTTTCGGAAGTTACGCATAAAAGGAGACTATCTGCTTTAGGCCCCGGAGGTTTAACGAGGGAAAGGGCAGGATTTGAAGTTAGAGATGTTCATCCGACCCACTATGGCAGGATATGTCCGATCGAAACCCCCGAAGGGCCAAATATAGGCCTTATTGCATCGCTTTCTTCGCATGCAAGGGTTAACGACTATGGATTTATCGAAACACCTTACAGGAGGGTAAAAGTTACCGAAGAAGGAGCTGTTGTAACAGACGATGTTGATTTTTTGACGGCGCTTGAAGAAGAAAAATATGTTATAGCTCAAGCAAATGCCGTTATTGATAAAAATGGGTACCTTAAAAATGAACTGATACCAGTTAGAAGAAGCGGTGAAACTGTAATGGTATATCCAAACGAGGTTGATTATATTGACGTTTCTCCTATGCAGCTTGTATCTGTTGCTACGTCGCTGATACCGTTTCTTGAAAACGATGACGCAAACCGCGCTTTAATGGGCTCAAACATGCAGCGTCAGGGCGTTCCTTTGCTGAAACCAGAAGTTCCGATAATAGGAACGGGAGTGGAAAGGATTGTTGCAAGGGATTCCGGCGTCTGTATACTTGCGAAACATGCAGGAACGGTGAGTTTTGTTGATTCGACCAAAATATACATTCAAAGAGACGTGCTTGCATTATCTGGGCATGTGGAAAAAGACAGCGCCCCCGTAGATATATATAATCTCATAAAATTTCAGCGTTCGAATCAGAATACTTGTTTAAATCAGAAACCTTTGGTAAAAGTAGGGCAAAAAATTAAAGAAGGACAGATCATAGCGGACGGCACTTCTACCGACAAGGGCGAACTGGCTCTTGGACGCAATATCTTCGTTGCATTTATGCCATGGAGGGGGTATAACTTTGAGGACTCTATTTTAATTAGCGAAAATCTTTTACAGGAAGATGCATTTACATCGGTGCATATAGAAGAATTTGAGATTGTGTGTCGTGAAACAAAATCGGGAAAAGAGGAAATTACCGCAGATATCCCAAATATTGGCGAAGATGCCTTAAGAAACCTTGATGAGAATGGAATTGTCAGAATAGGGGCGGAGATCAAAGCGCAGGATATATTGGTTGGTAAAGTTACCCCGAAAGGCGAAACGGTTCTTACCCCCGAAGAAAAGCTTTTGCGGGCAATATTCGGAGAGAAGGCTAAAGAAGTCAAAGATACTTCCTTAAGGGTGCCTCCTGGGATTGAAGGCGTGGTCGTAAATGTCCGCATATTTTCGAGAAAGGGTATTGATAAAGGTTTCAGGGCAAAAGAAATAGAAGACGGTGAAATTACCCGGCTTTTAAAAGAAGAAAGCGACGAACAAAAGGCTATTGGCGACAATGCCCTTAAAAAAATGCGGATGCTTTTAAAGGGAAAAAAATGTTCTTCAAAAATTACCATAGGACAGGGCAATAAAAAAATTACTCTTAACAAAGGAAACGAACTTATCGAAGATATTCTATTTAAGCTGACAAGAGACGACATTTTTAATCTTGAGATTGAAGATTCTTCTAAAAATATATATGAAAAATTAAAAAAAATAGATGAAGATGCCCAGGATAGCGTTGATTTTGTAAAAAGCCTCTATGAAGAAAAAATAAGCAAGGCCCAGAAGGGAGATGAATTGCCCCCTGGCGTTCTTAAAACGGTTAAGGTATATGTGGCTATGAAAAGAAGGCTGTCCGTGGGCGATAAAATGGCAGGAAGACATGGCAATAAAGGTGTCGTATCAAGGATTCTTCCGGTGCAGGATATGCCGTTTATGAAAGACGGAAGGATTGTTGATATGGTTCTTAACCCGCTTGGAGTTCCCTCCAGAATGAACGTTGGACAAATATTAGAGACGCATATGGGTTGGGCTGCCCATAATCTTGGTCTTCAGATTAATGAAATTATCGAAAAGAATTACGGACCAGGAGCTTTAAGGGAAAAACTCTTGAAAATATTTGACGATCCGAATATCTCTCAAATGATCAAAGGGTTAACCGATGAGGAAGTATACAATATTGCCAGAACATATAAAAACGGCGTTTATATGGCAACGCCGATATTTGATGGAGCAAAGGAATTGGATATAATTGAATATTTGAAACTTGCAGGAGTAGATGAAACAGGGCAGGTAGAGCTTTTTGACGGTAGAAGCGGAGAGAAATTCGATAGAAAGGTTACCGTGGGCATAATGTATATAATTAAACTTCATCATCTTGTTGATGATAAGATACATGCAAGATCTACAGGTCCATACTCGCTGGTAACCCAACAGCCGTTGGGTGGAAAAGCGCAGTTCGGAGGTCAAAGATTGGGGGAAATGGAAGTATGGGCAATGGAAGCTTATGGGGCCGCTTATACCCTTCAGGAGTTTCTGACCGTTAAATCGGATGATGCAATAGGAAGGACAAGGATGTATGAAGCTATAGTTAAAGGTGATACGTCATTTAAAACCGGCATGCCCGAATCATTCAATGTCCTTATAAAAGAGCTTCAAAGCTTGTGTCTGAATGTGGAGCTTCTAAAGGAGGTGGAACATGTCAATTGACGATCCATATAAAGATGATATTGATGACGCAAAAAATGTTGATATTATTAGCTTGAATGATGTCCCTGAAGAAGTGGAAAGCGAAAATATATTTAAAAAAAAGGAATTCGATTTTAAAAAATTTTTTAACAAAAAAGAAGACAGGTTTTACGATGAGAACGAGACAAGGGATCCTTTAAGTTTTAATTCCATTAAATTAAGCATTGCTTCGCCGGATACGATCAAGAAATGGTCCCACGGGGAGGTTAAAAAACCGGAAACTATAAATTACAGAACGTTAAAACCGGAAAGAGATGGTTTATTCTGCGCCAAGATTTTCGGTCCTATAAAAGATTTTGAATGTAATTGCGGTAAATACAGAAGAATGAAACATCGAGGGATAGTCTGCGAAAAATGCGGGGTAGAAGTAATTCAATCCAAGGTTAGAAGAGAAAGGCTTGGACATATTGAGCTTGCTTCCCCTGTTGCCCATATATGGTTTTTTAAAAGCCTTCCTTCAAGAATAGGAAGCGTTCTCAATATGACGTTAAAAGAAATTGAAAAGATCCTTTATTTTGAGTCATATGTTGTTTTAGATGCCGGCGATGCGGCTAAGATTGGACTAAAGCCGAAAGAACTTCTTACCGAAGAGAAATATCAGAAAATTAGAAAGGACGGTTACAACTTTACGGCGGAGATTGGGGCTCAAGCTATAAAAGAACTTTTAAGCAAGATTGATCTGGATCTGATGTCGAAAAACCTTAAAGAAGAAATAAAAGGTTTATTGCCAGGTGTCAAAAAGAAAAAGCTTGCCAAACAGCTAAAGATAATCGAGGCATTCAGGACTTCCGGAAACAGGCCAGAGTGGATGATCCTTGATATTATACCGGTTATTCCGCCAGATCTCAGGCCGTTAGTTCCGTTAGAAGGCGGCAGGTTTGCGAGCTCGGATCTTAATGATCTATACAGGAGAGTAATAAACAGAAATAACAGGTTAAAAAAGCTGATCGAGCTTTCTGCCCCGGATATTATCATAAAAAATGAAAAAAGAATGCTTCAGGAAGCTGTTGATGCTTTATTTGACAATGGAAGGCGCGGCCGTGTCATAATAGGTTCAAACAGGC
The DNA here is from genome assembly GCA_021818985.1 of bacterium. Lineage (GTDB taxonomy): Bacteria > SZUA-79 > SZUA-79 > Acidulodesulfobacterales > Acidulodesulfobacteraceae > JAKASO01. The sequence continues at coordinate 9,296 of JAKASO010000014.1, forward strand.
GTCCGCTTAAATCTTTAAGCGAAATGCTTAAAGGGAAAACCGGCAGGTTCAGACTTAATCTTCTTGGAAAAAGGGTTGATTATTCCGGAAGGTCCGTTATTGTTGTTGGACCGGAATTAAAACTCCATCAATGTGGACTACCTAAAAAAATGGCGATAGAGCTATTCAAGCCGTTCATCTTCAACAAACTGCAGCAAAAAGGGATTGCGGATACCTTAAAGGTAACAAAAAAGCTTGTTGACAGGGAAGCGCCGGAGGTATTCGACGTTCTTGAAGAGGTAATTAAAGAACATCCAGTTCTTTTAAACAGGGCTCCTACGCTGCACAGACTTGGTATTCAAGCATTTGAACCTGTCCTTGTCGAGGGAAAGGCAATACACTTGCACCCCTTAGTTTGCACTGCTTTTAATGCGGACTTTGACGGCGATCAGATGGCTGTTCACGTTCCGCTTTCGATTGAGTCGCAGGTGGAGGCAAGGGTTTTGATGATGTCCACTAATAATATACTTTCGCCGGCAAACGGCAAGCCTATAATAGTTCCATCGCAGGATATTGTTCTAGGGCTGTATTATATGACGAGAGAACTGCCTTTTGCTAAAGGCGAAGGTAAATCCTTTACAAATCGGGATGAGGTAAAACTTGCTTATGACAATAAATACGTTAGTCTGCATGCCGCAATAAAAGTCAGAATAAACGGGAATTTAGAGAGTACCACCACTGGAAGGGTCATTCTTTATGAGATAATTCCCGAAGAGATAGATTTTCAGTTCATAAATAAGCCGATGACTAAAAAAGAGATCACCAATTTGATAGACCACGCTTTTAGGGTATGCGGACCTAAAAAGACGGTGATACTTGCCGACAAACTTAAGTCTTTAGGTTATGAATATTCGACTAAATCCGGCATATCCATCTGTATTAGCGATATGGAGATACCGCAAGAGAAGAACAAGATGATAGAAAAATCCACTGCAAGGGTCGAAGAAATCGAGAATAATTATAAAGAAGGTTTGATAACTAACGGTGAAAGATATAATAAAGTCGTTGATACATGGGCAAATACGACTGATGAAATAGCCAAAGTCATGATGGAAAAGCTTGGAACACAAGTTTTTGTGAATCCTACAACCGGTAAGAATAAAAGTAAAAAGGTTGAAGGTAAAAGCTTTAATTCTATATACATGATGGCTGATTCAGGTTCCAGGGGTTCAGAAGCCCAAATCAGACAACTTGCAGGTATGCGGGGGCTTATGGCAAAGCCTTCCGGTGAAATTATAGAAACGCCTATCACGGCTAATTTTAGAGAAGGTCTTACCGTTCTTCAATATTTTATTTCGACCCACGGTGCAAGAAAAGGTCTTGCCGATACAGCTTTAAAAACCGCTAATTCCGGTTATTTAACAAGAAGGCTTGTAGATGTAGCCCAGGATACGATAATTACCGAAGACGACTGTCATACCATAGACGGGATTGTTGTATCAACGCTTGTTGAAAGCGGAGAAACGATAGAACCTATAGAAGAAAGGATCCTTGGAAGAGTTGCTATAGAAGATATAGTAGATCCGTTCACGGGAGAGCTAATAGTAAAATCTAATGAAGAAATTCAGGAAGTTCATCTGCCCAAGATTGAGAATGCCCATATTGAAAGGGTTAAAATAAGATCCGTATTAACGTGCGCTTCTAAAGTCGGTGTATGCGTGAAGTGTTACGGAAGGGATCTTGCAACGGGCCACTTGGTAAATATCGGGGAGGCTGTCGGTGTTATGTCCGCCCAGTCTATAGGCGAACCCGGCACCCAGCTCACTATGAGAACGTTTCATGTCGGGGGGACAGCTTCAAGGCGTACCGAACAAACGAGCATTGAAAATAAATATCCCGGTATTGTTAAATTTAATAACTTAAATGTTATTAAAAACAGGGAGCGGGAGTATGTTGTTATAAATAAGAACGGCGAGATAATTATATCAGATGATTCGGGAAGGGAGTTAGAAAGAATTCCATTAACTTATGGTTCCAAGATTAAAATAGGCCCTCGTTCAAAGATAGGTGCAAGCACGCTTATCGCAGACTGGGATTCATATATCAATCCTATAATTGCCAATATTACCGGAAAAGTTAAATTCGAGGACATACGGGAATCTGAAACAATGCAGGAGCAGGTTGATGAAACTTCGGGGCTATCAAGAAAAGTTATCATCGAATCAAGAGATCAGACGCTGCGTCCGAAGATTATTATTAAAAAATCATCCACCGAAGAAAAGGTTTATCTTATGCCTATCGGCGCCCATCTTTCCGTTCAGGAGGGTGATGAAGTCTATGCAGGCGATATTATTGCAAGGATCCCGAGAGAAACTACCAAAACTAAAGATATAACCGGCGGCCTGCCTAAAGTTGCCGAACTTTTTGAAGCAAGAAAACCAAAAGAATGTGCCGCTATTACGGAAATAAGTGGCAGGGTAGCATACGGCAAGGATTTCAAAGGCAAAAGGCGTGTTATTATCGAACCGCCTCACGGCGAGCAGAGGGAATACCTGATACCGAAAGGTAAGCTCGTAAGCGTTCATGAAGGAGATTACGTTAAGGCCGGAGAGCCGCTGATGGATGGATCTCCAAACCCACAAGATATTCTTAAGATTCTTGGAGAAAAAGAGCTGGCAAAATTCCTTGTTGACGAGATTCAGGAAGTATACAGGCTTCAAGGCGTAAAGATAAACGATAAGCATATTGAAGTGATAGTAAGGCAGATGCTTAAAAATGTCAGAATAAAAGACCCCGGAAGTTCAAGATTTTTTGAAGACGAAATAGTGGAAAAACGCGTATTTGAGGTAGAGAATCAGCGCCTTATCAACGAAGGAGGAGTTCCCGCTGTTGCCGAACCGGAGCTAATGGGAATAACAAAGGCGTCTTTAAGTACTGATAGTTTTATTTCCGCAGCATCTTTTCAGGAGACTACTAAAGTATTGACGGAAGCGGCACTTCAGGGAAAGGTTGATTATTTGAAAGGGTTAAAGGAAAACGTCATTATGGGCAGGCTTGTTCCTGCAGGAACTGGTTCCGTGAAATATTCGAAACTTGAAATCGAGGTAGTAGAAAAATTGCTTTAATCTATGCCTGCTTGCGAAATGGGAGTTTGGATTTTTAAATATTCGTCTCCCCCTTTCTCCCTTTTTACAGGGGGGGGGGGGGTAAGGTTGGGAATTATGGAAATAATTATTCCAGAAAAATTAAAAAGTGTTGACAAAAATATGTTTACGTATTAAAATCAAAAATTCCTCTGTCAAAAAATTAAGGAATAATAAAGCACTAAAAGTATAAAGAAGTATAAAGTATAAAATAAAAAATTAACGGAGCCCAAGTGCCTACAGTTAATCAGTTGATTAGAAATGCGCGAAAAAAAGTAGCAAAAAAGACATCTTCGCCCGCTTTAAGAAGTTGTCCTCAAAAAAGAGGAGTATGCGTAAGGGTATATACCGTTACGCCTAAAAAGCCGAATTCTGCTTTGAGAAAAGTAGCAAGGGTCAAATTGACGAATGGAATGGAGGTAACTTCGTATATTCCGGGTGAAGGTCATAACTTACAGGAACATTCGGTTGTTCTTATTAGGGGCGGCAGGGTCAAAGATTTGCCCGGCGTTCGTTATCATATTGTAAGGGGCGCTCTTGATTGCATCGGTGTTAATGGAAGAAAGCAGGGAAGATCAAAATACGGCGCTAAAAGGCCTAAATAAACTTAATTTCTATAAGGAGTTAAAATTGTCAAGGCGAAGAAGGGCTATTAAAAGGGTTATAGAAGGAGATCCTAAATTTAATAATATAGTCGTTCAAAAATTTGTTAATAAGCTCATGTACGAAGGCAAGAAAAGTACAGCAGAGCATATATTTTACAAATCGTTAGATATTATTAATAAAAAAACAAACGAAGACGGATTAAAGATATTTAAGCAAGCAATAGATAATGTGAAGCCTGTTCTTGAGGTAAGGGCGCGAAGGGTTGGCGGTTCGAACTATCAAATCCCCACAGAAGTGAGAAGCGACAGAAAGCTTTATCTTGCGATAAGATGGATCATTACTTATGCAAGATTAAGAAACGAAAAATCAATGGAAGAAAATTTAGCCCTTGAAATTATGGATGCCGCAAATAATAAAGGCGGCTCGATTAAAAAGAAAGAAGACATGTTCAAGATGGCTGAGGCTAATAAAGCTTTCGCGCATTTTAAATGGTAATTTGGTTAATTGGTAATTAAGAGGGATTAGATGGCAGAGAAAATACCACTTGAAAGAACTAGAAATATAGGCATACTGGCGCATATAGATGCCGGTAAAACTACAACGACCGAAAGAATATTATACTATACCGGCGTTAATTATAAAATGGGTGAGGTTCATGAAGGTACCGCGACTATGGATTGGATGGAGCAGGAGCAGGAAAGAGGGATAACGATCACTGCTGCTGCGACGACTTGTTTTTGGAAAAATTATAGGATAAATATAATAGATACGCCAGGTCACGTTGATTTTACGATCGAGGTTGAAAGGTCATTAAGGATTCTTGATGGGGCAGTTACCGTTTTTGACGGCGTTGCCGGCGTTGAGCCCCAGTCGGAAACGGTCTGGAGACAGGCGGATAAATATAAAGTTCCAAGGTTATGCTTTATAAACAAAATGGACAGGATCGGCGCAAATTTTTTTAAATGCATTGATATGATAAAAACGCGTCTCAATGCCGTTCCTGTTGTAATGCAGTTGCCTTTGGGGTTGGAAGATTCATTTAGAGGCGTTATAGATATAACCGCCATGAAGGCTTTGGTTTACAAAGACGAAAGTCTTGGCGCGGAATATGATGTCATTGATATACCGGCAGATTATATGGCGGATGCAAAAAAATATCATGACGAATTTATAGAAAGGGCGTGTGATTTTAACGATGAACTTATGGAAAAGTATCTTGCCGGCGAAACGGTTAATATCGAGCTTGCAAAAAAAGCAATTAGAAGTGCCACTCTTGCTTTTAAATTGGTGCCCGTTTTTTGCGGCGCCGCCTTTAAAAATAAAGGGGTGCAGCCGTTATTAGACGCTATTATAGACTATTTGCCTTCACCTATAGATGTTCCGCCTGTAAGAGGTATTAATCCAAAAACAGAAAAAGAAGAAACAAGAAAGGCTGATAATGACGATCATTTTTCGGCTCTGGCATTTAAAATAGCCTCAGATCCTTATACTGGTCAACTCACATATATAAGGGTTTATTCAGGAGTATTATCATCGGGTTCGTATGTTTATAATTCTATTAAAGATTCAAAAGAAAGAATAGGCAGGTTACTAAGAATGCATGCCAATAAAAAAGAGGAAATAAAAGAGGTTTTTGCAGGAGATATTGCCGCAGCCGTCGGTTTAAGAAATACTACTACGGGCGATACCCTCTGTGACGAATCCTATCCCATAATTCTTGAGAAAATGGATTTTCCCGATCCTGTAATTTCTATTGCTATCGAGCCTAAAACAAAAGCCGATCAGGAAAAACTCGGTCTTTCCCTTCAGAAATTAACCGTCGAAGATCCGTCTTTTAGAGTCAAGACCGACGAAGAGACCGGTCAGACTATTATTTCCGGTATGGGCGAGCTGCATTTAGAGATTATTGTGGATAGGCTTCTTAGGGAGTTCAAGGTAGATGCCAATGTCGGCAAACCTCAAGTGGCATACAAAGAAACAATAAATAAAAAGGTGCAATCCGAAGGCAAATTTATCAGGCAGTCGGGCGGCAGAGGTCAGTACGGTCATGTTTGGCTTGAGATTGAGCCGCTTGGCAAAGGTTCCGGCTACGAATTTGTTAATAAGATCAAAGGTGGCGTTATACCAACCGAATACATACCTGCCGTCAACAAGGGTGTCGCCGAAGCTTTAACCAGTGGTGTTCTGGCGGGTTATCCTGTCGTAGATGTCAAGGTCTCCGTTTACGATGGGTCTTTTCATGAAGTCGATTCATCCGAAATGGCGTTTAAGATTGCCGGCTCTATAGCATTTAAAGATGGGTGCAGGAAGGCTTTGCCCACTCTTCTCGAGCCGATAATGAAGGTGGAAGTTCTTGTTCCGGAAGAATTTATGGGCGATGTTATAGGGGATTTGAACTCAAGACGTGGAAAGATCGTTAACTTGGAGTCAAGGGGTGGGATACAGGTGATCGGTGCTGAGGTGCCTTTAGCTCAAATGTTCGGATATTCGACTGATTTAAGGTCAAAGACCCAGGGCAGGGCTAATTATACAATGGAATTTCTTAAATATGAGCAGGTTCCAAAGATCATTTCTGATGAGATTATTGCAAAATCACAAGGCAAATAACCACTTGTCTTAAGGAGGATCAGATGTCCAAAGAGAAATTTGACAGATCGAAGCCGCATATCAACATAGGCACAATCGGTCACGTAGATCACGGCAAGACAACTTTAACTGCTGCAATCACCAAGATTCTTGCCAGAAAAGGCCATGCCAGTTTCAAATCATACGACCAGATAGATAACGCGCCGGAGGAAAAGGAAAGGGGCATAACGATAGCCACTTCCCATGTCGAGTATGCAACGGATAAAAGGCATTACGCCCATGTTGACTGCCCCGGTCATGCCGACTACGTAAAAAATATGATAACGGGCGCAGCCCAGATGGACGGAGCCATACTCGTCGTTTCTGCAGCTGACGGTCCTATGCCGCAAACCCGCGAACATATTCTTTTAGCCCGTCAGGTTGGCGTTCCGTACATAGTGGTCTTTTTAAACAAGGTGGACATGGTTGACGATCCGGAGCTTTTGGAACTTGTGGAATTGGAGGTAAGGGAGCTTTTGACGTCTTATAACTTCCCTGGAAATTCCATTCCCGTCATAAAGGGTTCCGCCCTTAAAGCGCTGGAGGCTGATTCCGATAATGAATGGACGGATAAGGTAATGGAGCTGATGAACGCCATTGACGAATACATCCCCATTCCAAAAAGGGATATAGATAAACCATTCTTAATGCCGGTGGAAGATGTCTTTTCGATAGCCGGCAGGGGAACCGTTGCAACGGGAAGGGTTGAAAGGGGCATAATAAAGGTCGGTGATGAAGTTGAGCTGGTAGGCATTGTACCCACTTCAAAGACCATTGCAACCGGTGTAGAAATGTTCAGGAAACTTCTTGATGAAGGTCAGGCAGGCGACAACATAGGCGTTCTTCTAAGGGGCAAAAAAAGAGAGGAAGTGGAAAGGGGGATGGTTCTTTCTAAACCAGGTTCTATCACTCCCCACAGGAGGTTTAATGTGGAAGCTTATATCCTTACCAAAGAGGAAGGAGGCCGTCATACCCCGTTTTTTAACGGCTATCGTCCGCAGTTCTACTTCAGGACGACAGACGTTACCGGTGTATGTACACTGCCCGAAGGCGTGGAAATGGTAATGCCCGGGGATAATGTCTCCATGTCTGTGGAACTTATCACGCCAATAGCTGCCGAAAAGGAGCTAAGATTTGCAATAAGGGAAGGCGGACATACTGTAGGGGCAGGCGTGGTTACAGGGGTCATAGAATAAAGCAAATAATAAAATAAAGAGTAAGCTGTGGGTAGTAAGTAAATAAAGACGAAGACAAACTAAAGGCAACCTTAAAAAATGGATATTCAAAAAATTAGGATCAGGTTAAAAGCTTACGATCATAGATTATTAGATCAATCTGTTAATGAGATTGTGGAAACAGCGAAAAGGACAGGCTCAAAGGTTAGCGGTCCTATTCCGCTACCTACCAAAATAAGCCGTTTTTGCGTACTGAGATCTCCTCATGTTGATAAAAAATCCCGTGAGGAATTCGAGATGCGAACTCACAAAAGAATAATTGATTTATTGGAGCCGACTCAAGCGACCATAGACGCACTAATGAAACTTGATCTGTCCGCAGGTGTTGATGTAGATATTAAACAAATTTAATTAATATAAGATAATAAGATAAGGTTATTTAATAAAGATTTTGGAGTATTTTTCATGTTAAAAGCAATTATAGGGAAAAAAATTGGAATGACGCAACTATTTAATGAAGATGGTGCAATTATTCCTGTAACTGTATTGAAAGCCGGTCCTTGCACGGTAGTAACAAAAAAGACATTAGAAAATGATGGATACGGTGCCGTGCAGTTAGGGTTCGGTGAAATCGAACCTTATAAAGTTAAAAAACCGTTAATGGGGCATTTTAAAAAAAATAACGTTAACCCTATCAGGATATTAAAAGAATTCAGGTGTTCCGAAGCCGGATCCGTCAATATTGGCGACAGCGTGAATGTATCGATGTTTAACGGGGTTAAATATGTATGCGTGACAGGAATTACTAAAGGAAAAGGTTTTCAAGGTGTTGTTAAAAGATGGGGTTTTTCCGGCGGGCGGGATACGCACGGTTCAATGTTTCACAGGGCGCCGGGGTCGATAGGTCAGTCATCTTTTCCTTCTAAGGTTTTCAGGGGTTTAAAGATGCCGGGGCATCTTGGAAATAAAAGCAGAACAGCTTCAAACTTAAAAATAATAAGGATTGATTCGGAACAGGATTTATTGTTTGTTAAAGGTGCTATTCCCGGTGCTAATGGAAATATTGTTTATATTTACGGCGCGAACGAATTTGGTAGAAAAAAAATATAAAAATATAAATATAATAAATATAAAGATAATCTTTATATAAATATATAAAACTTTATATAAAATTAAGGCAAACAATGTCTGTTACAGCTGATGTGGTTAATATAAACAACGAAAAAGTGGATAAGATTAGTCTTGACGATGGAATTTTTTCCATTCCCCTCAAAGAGGCATTAATAAAACAGTTAGTTTTGACTACTCTTGCGAATAAAAGGCTCGGTCTTGCTTCTACAAAGAACAGGAAGATTGTTTCCGGCGGCGGTAAAAAACCCTGGAAGCAAAAAGGAACCGGCAGGGCAAGAGCCGGTTCAATCAGGTCTCCTTTGTGGAAGGGAGGAGGAGTAATATTTGGCCCGACCAATAAAAGAAACTGGGAGATGGATATGCCTAAAAAAGCTCGAAAAGGCGCATTAAAATCGGCATTATCCTTTTTATATCAAGAGGGAAAACTTATTTTTATAGACGACTTTGATCTCCCTGAAATTAAAACTAAAGCCGTCCTAAAGATTTTTAAAAATCTTGATATCGTAAAAGGTTTATTGATACTGCCAGAATTTAACGAAAAAATTATGAAATCCGCAAAAAATTTGCCTGCATATAAAGTTATAACGGCTAATAATATAAGTATTATAGATTTGCTTAAATACGATAAAGTGATTGTGAGCAAAAAAGCAAATGAAGAATTAAAGAGGTCCTTACTTAAATGAAAGAACTTTATACTGCTATCGAAAGGGCTATACTTTCTGAAAAAAGCCTTAAATCCCGTGAAATAAATAATGTTTATATTTTTAACGTAAATAAAAATATAAATAAGAATGAAATAAAAACAGCAGTTGAAAAATTTTTTAATGTCAAGGTTGAATCTGTCCATACTCTTATAACACGCGGAAAATATAGAAAAATGGGGAGATATACAGGTAAATTGTCGAATAATAAAAAGGCATATGTTAAACTTAAAAAGGGTCAAAAAATAGCCGTTTTAGAAGCGTGATAATATAACAGGAGATATTGAATGCCGATTAAAAAATATAAGCCGACTTCAAGCGGCAGAAGATTTCAGACTGTTTCCGATTTTTCTGAGATAACAAAGGATTGTCCAGAAAAAAGTCTATTGGCTCCCTATAAAAAGCAAGCCGGAAGGAATAATTATGGAAGGATAACAGTACGGCATCAAGGGGGCGGTCATAAAAAAAGATACAGGATTATAGATTTTAAGCGTGATAAAAGGGATATCCCCGCAAAGGTTGCAGAAATAGAATATGATCCCAATAGAAGCGCAAGAATAGCATTGCTTAATTATATTGATGGCGAAAAAAGATATATATTATGTCCTGACGGATTAAAACAGGGGCAAGTCGTGATTTCTTCGGAAAGAGCCGACATTCAACCTGGAAATAGCCTTCCGCTTTCAAATATCCCCGCAGGAACGATAGTCCACAATATTGAATTAAAACCTGATACCGGGGGGAAACTTGTAAGGAGCGCTGGCACTTATGCACAACTAATGGGAAGAGATAGCGGCTACGCTCAAATCAAAATGCCATCCGGTGAATTCAGAGTCGTTCCTGAAAGTTGTTATGCAACGATAGGTCAGGTGGGTAATATTGATCATGAAAATCTCAGCGTAGGTAAAGCAGGCAGGTCCAGATGGATGGGTATCAGGCCATCTGTCAGAGGGGTTGCCATGAACCCGATAGACCATCCTCATGGAGGTGGCGAAGGTAAAACATCGGGCGGAAGGCATCCCGTGACGCCGTGGGGTAAGCCGACAAAAGGCTATAAGACTAGAAAAAACAGAAAAACTGCAAAATACATCATAAGCAGAAGAAAAACTAAGTAACGGGGGTATAATGTCGAGGTCGGTCAAAAAAGGTCCGTTCATTGATAAATCATTGCTTGAAAAGGTATCGAAAGCCAATGATAGCAATGAAAAGAAATTAATTAAAACATGGTCAAGAAGGTCTGATATTATTCCTGACATGGTAGGACATACTTTTGCAGTACATAACGGCAGGAAATTTATACCGGTATTTGTTACCGAAAATATGGTAGGGCATAAACTTGGTGAATTTGCTTTAACACGGACATTTACTATGCATTCGGGCGACAGAAAGGCAAAAGTCAAACCTGCCGGTGGTTCAGAATCAAAATAACCGGGAAAAGGGGATTAAAATGGAATTTCGGGCAGAGGCAAAATATATCAGGGTTTCTCCGCAGAAGGCAAGGTTGGTTATAGATCTTATAAGAGGGAAAAAGGTTTACGATGCCTTTAACATATTAAAGTTCACAAGGAAAAAATCGTCAGGCGCAATATATAAGGTATTAAAATCTGCCGTAGCTAATGCATCGAATACCGGCAAAATAGATATTGATAATTTATTTATTGCCCAAGCCTGCGTCAATATGTCATTGTCCCTAAAGCGCGTAATGCCAAAGGCAATGGGTAGGGGAGCCACGATTAAAAAAAGAATGAGTACTATAAAAATCGTTCTCGAAGAAATATAAAAGCGGAGGTTATTTTGGGTCAAAAGGTCAATCCAGTAGGTTTTAGACTGGGAATTAACAGGACATGGGATTCTAAATGGTATGTCAATCGGGATTATTCCGGGTATTTGCATGAAGATTTAAAAATTAGAAATTTTTTAAAGAAAAAATTATATACAACGGGCGTTTCCAAGATAGATATTGAAAGAAAGGCTGACAGGCTAATAATTAATATTTATACGGCGCGTCCAGGAATGGTCATAGGTAAAAAAGGATCCGAAGTTGACACTCTTAAATCCGAACTTGCGAATTTTACTAAGATTACTAGTAAAAATTTAAACATAAATATAAATGAGATTAAAAAACCGGAGCTTGATGCAACGCTTATCGCAGAAGGAATTGCTTCACAATTAGAAAAGAGGATTGCCTTTAAAAGGGCAATGAAAAAAAGCGTGACACTTGCATTAAAAACTGGCGCCAAAGGCATTAAGATCTCATGCGGCGGCAGGCTTGCCGGCGCAGAAATTGCCAGAACGGAATGGTACAGGGAAGGCAGGGTTCCTCTTCACACATTAAGAGCGGATATAGATTACGGAATTGCGGAAGCTAACACAACATACGGAAAAATCGGCATTAAGGTTTGGATATATAAAGGGGATGTCTTTTAATTTTAATAAATTGATAATTTCATGGGGGAGAAAAAATAAGGTGCATAACTTATGTTAATGCCTGCTAAAACAAAATATAGAAAACAGCAGAAGGGAAGAATGAAAGGCGTTGCTACAAGGGGAAATACTCTCGCTTTTGGCGATTATGGTCTTAAAGCTTTAGAATGTGGATATCTTACTGCAAGGCAAATTGAAGCTGCGAGAATCGCTATGACCAGGTTTGTTAAAAGAGGCGGCAAGGTATGGATCAGGATCTTTCCGGATAAGCCTGTTACAAAAAAGCCTGCAGAAACCAGAATGGGAAAAGGCAAGGGCGGCGTTGAAGAATGGGTTTGTGTTGCCAGGCCGGGGCTTGTCTTGTATGAAATGGAAGGGATACCTAAAGAAACGGCTAAAGAAGCCTTAAGGTTAGCTTCCCATAAACTGCCCATCAAGACGGTTTTTATTGAAAGGGGAGAACTTTAAGCTATGAAAATTGCTGAATTGAAAGCCATGAATATTGATGAACTTAATTTAAAGGAAAGCGATTTTAAAAAAGAAATTTTTAATCTAACCATGCAAAAATCAACGGGATCATTAGAAAATCCTAAAAGGATTAAAATGTTAAAAAAACAGATCGCGCAGATAAAGACCATATTGAACGAAAGAAAAAGGGGTACGGAATGAGAAAGAAATATATCGGGAACGTAACCTCCGATAAAATGGACAAAACCATAGTTGTTACGGTTACAAACCTTGTGAAACATCCGCTTTATAAAAAATATGTAAAGAAGATTAAGAAATATAAAGTGCATGATGAGCATAACTCCGCAAAGATTGGAGATAAAGTGCTTTTTATTGAAACAAGGCCTTTATCAAAAGATAAAAGCTGGAATCTTAAAAAAATCATGGAAAAAACATCGTAAAAAGAAAGCATCATGAAAAGGTAAAATTTATTAAGAGGACTATTTAAAATGATCCAGATGCAAACGGTCTTAAGATCGGCAGATAATTCAGGGGCAAAAAAACTTATGTGCATTAAGGTTCTTGGAGGCTCTAAAAGAAAATATGCGACTGTTGGCGATGTCATAGTTGTCTCCGTTAAAGAAGCTATTCCTAATTCAAAAGTAAAAAAAGGCGACGTTTCTAAAGCGGTAATTGTCAGGACGGCTAAAGAATTGAAAAGGCAGGACGGGACTTATATTAGATTCGATAACAATTCGGCTGTTCTTATTAATGCCCAGAATGAGCCTGTTGGAACTCGTATATTCGGCCCTGTTGCCCGGGAATTAAGGGCAAAGAAATTTATGAGAATTATATCTTTGGCGCCTGAGGTTCTATAAGATGACTATAAGATTAAAGAAAGATGATGTTGTTCAAGTATTGACTGGCAAAGAAAAAGATAAAACCGGTAAAATACTGCGTATTGATCAAAAAAACAACAGAGTTTATATAGATAAGGTTAATATGATAAAACGTCATATTAAACCGAAAAGCGCGCAGGAGCCGGGTGGTATTGTTGATAAAGAAGGACCTGTACATATTTCAAACGTCGGTCTGTATTGTAATAAATGTAAAACTGCCGTGAAGTTCTCGAGTAAAGCGGGTGAAGATAATAAAAAAGTCCGTATTTGCAAAAAATGCGGTTCGGAAGTTTAGATTTAGGAGCCAATAAAGTGGTATCAAGATACAGAGAATTATATGGTAAAGAAATATTACCTTTTTTGATGAAAGATAATAATTATAAGAATATCCATCAAGTTCCGCGATTGGAAAAGATTGTCGTAAATATGGGGTTAGGAGAGGCAACATCCAATCCCAAAATTATTGAAAAATCGCTTATGGAACTTGGCAAGATAGCAGGTCAGAAACCTGTTGTTTCAAGGGCGAAAAAATCTATCGCTGCTTTTAAATTAAAAGAAAATCAGGAAATCGGCTGTTTTGTGACTTTAAGAAATGACAAAATGTACGATTTTCTTGATAGGCTTATAAATATTGCCCTGCCCAGGGTTAGGGATTTTAAGGGGCTATCTAAGCGCTCGTTTGATGGACGGGGAAATTACACCATCGGCATTAGGGAGCAGATAATCTTTCCGGAAATAAGTTATGAATTGATCGAAAAAGTTAAAGGTATGAATATAACGATAGTCACGTCGGCGCATTCTGACGAAGAAGCTCGCAAACTTTTGAATGCATTTAAATTTCCTTTTCGTAATTAGAGGCTAAGGACCAAAAATATGGCGAAAAAATCAATGATCATTAAAGCAGCAAAAAAATCAAAATTTAAAATAAGACAGCACAATAGATGTCCTTTATGCGGCAGGCCGAGAGGCTACTATAGAAAATTCAATATGTGCAGAATATGTTTCAGGGCGCTTTCCAATAAAGGGCAAATTCCCGGCGTTGTCAAAGCCAGTTGGTAAATTGCGGTATTTTGATCAAATTTATAAATATGTGTTGAGGGAAGAATATGACATATCCAATATCCGATATGGTTGTTAGAATTAAAAATGCTAACAAGGCAGGTAAGCCCAATTTAACTATGCCTTATTCCAGAATGAAGGAAAATCTGTGTTCGATCCTCCAAAAAGAGGGTTTTATTGATAATTATTCCGTCAAAGAAGAAGAGAACATTACAAAAAAGGTATTAGAGATAACTTTAAAATATATGGAAAGGAAAAAACCGGTAATTCTTGATATAAAAGTTACCAGTACTCCCGGATTAAGAATATATAAAAAGGTCAAAAAAATCAAACCATATAAAAATGGTCTTGGGGTTGAAATATTTTCTACCTCGTATGGCATAATAACCGACCTTGAATGCAGGGGAAAAAACATTGGCGGTTTATCGCTTCTGAAAGTTATGTGACAATCAGTTTTGAATTTAATTTAACGATATAAAAACGATATGAAATAGGATGAAATTATAATGTCAAGAATCGGAAAAAAACCTGTTAATGTTCCTTCAAACGTCAAGGTAAGTCTGAAAGGAAATTTAATTACATGCACGGGACCGAAGGGCGCCGTTTCAAAAAAACTGCCTGAAGGAGTATTGATATCTATGGCGGATTCTTTAATAAAAGTAGAGGCGAAAAACGAAAGCAGGCAAAATAACGACAATGTTAAGTTTACTGGTCTTACAAGAACTATCATAGCTAATATTATCGAAGGTGTTACCGCAGGCTTTGTTAAGGAATTAGAAATCATCGGCGTAGGATACAAGGCTGAAATAAACAACAAAATTTTAAATCTAAGTTTAGGTTATTCCCATCCAATAAATTTTATTATTCCCGAAGGTATTTCAATAACTGTGGAAAAAACTGGCATTTTAAAGATCTCTGGCTGTGATAAGGAGCTTGTCGGCCTTGTTGCCGCGAGGATTAGAGGTTTGAGAAAACCTGAACCTTATAAGGGAAAAGGTATAAAATATTCCGGCGAGGCAATAAAGCGTAAAGTCGGAAAGACATCGGGCAAGTAAGCAATAAAGAGAGGAAGCGGATATGAAAAGTAAAATAGAACAGAGATCAAGAAGAAAAGCTCATATTAGGAAAGCGCTGGCAAACAGTGGAAGGCCGAGGCTGTGTATTTTTAAAAGCCTTAATCATATTTATGCCCAGGTATTCTCCGCCGACGGCAAACAGGTAATTGCTCAAGCTTCTACCCTTTCAAAAGATCCCGGCAATAAAATAAAAGGGCATAAAGGGAATGTTGCTGCCGCTAAAAAGGTTGGAGAAAAAATAGCCATTCTTTGCAAAAACATGTCTATAACCGAGATTGCTTTTGACAGGAACGGATATATCTATCACGGAAGAGTAAAAGCGCTTGCCGATGCCGCAAGAGAAAACGGATTGAATTTTTAGGAGGGAAGTTTGGAAAGATTAAATGACCGGGATTTAAACTTGCAGGATAAAGTAATTCATATTTCCAGAGTTGCAAAAGTTGTCAAAGGCGGAAGAAGATTTGGTTTTTCGGCTATTGTCGCAATCGGCGATCCGCAAGCCGGTTATGTTGGCATTGGACTTGGAAAGGCAAAGGAGGTTCCGGAAGCGATACGAAAAGGTTCCGAGCAGGCTAAAAAGAATCTCTTAAAGGTTCGTATTTACAAAAATTCGATCCCGCATGAACATTATGGAAAAGCCGGTGCGGGCTATGTTTTTATGAAACCGGCGCCTGAAGGAACGGGAATAATTGCTGGAGGAGCAATGAGGACGATATTTGAATTGGGCGGTATAAAAAACGTATATGCAAAAAGCATTGGTTCTTCCAACCCTCACAATGTTGCAAGAGCTACTATGAAATGCCTTTCATCCATGTATTTTAAAAATGAATTAATTAACAGGCGAAAAAGTAATAAGGGTGAATAAATGATTAGTTTAAGCGGGTTTGGTAAATACAACAACAAAAAGAAAAAAAGGATAGGAAGAGGCTCCGGATCGGGTCACGGTCAAACCTCAGGAAAGGGCAACAAAGGACAAAATGCAAGATCGGGCGGGGGCGTAAGAAGGGGATTTGAAGGTGGACAAATGCCTTATGTCCGCAGGGTTCCAAAACGCGGTTTTAATAATCCATTAAAAGAAGAATATGCGATAATCAATCTGCAGACTATTGCCGGTTTAAAAGATGATGTAATTGATATAAATATGCTTAAGAAAAATGGCATCGTTAAAAATGGATCAAAAAAAATCAAGATACTCGGTAACGGCGGAATAGATCGAAAGGTTAAAATTATTTGCGATAAAATATCAAGGAATGCTAAAGAAAAAATTGAAAAGCTGGGGGGAAGCGTAGAGGCAAAATAATGGCTCAAAGTTTTGGAAACGTTAGTAAAATACCCGAGTTAAGAAATCGCATCCTCTACACGCTTTTGATGTTTATTGTATTCAGGGTAGGGGTTCATATTACTACTCCGGGCGTAAATGCGGTAGCTCTGTCTTCATTTTTTAATACTACTAACGGAAGTTTATTCGGGCTTTTTAACATGTTTACAGGGGGGGCGCTTGCAAGATTTTCGATCTTTTCCCTTGGAATAATGCCATATATAAGTTCATCCATCATATTTCAGATGCTGCCGATGGCAATGCCTTCTTTAGACAGGCTTCAAAAGGAAGGTGAAGCGGGGAGAAAGAAGCTTATGCAGTATATAAGATACGGCACCGTCATTTTGGCATTGTTGCAGGCTATTGGCATAAGTTACGGGATTGAATCTATGAGAAGCCCGTCGGGTATTTCGGTCGTTTCGCATCCGGGACTGCCGTTTATGGTCATATCCGTCATAGCCCTTACCGCAGGAACGGTTTTTGTAATGTGGATAGGCGAAGAAATCTCGGAACATGGAATAGGCAACGGTATTTCACTGATCATTTTTGCGGGGATTGTTGCCGCGATTCCTGCTGCCACAATAACTACCTTTAAACTTACAGGAGCGGGCGAACTTAGTCCGATGCTGCTTGTTTTAATCATTGCCATGATGATTCTTGTAATAGGATTTATAGTATTTGTCGAATCTGCGCAAAGGCGGATTCCAATCCAGTATGCAAAAAGAATGGTTGGCAGGAAACTATATTCGGGTCAGGCTAGTTACCTGCCGTTAAAAGTAAATACAGCGGGGGTAATTCCTCCGATATTTGCTATGTCTATACTTCTTTTTCCTACAACGATATCCAATTTTATAAAAAATCCTGCATTTGAAAAGATAGCCCAGTATTTGAACCCAACCGGCGTCATGTATAACGTTATATATGTTATTTTAATCTTTTTCTTCTGTTATTTTTATACAGCGATAACATTTAAAGTAGATGAAGTCTCTGATGATTTAAGAAAATATGGAGGGAATATTCCTGGAATTAAACCCGGCAAATCAACCGCAAATTATATTGACAAAATACTGAACAGGGTTACTTTTATCGGCGCGGTCTATGTTTCCGCAGTGTGTATATTGCCCACTATACTTATAGATAAATTTCATGTGCCTTTTTATTTTGGCGGTACCGGTCTTTTAATTGTCGTTGTGGTGGCAATGGATACAATAGGGCAGATTCAGTCCCACCTCTTATACAGAAATTATGATAGTTTATTAAAAAAGGCGGTGAAGAAAAAATGAAAAATTCAATGATTATTTTAATCGGGCCTCCCGGAGCTGGAAAGGGTACGCAGGCAAAAAATGTTTCAGCCTCAAATAATTATATTCTTATATCAACGGGCGATCTATTGCGGGATAACGTTGGGAAAAGGACGGAGCTTGGATTAAAAGCTAAAAGCTTTATGGATAAAGGAGAGCTTGTTCCGACCGATCTCGTTGTTGATATGATTAAGTCCGAGTTAAAAAAATACGGTGCCGACAAGAATTTTCTTTTTGACGGTTTTCCAAGGAATCTTACTCAAAACGAGCTTCTCAAAAAAATGCTTATAGATTTTAAGCGGGATATAGATAAAGTAATATATATAGACGTTGATGACAGCGTGATTTATGACAGGTTAACGAACAGAAGAGTATGTCCGAAATGTAAAAGGGTATATCATTTAAAATATAATCCGCCGAAGAAAGATAACCTTTGCGATGATTGTAATGTTTCTCTTATAATCAGGGATGACGATAAACAGGATGTTATCAAGAAAAGGTTAGAGGTTTATCACGGACAGACCGCTCCGCTTATAGAATATTATAAAGGGGTTAATAAATTAGTCGCTATTAATGGAGAAAACAATCCCCAGGATGTTTATAAAGACATTGCCTCCGCTCTATGATCAAAAACAGAAATGATAAATGATAAATCTAAAAAACAAGGTTGATATAGAGGGGATCAGAAAAGCAGGGATTGTTGTCAGAACGGTGTTGGATGAACTTGGTAAGATCACATTAGCCGGGCTTGCTACAAAAAAATATAATGAAACAGCTGAAGAGATTGCCGCTTCTATGAATGCTATGCCTGCATTCAAGGGTTATCGCGGGTTTCCCTACGCCGTTTGCGTGTCTATAAATGAAGAGGTGGTACATGGTTTTCCATCGGACAAAAAATTAAGGGAAGGAGATATAGTGAGTTTGGATTTCGGTTCTTATTATGAGGGTTATTACGCAGATGCAGCCATTACTTTGCCTGTAGGTGAAATTTCTGAAAAGGCCGCAAATTTGATCAAGGTTACCAAAGAGGCTCTTAACATAGGTATTTCCCGGGCCAGGGTTGGAAACAGGCTTTACGATATATCTTCTGCAATAGAAGATTATGTGACTAAGCATGGTTATTCCGTAGTGAGGGATTTTGTGGGGCATGGGATTGGTTATGAACTGCATGAAGATCCGCAGGTTCCAAATTATGTTGTGAAAAACTATGATGTTCCACTTGAAGACGGCCTTGTTATAGCTATTGAACCGATGGTTAATGAATTTAGTCATAAAATAAGAGTTAAAAAAAATCACTGGACTGTTATAGCGGCGGATAAAGGTTTGTCGGCCCATTTTGAACATACTGTTGCCATCACGAAAGAAGGGCCGTATATTCTTACGGAAGCGGGTGAATCATGGCAAAAAAAGAAGACCTGATAGAAGTAGAAGGGACGGTTCTGGAGCCTCTTCCAAATGCTATGTTTAGGGTTGAACTTGGGAATGGCCATAAAGTTCTTGCCCATATATCAGGAAAAATGCGGATGCATTATATCAGAATTCTGCCAGGAGACAAAGTAACCGTGCAGCTTTCTCCATACGATCTTACAAGAGGACGCATAATATTCAGGACGAAATGATATATTTGGCTTTACTGGCCGTTATCGTTATTTATATTGATAAAAGGCATTATTTATTAATGAAGAAACCGGTTCGCTTTCAGCGAATTGACGTAGGAGTTTAAATTGAAAGTTAGGTCATCGGTTAAAAAGATCTGCGATAAATGTAAAGTGGTAAAAAGAAAAGGGGTTGTCAGGGTAATTTGCGAAAATCCAAAACATAAACAACGTCAAGGATGATAAGGGGGGTAAATGGCAAGGATTTCGGGAATTGATCTGCCTAAAGATAAAAGGGTAGAGGTTGGTTTGACATATATCTTCGGCATTGGAAGATCGCGTTCAAAAGCTATATTAACTAAAGCAGGCATTGATTTTAATGTCCATGTAAAAGATCTGACGGAATCGCAAATCAATGCTATCAGGCAGGCTATAGACAATGAATATAAAGTCGAAGGCGATCTGAAACGCGAAACGCAGACTAATATTAAAAGGCTTATAGACATAGGATCTTACAGAGGGATAAGACATAGGAAGGGTTTGCCCGTGAGGGGTCAGAGGACAAAAACCAATTCGCGCACGCGTAAAGGTCCCAGAAAGTCAGGCGGAGCTTTAAAGAGGGGATAATTGCAGTAAAACGGCATTGATATAATAACTATCGCAGGCAATATATTTACAAGAGGTTAATTTCTATGAATGTATGTTAACGAGGTATAAATGGCAAAACAGCAAAAGATACAACCCGTGAGAAAAAAGAAGGAAAAGAAAAATATTCAAAATGCGATTGCGCATATTAAGTCAACTTTTAATAACACTATTGTAAGCATTACCGATATGAACGGAAATGTCCTTGCATGGTCGAGTGCGGGAACTTCCGGATTTAAGGGTTCTAGAAAAAGTACGCCATATGCTGGACAGATTGCTGCCGAAAGTGCGGCAAAAAAAGTTTCGGAATTCGGGGTTTCAAGTATTGAAGTATATGTTAAAGGTCCAGGTGGCGGCAGGGAATCGGCGCTAAGGGCATTGCAGAGTTCGGGCCTGAATATTACGCTAATAAAGGACGTAACCCCAATTCCACATAACGGTTGCAGGCCTCCTAAAAGAAGAAGGGTCTAATATGGAGATTTACAGTATTTGTGATATAAATATAAAAAAAAATCTATAAAATTAATTTTGTTTAATGTTTAAAATGAGGTAATAAATTAATGGCTAATTGTGGTGGTGCTAG
>JAKASO010000045.1 GCA_021818985.1 bacterium
GAATCCAGTATTATTTAATATTCTCGACGATATTTCCTCTTTTAAGTTTCAGTAAATGGGGGCAGAGTTTCTCGTCATTATAATTAATCTGGCATTCCAAGCAGTAGAAACATTCAGACCTGTTAATTTTTCCTTTATCGTCTATCGCCCTTATATTGCATGAGCGGGCGCATATTTTACAGCTTTTACATTCTTCGTATCTTTTTATACTGAATATCTTTAATTTTGACAGCAAGCCGAAGGAAGCTCCGAGCGGACACATATACTTGCAAAAGAACCTATAAGACAAAGCGGACAAACCGATTAAAATAACGGCGTAAGACACAAAATACCACTGTCTTTCGAAGTGAAGATAAAAAACGGTTTTAAACGGTTCCACCTCCGCAAGCCTCTCCCCCCAAGCAATAGATATAATTGCCGCCGCCATTAATATTATAAATATAACATATTTTAAATATACCAGCTTAAAATGAAATTTATTATTAAACTCAAGCGAAATTTTTTTTGCAAGTTTTTCGGGCAGTATTCTTTTTTTTATTCTATAAATATATTCCTGAATCGTTCCGAACGGGCAAATCCAGCCGCAAAACATACCCCTTCCCCATATGATAGAGGTAATAAAAATAAATACAAAAAGAATAAAAATTAACGGGTCGAGCAAGAAAAGCGTCGGATTATAACTTACGAATAAGCTGTCGTAAATTGTGTAAAGATGGGTAATAGACGGCTGGGAAGGTTTAACGAAGCCAAGCAATGCGAGAAATAGAAATAATACCGAATAATAGAGCCATTTTATCTTTTTACGCCCGTTTGTTGATGTTTTTTTTGTTATAATCCTGTCTTTAACCAAAAAGATAACGGTTAAAATAATTAAGAATAAACCGAGCGCGGCAATATAATAAGAATCGTTTATCCATGCAAGTTCATACGGCTTTAGCTTTTTCTCGTAATGATAGCTTGAAATATAATATTTTTCCGGCAGGCGGTAACTTGAGTAAAAGGTTTGAAAACTTTCCTTTTTCAGCATAGAACCGTGAGAAACATGCTTGTGGAAAGTAAAAACTATATGAAAAGGCAGAATCGGATTAAATTTCGAAAGCGGGATAGTAAATATCCCGCCCTCTTTAAAATACGGAGCGCCTTTTATCTTAAGGTAAGAGATATAATTAAAATCGGCATCCCTAAATATTATAGAGCTGTACCCCTGTTCCAAATGAAATCTTTCGAATACCCCGCCCCTGACAAAACCGGAACCCAGAAAAGAAGATACGCCGTTTGCAATTACAAAGAGAGCCGCCTGATGTCTTCTTTGCCATCTCTTCGATAAATAGCCGTATTGATAATTGCCGAGGAGATTTTTTCCGATGTTCGGTACGCTTAATATTCCGTAATATAAAGTTTCATACGGTCCGCTGCAATTTTTTACCCCCATCTGCGAACATGATATGACAAATTTTTTAATACTGCCGTCCCTTCTTAATTCACCCCAGTTTTTTGGCTTATAATAAGTTTTTAATTCATATTTTACATTAGTAATAGGTTTGATAATTCCGACCTTGGCGGCAAATCTTCTTGCGGCCATAAGAATCGTCTGGTCCATCGCTACGGTCGTGACGCTTGCGCTTGCTATGGCAGATACATGGTTCCTGCCCTTTCCGCCGATATAGATATGGCTTCTTATATTTTTTCCTATATACTGGTCGGTAAAGGAATACAGTTTTGAAACCGGAATGCCTATTAAAAATATCGGGTCGTCGATGTGGATTACCCTTACCCCTTTTATTATACCCTTCTTATTGATGGATATTAACGATATTAACGGTTTTCCGGAATAGCTTTTTATGTTCACCAAATCGGTCGAAAGAAAGATATAGCCGAGGAATTTCCCTTTTTTATCGTAGCCGTATATAACGGGCGTGCCTTTAATGTTTCCGTACTTAAATGCGGCGGCGCCTTTTAATGCGTAACCGTAATATTTAGAAGAGTCTTTTAATGTGATATCCGTTTTTCCGAACGCGAAAGAGGAATTTAATATAAAAGATATAACGAAAGATATGATAAAAAATAAAAATATATGAATGACTTTATTAGGTTTTCTCATGATTGAATAGCTTATCCCCTTTTATTTAATACACATCATTATTTAATTTATATAAATTTTTATATAGCTCACCCCGCTCACCCCATATTTTTAAATTTCATTTTCATATTGGCGGGATTTGCCGCCTTATTTATCATTTTTATAGTAATTTCATTAAATTTATATATTTTGCCGCCATATTTTTTAATAAATTTATCGGCGGCTTTTCGGCTAGAAAACGAAACAAATGTGGGACCCATACAGCCCATTCTTCTAGAGACTGTAACATAATAAGCCTTTTCGGCATTTATAAAGCGGTCCTCGGGATGCTGCCATGAGTTATGAGCCATATCCTGAACATACATAACTAAAGGGACTCGGGCCGCGACGCTTTTTAAGTGAATCCATTCGAATAATTCCACCGTGTCGCAAAAAAAATAGGTTCTCCCGTTTCTATAAATTATCTGGGCTTCCGGTCCCGGATATTGTTTAAGAAACATTCCGCAAAGCTTTGATGTGGTAGTAGAGGTGATTTTTCTCGGCGCCGGCAGCTTGGCTTTATTTGGCGAACATGCGGTTAAAAGCGCAGACGAAGATGCTAATATGACTAATATAAAAAATAAAATAAAAAAGAACTTTTTGTTGTGCATTTTTACCCCTTTTATTGTTTTACGGGCATATAAAAACCCTCTCCCTAAATAAGAGAATATTAAGGAGAGGGATAGAAGGGAAAGAACATTTTAATAGAGCTTACAGTATTAATTCTATCCAGCCCCCCTGAATAGAATATTATGCCTTTCCTACTTCAGGAAAATCTTTAAATCTTTCGTGCAATGACGGTTTTCCGCTAAGCCTGTTCGGCTTAATAGGTCTCGAACGATATCCCGGAACCTTTTCGACTATCATTCTGCCGCGCATTTCAAGATGAAGCGCATGGCAGAATATGGTGCAGTAATACCAGTAAACGCCCGCCCTGTCGGCTGTGAACGTTATCTCTTTGGTTTCGCCCGGATCGATATTTACATTTTTTCCGTGAAGGGTCATATTAAATCCGTGGGCAAGATTTTCGACCGTATCATTATTAGAATAGATTACGGTTACGACGTCACCTTCTTTAACGTGAAAATAAACGGGGGTCAAGATTGGCGCAACACCTGTTAGTCTTATGATAACCTTGTGCGGCCCGATTCTTTTTACCCCTTCGGTACCCGCTGCAATATGGTTGGCAAAATATTTCGGGTCGTAAGTCTTTTTCACATATTTTATCCTGTCGGCAAGGGCTATAGTAGCCTGATGAGGTTCTATATAAACAGGGTTATCGGATACTAAAATCATTTTATGTCCCGATATGTCGATTAGCTGGTCGTTTTCAGGGAACCTCGGTCCGACGGGAAGGAACCTGTCTTTAGAGAATTTATTTAAGCTGACGAGCCATTCTCCAGTAGGGTGTAAAGTATCGCTCATGGTTGCCGCATTATGTCCCGGCTGGTATTGGACGTCGAGTTTCTGTATTATAGGTTTAACTTTTTTATCTCCGTGATAAGCTTTGATTGCATCTTCTATATTCCACTTGACCATCTGCGAATCTACAAAAAGAGTTGTGTATGCATTTCCTCTGCCGTCGTAAACAGTATGCAGAGGACCGATGCCGACCGTAAGGATGGCATCGACCGCATCTTTCGGTTTTAACCTGCCTTCAAATACCTGCCCTACTTTTTCGAGGTTTATAACGGTAACTTTTGGCGCAAGCTTGCCGTTCGCGACGAAATATTTTCCGTCAGGCGTAGGCGATATTCCATGGGGGTCTTTTTCCACAGGAATATAAGCCGTTAAATCTGAGCCGTGCCTGCCGTCTAGAACGGGAACCGAAGATTTTCCGATAGTTTTATATTTTCCGACTTTAACGGCGGCTTCGACTCTTGGAATATTTACAAAAACCGCCCACATAACAGGAGGTTTAGTCATCGTAGGAACGTTCCATCCTTTGTCGGCATTATAACATGTTGCGGCTGTATATAACCCTTTATAGTCGGTAGTTATGTTATCCTGATTGCCGTCAACCATGACCTGCCATTTAACCTCCATTGTTTCTCCATCGACCGCGCTAAGAAGCGTCCAGTAATTTTTTGTCTGAGCCGCATTGTTTCCCGTGGGAACGATATCCTTGCCGTCGTTGGGCATCGGAACTTCGAATTCGCTTGCCGCAAAGACGTAGCCCGTTTTAGGGTAACGCTGGACATCTAAACCGTGAACCGCCGAAACATTAGGAAGAGCGGTAATTGCGTCAGTCTGGAAGTAATCGAGCCTGATTCTTGCAATTCTACCGGCGGATTTATCATTGATGTAAAGATACTTGCCGTTAAAATCCCCGTTATCATAGGAAAGATGCGGATGGTGGGTATCGCCTTCTATATAACCGCCGGCATCTTCTAGTAATCTAGCGCTTTGATCATCTCCTGAAGGCCCGCCGTAACCCCTTCCCGTATCGTTATCAAAAACCGGAATTCTTAAGAGCGTTTTCATTGAAGGGATACCCTTAACTCTAACCTCGCCGGAAGGTCCCGCGCTCCAAAACCCCATATACTTGTCCCATTTGCCGGGAGGAACTATAGCTTTTGCGACGGCCGCGGATACCGATGCGGTTCCCGTCGGCGCCTTTGCGCATCCCGATAACGCTTCAATGCCTGCCCCGCTGCCTATAAGCCCGGCCCCTGCTGCAATCTTTGCCATTGTAGATAAAAAACCGCGTCTTGTGGTTCCCTTTTGAACTTGTGAATCTTCTTCTTTAGTTAAATCATCTTCATTTTTTTCCATAAAAACCCCTCCTCACAGGGTATTAATAAAAGAAAAAAGTTAAATTTAAAAAACATTCAATAAGATAAAAAAATAAGATAAGAATAAGCCGGATTAACCACCCCCATAATAAATAAAATAGATATTGATTAATAGTTGAATTATATTAATTCTAAAAAATAAAAATGTGATTTTTATCACATTTAAAATAATGTTTTAATTTATCAATAGATGATGATTATTATTGTTTATAATAATTTATTATATTATTTTAAACTTATATTTATATATTGATATTAGCCCATTTTTTATATTTGTCAAATTTTAGATTTTTCCTATTTTTACAATT
>JAKASO010000046.1 GCA_021818985.1 bacterium
ACAATAAGATAGATAAGAAAATAGATTCGTTGCGTAACGAGATAAAAGAAGATAACAGAGAAATAAGAAATTATATATTTACTTATATAAGCGATAAATCAAAGAAGGAAACTTTATAAAAACAATTATTTTAGCATGTATATTTTTAATTGCGATTTATTCGTCTTTTTAATAATTATAATTTTTACGGGTTTGTTTAATTTTTTTATCACGCCTGCAATTTGATTCTTATCCAGTATAAAAAAAGAACAGGAAAGCGCATCTGCGACGGTCGATGGGTAGCGGAAATATTTGTTTTTAACTATGACGGTGTCGCTTAAAGTATTTCCGTCAACCGGATACCCTGTCTTCGGGTTCATAATATGTCCGTAATATTTGCCTTTATATAAAAAGCGGTTTTCGTAATTTGCCGAAGTTTCGATAGATGCATTGCTTAATCTTATTATTTTTATTATTTTATTTTTGTTCAAAGGGTTTAAGAGGCCGACCTTCCAGCTTTCCCCTTTTACATTTTTGCCTATGGCGGTTATTTGGCCTCCGCCGTTTATAAGCGCGTTTTTTACCCCGCGCCTTTTTAAAACGGCAAGGGCTTCGTCAATGCCGTACCCCTCGCCGTCTCCTCCAAAGTCTATCATCATACCCTTTTTTTCGAGAAAAACCGTTTTTCCGTTTGTTTTTATGAATCGGGGATTGCTAAGGAAAACGGCCTTTTTAATGTTTGTTTCGTCGGGTACCGCGTATTTTTTATCGTAAAATCCCCAAATTTTCATTACGGGGCCTATCGCGACATCGAAGGAATTATCCGTTAACCGGTAAAATTGAAGACTCAGCTTTAAAAGCCTTAAAAGGTCGGGGTTTGCTTTAACCGGCTTTATTTCGGAATATTTATTAATTAACGAAACATTGCTTGACGGCTTAAAATCGCTTAATATCTCGTCTAATTTTTTTACCCTTTTTATTGCAAGGCCGATTGTTTTTAAATCCCTCGATTTATTTTTATTTGTAGAAATAACCTTTATTTCCCAAAAAGTTCCCATAGAATAAAAGGATTTTTTAATTTCTATTTTTTTATCGGCAGTCTTCTTGTTTGATTTAGCGCAGAAATTTAAAATAAAAGCGGATGCAAACAAAAATATGACGATTATAATTAATTTGGCGGATTTATTCATTTTTTTAAATGTAGCCAAAAAACCGTAAAAAATTTTCGATATTTTTAACGGGTTCGTTGTTAATATCCGTGATGCCGTCTTTTATTAATTTTCCGTCAAAATCATGGATATGGTTAGGATAGGTTTCAAGCTCGTTATGAATCGGGGCGGTATCGATTATAAATAGTTTTTCTCCCCTTAAGAAATTAAAAGAATATTCTTTTTTAGAAGGATAGCGCAATTCAAGTTGCGAGCCGTCTTTAAACTGCAGCAACAAGCCGTCGCTTTTCACCTCCGCGGGAGTTTTAAATATGTTTTTAAATCCGGCGTTTATATCGCCGGCTAATTTTACCGCAAATTCCTCGGGAACCCTTTTCTTTTCCAGAAAATCCTTTTTATATGCCATAAATCCTCCTCTTATTTAATTTCTTTTCTTTTATAATTCATCCATAAATTTTTGTATTTTAAGCCTGTAATGGGCAATGTACTCCTTGAGATGAAGTATCGAAAGATAACCCTCGTAAGCCGGATGTTCCGGTACAAGTCCTTTTTTAATTTTATTTAATAATCCGTTTTCATCCTTAACATCATAGGCTTCTTTAATATCGTCTATGGCGACTTTCATTAAAGTTATTTCCTGAACCATATCCGCAAGCTCTTTTTTCTTTGAAACATCCTCGACATTTTTGAAGAAATCGACCATATAATTAACCCCCTTCGAACAATTAATATCTCTTTTTATAAAATATAAGGATGCCCGACAACATAGGCAGAAAAATCCACATAATATACACAAAAATTAAAAGAAAGCGGTTCAAGATAAATTTTCCCGTTAAAATGCTCGTAAGACCGTAATAGCCCTTAAGACCCCTGATAAAGGAGATAGTAAAAAGCCTGTAAACATCTGCCGGGTTTACAAGTAAAAAGCCCCCTATAACGGCATTATTTATGAACATGGCCTTTCCCTTTGTCGCGACGAGGATTCCTATTAATAAGAGGTCATAAATAAAAATATAAAAAAACCATAAAAAAACGGAAATAGTTATGGAAGCCGTTCTTGACCTTGTAAAGCTGGAGATTAGAAGGGCAATGGATAAAAAAGATATTCCGAGCAAAACAGAAGAAAAAACAAAGGTAAAATAGCCGGTTATATGGCTTATGCTTTCCTTTAGCAAAATTATGACGCCGGAAATTCCGTAACCTACAAATACCGCAATAGAAATAACAATCGTAAGGCCTATAAATTTTCCGAGATATATTTCGCTTCTGGAAGCTGATGACGATAAAAGCAAAGGCATAGTTCCGTCTTCTTCTTCCCCTGTAATAGAATCGTAACCCAGAATAAAAGAAATCAAGGGGATTAAATATATCGAAAGACTCATAAGAGAAGCTATCGTAACGGAGGTTCCGTGATAACCCGTTAAACCAAAAGGACTTGTTCCGAAGTAGGAGATTGCAAAAGATAGAATTGCAAGAATAAAAATTAAAATAAAAAGAGAAATATTCTTAATCCTGTTAATGAATTCTTTTTTGGAGATTGCTAAAATTACTTTTAGATTAATCATTTGACACCTTTTTAATAGAGAAATGGTTATAAATTTCAAAAAGACCCGGCTTTTGTATGTTCATATCGGCAAGGTCGTTATAATATTTACCGAAAACCTCTTTGATTAATTTTATCCTGTTTTCTTCTAAAAATTTAAGATTCATCGTCGAATTTCTATCGCCAATCTCGTAATCCGAAATCAACTGTTCCGTTTTTATCATATCAAACCAGTTTTTTTCTGGTATTGCGCCGCCCTTAAACCTCAAATTAATTTTTGAGGTTAGACCAAGATTAGCGGCTAACTCAGGGATATTTCCCAAAGCTGCAACCCTTCCATTTAACATAACGCAAATCCTGTTTGAGATATTTTCGACCTCCGGGAGTATGTGCGATGTTAAAATCACCGTCTTTCCTTCATCGTTTATAAGTTTAACAAGAGAAACAAATTCATTTATGCCGGATGGATCCATTCCGCTGGTCGGTTCGTCAAATATATAAAGCTCGGGATTTTTAATCCTCGATACCGCAAATGCCAATCTCTGCCGCATTCCTTTTGAATAAGCGATTACTTTTTTGTCCGATGCCTTAAGAATTCCGGCATTATCCAGCAGCTCTTCAAAAAGTTTTTTATTATAAATATTATTTAATTTGCCAAAAAACCGCATAATTTCAAATCCCGACAGGTTTCCGTAAAAGCTGACCGCCTCGGGGATATAACCGATTCGAGCTTTTATATTTTTAGGAAGCATCAGGGACACATCCATGTCAAAAATTTTTATCCCGCCCGATGTAGGCTTTGTAAGACCCATAATAATTTTTATAAGCGTGGATTTGCCGGCGCCGTTATGGCCCACGATTGTTAAAACCTCCCCTTCTTTTACCGAAAAATTTATATCTATCAGCGCTTTAAATAAATACCCGCCCCTGAGTTTATAGTCTTTATGGATATTATCCAGCCTTATTACCTGCTTATCGTTATTTGCCTGTTCTTTGTTTAATTCCTGTTTTAACATAAAAAAATCCGTCCTTTGTTGAATTTATTATTATTTTTTTTGGAAAAGTCGGGTTCAAATAAGGATATTTATCGACAATACCCGGAATAGTAAAGATAGGGAAACTGTTTTCAATAAACTGCAGGGTTTGTATAACGGGAGAACCGCTCAATAAAAGTTTTGCAATAGGATATTTCCAGTAAATATAACTGGAAATAGAGTTAGACCTGTAAGGCAGAGAACCCGTATTATTTTTTTTCATACTGAACCCGTTGTAATCGGACCAATAATTGCCCTTTTCCTTATAATCCCAGTAAACATCGTTATGCGCAAGGAATTTTATTTGAAAAATATTGTTGATAAAAGAGTTATCGTAAACAATATTAGGGAAAGACCCTCCCCATATATGCATTCCTATTTTATTATTTATGACAAGATTATGAATTATTTTGCAATACACGGTATTATATAAGTCCATTCCCTTACCGGACTTTATTACCACATTGTTTACCACAGTATCGTGAAATGATTGATTAAATAAAAAGCCCTTATGTTTTGCATCAATCACAGTATTCAGAGCTGCGAGGATATGTCTTGAATACATAAGCGCCAACCCGTCCACCGTGTTTTTTACAAAGTTTCCAGCGACTATGTTGCGGTTTGAAAACATATAATGCGTGCCGTAATAGTCGTCTATAATAATGTTTTTTAAAAGATAAGAATTTGGGGACGATACGACATAAAATCCGCCGATAAAGTGCTTTATCGTGTTTTTTTCAAATACGCCGTATTGCGCATTCCATAAATAGATTCCATAACCCCGGTTCCCGTATTGGATTTTTCTGGAAGATGTTATAAAATTATTTTTAACGGTCGCGTAAAACGCGCCGTCCACATAAACTCCATTTGAATTGGAATTTATTATATAATTATTTTCGACAACCGCAAAACGGGCTTTTTGCCTAAGGAGAATGCCGGCGTCCATTTTTGCAAGATTATTCCCTGTATTTATTATTTTAAATCCTTTAACCGTAACATTTTTTGCATTGACCGTTACCCCGCTTCCTTTTAAAAGCCCATTTATTACGGGATTATTTATTCCTGTCAGGATTAACGGTTTATTTATAAATATATTTCCCGGATATTTCCCTTTTCCGACGATAATCGTATCGCCGTT
>JAKASO010000047.1 GCA_021818985.1 bacterium
GCTCTTCCGATCTCGGCGGCATTTCCGGTTCTGATGTCAATTAGCGATTAGTTTTATTATTCACAACCGCCTATTTCTTTCAACTTTTAACCGCTAACAGCCTTTTTCCGTAGTAAATATAATACAATCCCAATCCCAGAGTAAACCAGTAAGAATAAAACCTAAATGAATCGTTTGATATCCAATCCAAAAAAACTATAATTATATTTGATAAAATTATAATACCGAATAAGCTCATATAAATATTTTTATCCCCCATTTTCCTATATAATTTAAAAACGCTGTAGAAAAGGGATATCCATATGCTTAACCATAAAAATAAGCCTACAAAACCGGTTTGTGCCGCTATCAGAGCAAGAAGCCCCCTTGCAGGCGGAAAACCTACCGCAAGAGATTTATTAGGGTTTGTTTCCGCCTTTAACCTCGGGTCATTTAATGCCCATTTAGGCAAATATTTAGACAAATAAAATCCAAACTGACCGAAACCGACGCCGAATATAGGATGCGCCATCGCTATTTTAAACCCTATCAATTGGGGAATTAACCTTGATTCATCCGATATCCAGTTGGAATTTTTCTTGGCATTAAATATCATAGAAGGAGAAAGAGAATTATACGTATTGATTATTTTATTCCTTTTCATAATCCCGAAAAAAACCACGGCAGATATAAATAGAATAATTAAAGGTATAATAATCTTATTTGTAATTACAGATATAGATTTATTATTACTAAATTTTGCAAATAATAAATATGCAAATATAGCGGCTATAATCTCGAAATATCCAGTTCGCGAATATGTGAGAAAATTTATAAGGATAATATAAGCTAAAAGCGCAATAATTATCCACTTATTGCGCTTTGCGATATAAAAATAGCTCAAAACCCACGGAAAAATAAAATTCAAATAAGTTCCAAAAATTGAAGGTTCTGCGGCAACTGAATTTATCCTACCGTTATAATTAACATTCAGAAATTTTGGCGCTAAAAAGAGATGCAGCGACTGGAATAAAACATTTATCAACGGTAATATTGATTTAAAATTAAATAAATATAAAGCCTGTAAAAAAGCATAGGCTCCCGGAATTATAAAAGAAAATAACAATGCTTTTCTAACTGTATTAAAAGTGTTTTCTCTCCATGTTATTTTCGCGGCATCATATACAATTAGAACAGAAACAGTCACAAAAATCACTTCCAAATACGTTTTTAAGAATCTGGCAGTGCCACCGGTTCCGTAGCCGTGATTATGCAGTATCCCGTTAAAATTAAAAATACCGGATATTGCTATAAATATTAGGAAAAAAACTAGGAATTTAAAACTAATTTCTTTCGGCAATAATACGCTGCGTACTTTGCGGAAAACTAACATATACCCATATAGTATAGTAGCTATTAAAAAAGGGTAAAATGCCCCCACGTAAGCAAAAATTCCAAAAACTCTTCTTAATATGGTAGGCTTCATTTCTTCACTAAACGGAAGCAGTATCATCGCTAAAATTACTAATAATGCCAATAATTTATTGACGATGTTTATCTTATTGTTATTATAAAATACTGTGTCTGAATCTAAATTTTTAATATCGTTATCGTTTAATTTGTTTTTCATAATTTAATTAATGTGTCTATCCTTGATTTAACTTGACGTTAATATTGACCATATCATTTTAATTCTGTTAAATTGTTTCCTTTTAAGCCTATTTAATGCGACTATAAAAAAACCGGCATAAACAGTCCATATATATTTCGGAAAGAATTTTTTTGTAAAAACTATCCTATTTTTAAATGTATAATAATCGGCTTGTTCGCTTCTCAATTTGCCGTCCGCATTCGAACCCATAGTGGCACCCTCTTTATGATAAACGTTACTTTCCCAGCAATAGCCGATATTCCACCCTTTTTGCTTTCCTCTTAATATCCAGTCCAATTCCTCAAAGTATAAAAAATAATCTTCGCATAATAAGCCTGTATCGTCAATAAATTTTTTGCTTATGAACATTGATGAACCCATTATATAATCCGTAATAAAAATAGATTTCTCATTATTATACTGACCTTTGTCTTCCTCAAATATTCCTATATGTTTTGAAGTACCGATCCACTTATTATATTTAACTCCGACACCTTGAATTATCCTAGGATTATTATAAAATAGAACCTTAGAACCTATAATGCCGGCTTTAGCCTTTTGCTTATCATACCTGCTGGCTTTTTCAGCCAATTTATCCAAAGAATCGTTATCTATGACCGTATCGTTATTTAACAGCCAAATATATTCAAAATCGTTGTTTAACAGGGCATATTTTATCCCTATGTTGTTTCCCGCGGAAAAACCTCTGTTTTTATTCGCCTGGATTATGATCAAAGGGCATTTTTCAGCGTTATCGCTTCCTCTGATTCCTTCATTATATTCATATATTATGTTTCCTTTATAATCTTCTTTATAAAAGCAATATCCGAGTGGTTTTTTAACCGGAGGAAATGAATTCCGTTTTAACGTATTATTACCTTCGGTAATTACATCCAATCCACCTTCTGCCCACATTTTTAGAAATTTAACGGAATCGTTATTTGAATTATTATCAACTAATATAACTTGGTAGTTATTATAACGGCTTTTATAAACACTTTCAAGACATTCTATAGTGTCTTGCCATGTGTTATAATTTAATACGACAATATAAACTTTTTTTTCATACTCTTTATTCATAGCTTCTTTAAAATTTAATAAACATATTCCGTAGAATTATCAGTTATAAAT
This sequence comes from bacterium, assembly GCA_021818985.1. GTDB lineage: Bacteria > SZUA-79 > SZUA-79 > Acidulodesulfobacterales > Acidulodesulfobacteraceae > JAKASO01. Next base: position 2,762 of record JAKASO010000047.1, read on the forward strand.
TATAGAATAAATATGCTATATTATATACAAATAAATGCTTTCTTAACGTAGATATAAAGATTTTTATTTTATATGAAAAAATTATTATTTCTAACCCCTGAACTGCCTTACCCCCCTGATAGCGGCGGCAGGTTGAAGTCGTTTATGCTATTAGAATGTCTTTCTTCCAAGTATGATCTCCATATTTGTTTATTCACAAAAACAGAAAGACAAAAAACCCATGAGCGAGAGTTTTTTAAAAAATTCAAAATCAATAATTTTTATTCCGAGCATTTAAATATTAAAAGAAATATTAAAAATCTTATATTGAGCTATAAAAATGGCATTCCTTTGACAGTTTACAGACATTTCTCGAAGAATTTTAAAAATTACATAGAAAGCGTAATCGAACAATTTGATGCCGTATTTATAGATTATTTTTCTATGGCTCAATATATAACGCCTTTTTTTAAAGGAAAAAGAATACTGCATACCCATAATGCGGAATATATAATGTGGGAAAGGAAAGCATCGCTGGAGAAAAATCCTCTAATCAAATTTTTAATATATATTGAAAGCAAACGAGTTAAAAATTATGAAAAATCTATTTATAAAAATGCAGATAAAATTTTATGCGGATCTCCAAACGATATAGAAAATATAGAGAGAATTGGAATAGGTAAAAACAAAATAGAGCTTATATCTACAACAGGGGACAATAATCTGCTGTTATTACCCGAAATATCATATAGCGCTACGGAGAAATCTTTATTTTATGCGGGAACGTTATCATGGGATGCCAACTCGGACGGTCTAATATGGTTTATTAAAAACTGCTGGGAAGGTATAACTCAAAAAAATCCTGGGATTAAATTATATATTGCAGGCTCATCTGCCTGTCAAAAGCTTAAAAAAATAGCTAAAAACTTCAAAAATATTATATTATTGGGTTATGTTGATAATTTGGAAACATATTATTCTAAATGCAGAGTTTTTATAGCGCCTTTAAGATTCGGAAGTGGAATAAAAGTTAAAGTTCTAAATGCAATGTACAGGGGTATCCCGACGGTTACCACGCCCATAGGCGCGGAGGGTATAGAAGCAACGGATATGGTGCATTTAGCTATCGCAGAAAATCAGGAAAAATTTATAGATAAAGTTAATATATTACTCAACGAAAATACGATTTGGGAAAAACTAAGGGATAATTCAAGAATGCTTATGAGGGAAAAATATATCCGGGGTCAAATTTGCAAAAAATTAGATAGCCTTTTGGAATAGCCTTTTATATTGACAACATCTTAATTTTCTTTAATTACTGCTTTCGGTTTTTTTTAAAACCACTATTCAAATCTTTTCCTTAATATAATAATAAAAATATCCAATATATTCATGTATTGCTTCTTCGGATATTACCAGACTGCCCAGCTGCGGAAAATAACTGTAAACATCATAATGCTTATTGGTTTTAAAACCGGCAGGATACGGAATAATCCGGATACCCTTAAAGTTTTCTTTCAATTTAATCGATTTAAATAAAAACATTGCCCTCGGCATATGATAGGCGGAGGTTACAAGGATAATTCTTTTAAAATTGCGTTTCTTGCAAATTCTTAAGACGTATAAAGCATTTTCAAATGTGTCGTCGCTTTTATCTTCGGTTATAATGTATGATTTTTTTACTCCGGCTTTTATAAGAATATTTTTCATTATTTTTGCAACCGAAAATGTGGAAATCGCATATCCGCCGGAAACGATTACCGGAACATTATATGTTTTATACAGCTTAAACCCTTCGAATAACCTGTTGAATGAATTTCCGTTAAGGGTATGCCTGTTATATGCACCCGACGAAAGAACTATGATAGCCGACGGCTCGCCGATTATTTTAGCCGAAGGGACGGGATAGCTTGTTTCTAAAGGTCTTAAAAGCATATAAGAAACTGGCTGAATTGAAATCAAATAAAGGATAATGGCGGAAAGTAAAGATATTGCCGGTATAAATATAATATAGCCGGCGGGCTTAGCCTGTTTAGCCTTTCTTTTTATAAAATCAATAAAAGAAATAAA
>JAKASO010000048.1 GCA_021818985.1 bacterium
AGATAGAAAATCGGAATATGTTTTTACCGGCATAAAGGGAAAAGTAAAAGATTTTAAGGATTCTTTCAAATCCGCCTGTAAAAAAGCGGGATTAAAAGATTTGCGTATCCACGATTTGCGACACGTGTTCGCAAGCAAAATGGTAATGAACGGCACGAGTCTTTATATTATAGGCGAACTCCTGGGCCACCGGACGACGCAGATGACGAAAAGATACAGCCATCTTGTTCCAGATACCTTAAAGAAAGCGGTTGACGACGTGTGGGACAAGAAATAGAGCAGATTTTTTATAATTTTATTGATAATTTATCCAAATTAAAAATTAAAAGTGGAGTGATTATGACTGATTCAATCGTTCCTGCAGAATTAATCGAACGGAAAATCTATTTAATCCGGAATAAAAAAGTTATGCTTGACAGCGATCTTGCGGAGCTTTATGATGTTGAAACCAAGGTTCTGAACCAGGCGGTTAAAAGAAATATTGCGCGCTTTCCGGAAGACTTTATGTTTCAGTTAAACAAAGAGGAAGCATCAGAACTTTCAAGGTCACAATTTGTGACCTTGAAAAGAGGGCAAAATATCAAGTATTTGCCGCATGCTTTCACCGAAAACGGCGTGGCTATGCTCTCCAGCGTTCTTAACAGCGAAAGGGCAATACAAGTTAATATACAAATAATGAGAACCTTTACAAAATTAAGGGAAATGTTTATCTCACATAAAGACTTAAAGCAAAAAATCGAGGAAATGGAAAAGAAATACGATGCCCAATTTAAAATCGTTTTCAATGCCATAAAAGAATTAATGTCCCCGCCGGAAAAGCAGGTCCGAAAAATAGGGTTCAAAATAGAAAAAGAAAAATAAGCGCAGTTATATGGGCAGGCAAATCTCCCCCTCCATAAATGTTACCGCACGCCCCGATATAATCACGCGGCCTTTTTCTTTTTCCACCCTGCATAATATTTCCCCGCCCCGCTTAGAAACCTGCCTGGCTTTTAAAATGTTTTTGTTCAGCCTGTTTGCCCAGTAAGGGGCAAGTTCGCAATGAGAGGAACCGCATACGGGATCTTCCTGAACGCCGAGTTTGGGCGCAAAAAAACGGCTGACGAAGTCCGCGTTATCGCCCGGGGCGGTGACTGCTACCCCGCGCAAACCAAGCCGGTTAAGCAATGTCTGGTCGGGGATAATAGAGCGGACGGTTTCCTCGCTGTCGTATACGGCAATGTAATCCTGCGCCTCAAGAGCCATAATAGGTATTTTCCCCAACCCTTCCGCCAGATACTCCTGCATTATGCACGGCTTCGGCATATATAAGGGAAAATCCATCTCAAGCATATTTCCGTTTTTCTTAACCGTCAAATCCCCGCTTCTGGTTTTGAATATAATATAATCTGAGGTATATCCTATGTATTCGAATATGACGTGAGCCGCCGCCATGGTTGCATGCCCGCACAGGTCCACCTCTTTAACGGGGGTAAACCACCTTAGTCCGAAGTTATTTCCGATAGGTACGAAGAATGCGGTTTCTGACAGGTTGTTTTCTTCGGCGATGGATTGAAGGAGATTATCTTCCGGCCAACTCTGAAGAGGGCAGACTGCGGCGGGGTTGCCGCCGAAAACATGGTCGGTAAATGCATCTATCTGGAATTGTTTGATTTTCATAAAGTATTTAAAAAAAATAAATCGGGCTTTAAATATAAAATCTGTTTAAATATTTAGAGAATTTATTTTAATGCTTTAAGCATTTATTCGGTTAAATCAAATCAGGTTATATATTACTGGGAATATTTTTCAAGATACCTCTTAATACATTTACTTCGCTGTTTTGTACATACACTATTGTTGGACAGAAAGGGCCTTTGCGATCAAACGGTGGAATCTTAGCACCAATAAAATCTAAATAGTAATAGTCCAATCCATTATATTTGCCAATATATAATTTCAAGCCTTCTTGTAATGGAATTGTTAGCTCAGACATATAATATTTTTTATCTTTATACCAAAGTATCCAATTAGGGATATATAATTTTCTACCATCATCACATAATGATGGCTCAAAATTTATCCAAAATGATTTAGGATTTTGAATCTGGTCCACATATTTAAACCTATCATACTGTGTCTGATAATGAGAAGAAGATAAAGGATGGGTTTCGCTATATAACTCAATCGCTAATGGGGGAGATAGTAAATCGAATATATAAACTTGAGGATTCATTACTCTATATGTAGGATGGAAACATCTATCTTTTGGCAGAATCCATAGATTGCAGTATACTTGATCGTGTTCTGTATATTTACGATTAAGCGTAATAATCTGATCAGGATATTTTGCAAATTTTGAAATATCGTTAAATGCCGAGTTGTTAGCATGCTCGAATGTTTCATGTATATTTATCGAAAAATTATTAACTAATGTTTGCTTATCTATTTCCATTAATGATGGAAGATTCCCAACAATAGTCTTATTTATATTTCCTACGCCACCTCTTTTAAAATAGTCCTCAATTCCGCCTTTAGATGTTAAGTCGGCGGAACTCTTTTTTGATGCATGTTTTGGATCTCCTGTTTTTCTAAACTTCAAATGACATTTTCCATCAGCATGAACGCTGAAGTGATAATCTACAATTCCTTTAAAACCTAACAATTGTTTATAAATAATAAATATACCATCATCTCTTTTTCCAGAAAAACTATGTTTAATAGATGCAGCTATAAAACTTCTCTTTTCTTCTTCCACAACGAAGTTTATATAATAACCTTTTTGCCTTCGTTCTCTTAAATAGCTATCAAGATCGTCATATACTTTCAATCTTTATTAACCAAGTAAAATATAGGTTCTATTTTATATTATGGGCTATAAGTTTATAGTGAAACAATATCCTATATATTTTATAATCTTAACCATTAATTTTTTGATTATTATGTATTCCGTTTTCAACCGAACACTAAAATCCGTAATTTATCCCGCAGAATATAGGGAAAATTGCTATAATATCATTTTATAATATATAACTTTTTATGCTAAAAATTATGCTTAAACTATTATTTTCTAAAATTCCTCATTAAATCTCCGAACCCGTCCGGCTTATATTTATTAAAACCTTACTCATTCACAAAAGTGTAATCAAATATCGTCTTTTTCTGCGAATCATTTATATCTTTGCACCATTTGCTTAAGACAAGCCATTTTTAACGGGGCATCACACCTCAAGGTGTTCCAACTCCTTAGTTAATATTTATGACTTCCAATATCCCTTCTAAATCGCTCGGATGCCTTGACACAGCCCAATCCCATTTTCCAAAACCGCCGTGCGCGTTAAGGGCTTGAACCCATTCATCAAGAAATTCCCGTTTAACTTTATTGCGGTCGTCATCTTTCCCTTTTATTTCCAAAATTAACTGTACACCGTTGCTTAACTTTATGATGAAGTCGGGCCAGTATTTTCTGATTACACCTTGATAATTATACAATATATCAAATCCCAAATGGTCGTTCTTTACCCAGGCGTCAACGTATTTGCTTTTATCGAGTATATAAGATTCGGTAGCCTCCCAGGTGCTGTCATATACGCAGAAATTGATATGCGATTTTTCCGTATGTTCACAGGGTTTACTCGTGTACCACGTCCTCATATCTCCGGTTGACCCTATAGGCTTAACAGTATCGAAAACGGGTTTGATTTCTTCCGTATTTTCAAGTTTTATTGCCTGCCAGACATAATGAATTATCTTATTCATATTTAAAAGAATAAGAACAATTCTGCGTAGCTCTTCGTTTCCGAATAAACCGTTTTTTACAACAATTTTGTCCCTTTCTATAAATTGCGATACTATTCCAACTAACTGTCCAAATAAATGCTCCTTTATTCCCTGCCATTTTTCCTTTTCGCTGTTATAAATCCGCTTGGCGGTTTCAAAAATAATGGTTTGCATACGAAATCTCTGTGCGATGTCCTTAAGGTCAATTTCGGACAATTCTCCTACCATGTTGGGTTTACCTTCTAAAATAGGCACCATTTCTGCAGACGTTATGCTCTCATATGGATCAAGTTCTATCGGGATAATATCATCGAAATTAATTCTTAAAGATGAGCAGTAAACACGGTCAATGCGAATGACGTTCGGCCAGGACAAAGCAAATCGCTCCTCTTCTTTTACTGGCTCAATCGTCGTCTTGGGTTTAGGCGGTAAAGGCGGCGCGCCGTCTCCGCCTTCATGCGGCAAAAAGGTAAAAGGCACACCGAAAATATTTACATATTCCGGTTCGAATAATCCGTCCTGTCCAACTTCGTATGACGTCCTTCTTAATCCGCGTCCTACGACCTGCTCGCACAAAAGCTGGCTTGAAAAAGCACGTAGACCCATAATATGAGTAACGGTTTTTGTATCCCAACCCTCGGATAGCATTCCTACGGAAATCACATTATGTATTTTTTCGCCAGACTGTCCCTTTTGCCCAACGGTATCAACCATGCGGCGCAAATATTCCGCTTGTTGTTTTTTATTTAATCTCTTAGTTTCATTACCGTTATTTTCATCTTCCGAATCAAAATTTGCTTCTTCCGTCCTCTCACCCTGCGACTCCGCTTCTTCAAGAACCTTAGAATCTATCTGTAGTATCCTTTCCGGATTACATAACTCAGGAATTAATATCTCTTTATGATCAAAGGCAAATTTAATCCTGGCCGCCGTTTCCGTCCGGTTTGCTACGGTTATCATAACAGGCGGGATTTCCTGCCCGGCCTTATCCCACGCTTCTTTCGTTACGAGCCAATCCTTACCCAGAAGATAATAAGCG
>JAKASO010000049.1 GCA_021818985.1 bacterium
CAGTCTTTCTCGTACGGATTTAGTTTTTAAAAAATACATGAAATCCAAAATTTCGTCAAGAAAGGGTTCCGGAAGATTTTCTATTTCGTCTAAAAGCAATTCTTTCGTATTCATAATGCACCTTTTATTTATTACACATATAGTTTACATTACAAAAATAAAAAAGCAAAGTTAAAAACAATAACGGGGACCGCATAAAATTATTTTTAAATCTATACGATTAGCATTATTTTAAAAACCGCAAAAAACAAACGGAAACCGTTCTGTTTTCGGCATCTCTCGTTTAAAGATGTGATATAATTTAATGCCGTAGGAATAAATTTCAGCTTATACTTATAATTCATTTACTTATAATTTTATAATTCGTTTAATTTTATTTCTATGGCATGAGGTTTTTCTTTTTCTCTTTGTTTAATGATGAGGCATAACCCCGTCGGAATCTAAAAAAGGTCGTGAAGCGAGATTAGAAGAAGTTTTCTGTCAATTAGCATAAATCATTTAATGACGCTCAACAAATCTGAAAGTCTGAAATCTTAATTTTTTATCAAAAAGATATCGCATACATAATAAAATAATTTTATAATATTTGTATATTCCGTTCTCAACCGAACACCCATTCCGTTTTCAACCGAACGGTGTTTCCGTTCCTAACCGAACACTAATTCAATCTAAATTACCGGCGCGCTTTTACTCCGCCTCTGACGGCGGTTAATCCTTTTTACCAAAATCTGTAGTAAACTTCTCTTTAAATCAATTTTTAAGGAGAAGTCAAATGAAACGAAAAAGGAGACTGACCGTGAAAATCGTAAGGGAAATTATCCGCTTATTCAGTTTAGATCTCAGCGTAAGAAAAATCGCTTCATCCTGTAGAAATACACAAAAAGAAATCAAAAAGAATCAATCCAAAAGTATTATTTTTATTAGATATGTCAAAGTGGATAATATATTCTACAGGTTTTATAATATCTTTTGCGTTGTCTATATGGATAACTTTAATCGGGAAAATCAATTTACCGGTTATTATTTATGTGCTCAGCGGTGCGATGGACGTAGGGTTAATACTTTTTACATTTATTGCCTCCGTTAAATTCACCGAATCTAAAGGCGAGGCTTATGACGACCTTGAAAATTAAATAATTATCAAATACCGACCTTGACATACTCCCCATGCCTAAAGGCAGGAGATTCCGGTATCGACGGCAGACGCCTGATGAACAGGTCTAACACTGCCTACTCCGAGAGTAGATGTCCCTACTCTATATTTAGTATCTCATATTTTTATGAGATGTCAAATATTATTTCTATTTATTTTATAACTTATTGATTTTATTATTAAATAAATAGTATTTTTACTGCCTATTCATAGCCGTTCTACTGCTTATTTGTAGCCGTTCTATCCGCCTTAACGGCGGCATATAGCGTTATATGGATAGATAATACAAACTAAGTGTTCATATAGGTTTATGCCTGATACCGCTTTATTTTTTTGCCATATTTTTTTACGATATTTTTTCTTTAATATTTTTGGTTAAAAACTTATATATTTATGACTATCTTTACTTTTAAGGATAGTCGCGAGCATATAGAGTCCTTTTTCGGTAAAGGCTTTAGGAAATACTCTCGTCATTGAGAGTTTTGCGGTGGAAATTTTCCACCGCAAATTATTTAATTCTTCCTTAGTGAGTTCAATTATATACCCTTCCGGAAATTTATCAGGGTTATTTTTAACGGCTTTATTTATATCACGGGTGGGGACGCCGTATAGGACAGCGATGTCGCTGTCGATTATGACCTTTTCGCTTCTTATATCGATTATCTTATCTTCTGCTTCGAGTTTTAGCAGATACATAATTTTAAATAATAAATAAAATTAAGATTTTTTATTATTTATACAATTATTAATATTAAAAGTCAAATTAAGGGGCTTAAAACGCAAATGCGTTCGTTTTTAGGGGTAGGCTAAAGATAGGAAATATAAGGGGTTATAGGATAAGAATTAAGTTTATTTTTTCCTTTATTTATCCGATGTTTATTTAGTATAATACTTATAAGTGAGGTATTATGGCAGAAAATTCAAAAATAGAGTGGACGGAAAGCACGTGGAATCCCCTTACGGGTTGCGCTAAAATTAGCGACGGCTGTTTGAACTGCTATGCGGAAAAATTAGCCTTAAGGCTAAAAGAAATGGGGCAAAAAAAGTATGTCAACGGATTTAACGTTACGCTTCATCCTGAGACCATTAACGAACCATTAAAATGGAAAAAGCCGCGAATGGTGTTCGTATGTTCTATGAGTGATTTATTCCATAAGGATATACCTGACAGTTTTATTTTAAAAGTTTTTGAAACAATGAATAAAGCTACTCATCATATATTCCAGGTGCTTACGAAAAGACCGCAGAGATTATTCGAAATGAAAAACGATATTAACTGGAGCGGCAATATTTGGATAGGCACGACCGTCGAATCCGAAAAATATGCGTATAGGATTAAATATATCAAAGACATTCCTGCCAAGGTAAAATTCTTATCGCTCGAACCATTGCTCAGCCCCGTAGATAATGTGCGGTTTGACGGGATAGACTGGGTCATAGTCGGGGGAGAAAGCGGACCAGGTGCAAGACCCGTAAAAAAAGAATGGATTATGGATATAAAAAATAAATGCCGAGAGAATAATATTCCCTTCTTTTTTAAACAATGGGGAGGAGTTAATCGGAAAAAAGCCGGTAAAGAATTAGGCGGAAGGATATTTACCGAAATGCCTGCAAAGCAGGTAACTCGCAATGACTCTCCTGCCGCTACTTGTTCTTTATTTTAATTGATTTTAAGTCATGCATACTTCTTATATCGTTAGGTTTAATATTCCCTATTTTATTTTTTGATTTTTTATAAAAATATTTTTCATCTGCGACAATTTCTAAAAGACAATTGTTTTTAAAATTATTTATTATATCCGTAATATTTTTTAGAGTCGGAACCCTTAAATTTGAATCATTTACTATTTTTTTCCATGAGAGGAAATTTTGCTGATAATATTCCCATATTTTATATAAAGATAATTCTTTATTTTCTTTTATCAAACCTAAAAGCGGTTCGTCATCCTGATTACAAAATAAGCTTTTTTCTTTGCTCCTATATTGTTCGATTTCCTTTTCGTAAGATTCTAAGAACATATTTCCTACCATAACGCTGCTTGTAAATAAAACTAAATAAAAATAATCCATTGCTCTTAACTTTTGTTCAACTGATATAGGAATAGCAACCCCTATGGAGAAATCTTTTATTGATTTAAATTTATTTTTTAACAATTCTATAAATGTTTCAGGAAAATCGATATTTTCTTGCAATTTATTTTCCGAAATGCCTAAAAACTCGCAAATCCTTTGTATATCGTTATTATGCCCTCTGGCATATTGTCTTGCCAGGGTGTTAAAATTGGCAAAAATCAGTATATCTTTATATTTGCTACAATTTTTCAGGGTAGTCTTTAAATTATCTAATTTCAATTCCGTCGAAAATGGGTCGGCAAAAATAAACCCCCACGTTGAACCGTTAAGAATCTTTTCTATATCGTATTTTTCCCAACTTTCATCGCCAATTTGAACTCTTAAATTTTTTAAAATTTCAAGATTATATTTTTTTAATTCTAATCCAACATTTTTTTTTAAATCGTCGGCATTTTGCTTGTCTTTTTCTATAAATATTAAATCAATTTTATTAAAAACATTTCCTTTATATTTTAAATGGTTTGCGGCTATATCAACCGCTATTAATGGCGAACCTTTACTATCGTCTTTAAATTTTCCGCTACCGGCGAACAAATCTATGTAGGCGTATGAATCGAAATTCATATATTTATTATTACGAGCCATGTTATTAGCTATATACAAAGACACTTTTAAAGTCTCAGAAAAAAGATGGTGCTTAATCTTTGTATGCTCCATTCTGGGCTTTTTAAAATGGGCTTCGGGTCTTTTATCCATAATAAATTTAATGTCCGCTGAATTATTATTCTATAACTACCGCCGCCCCCGTATAAATAGCCTGAGACTACTGCCACCGAGAACCCTGCTGTTCATAAGTGCCGGTTGTAAGTTTGGCATCCGTTATTGCATTTGCTCCGAGTACCCTGGCTTCTTTAAACATATTATACAAAGCTTCTTTTTCGATTAAAGAAAATTCTTCCTTTGTGGTAGCTTGGGAATCAGATATTCCCCTGGCTAACCCTAAAACTTTGATTATTTTTTTACCAGGAATAGATGAACCGTTAACTATCATTATCTCTTTTTTGATTTCGGCAATTTGATTATCGATGTCCTTGCCTTTATTAACGGCTTTATCATTATCGGCCTTAATTTTAGAACAGAAGCAGAAAATACCTATAAATATAACCGCAATAAAAAGGAATAAGATTAAACCCGCCATTTAAACCCCATGTTTTTATCTGTAATATACTAAACTTATTAATTTTTATATAATTATTAATATTAAAAGTCAAATTAAGGGGCTTAAAAGGGCAAATACGGGGTATTAACGACTATATTAATTAATCCTTTTTTAAGATATGTATGTGTTCTTTAAGCTTGATAAAAGTGAGAGTTCCTGTTGTTATTATGAATAAAGTTAGAAAAAATGCTATAAGCGGGGCGGCGGCTTCATAATTATCTTTATAGTTTGTAGAAAAAGGAATATGCGAAATGGCTAAAAACAACAAATAAAAAGCAAGTTCGGAAATAGCCG
>JAKASO010000050.1 GCA_021818985.1 bacterium
CCGGAAAATAATATTAAAAAATATAAGGGATTATTAGCTTATCCTCAAAAGATTTTCTCCTTAGAGCTGGTATTGTCTTTCCAGTTAAAAAGCCATACGAAAAGACATTTTCGACCTTAAATTATAATTAATAACAAAAATAGGCAGTTTAAATGCCGCTAATAGAAGTTTATTTATTATTTTAAAATTAACAAATTATTTTAAAGGAGGAAGAAGCCATGACAAAAATAGAATATAAAATAAATCAGGAATTAAAGCAAATAGAGCATTTTCACAAGGTTGATAATCCAGTATCGGTAGTAAGCAATAAAAGAGACCACGACATCAGGCAGGATATGCACCGCATAGCCCAAGATGCCAGAAATTTCGGCACAAGGGTTACGGCTAATAGAGGTGGCGATATCGGCAAATGGACTAATGAAGACATAAAACAAATGGTAAATTATTATAAGAATCAGGGACTGACGGATGCAACGATTATTAATTATGTTTCGAGCCTCCGCTCTTTTCTTTTTGAAACGAAAAGAACGAATATAGCAGCAACAAACGGCGAACTTGGACTTAAACGGGTAATCGAATATAAGGATAAAAGCCTTAAAGCGAAGGGTATTGATTTAAAGGAAAAATTGTCGTATTTTAAAGAAAAAGACGTAAACGTCTATACCCAGTTAAAACTTGCTGAAATTGCAGGACTCAGACGGGAAGAAAGCATTCATGCCGGGCTTGCCTTTGCCAAAGGATATTCTGTTTTGAAAGGAAATATTCTCGAATTAAAAAGCAGCTGGTGCAAGAACGGAAGACCGAGGGGGATTGTGCTTTCCGGCGAAAAAGTCAAAGAAATTAAAGAACTTCAAAAGTATGCAATGAATAATAAATACAGAACGGACAGGAATTTAAAACAGGAAAAAGACCATTTGTCGAATTCAATTAAAGCGCAGGGATTTAATATTCATGCCGTAAGACACTCCGAGGCTCAGGAAAGGTATGCCGAACTCATAGATAAAGGTTTCAACGAAAAAGAAGCTGAAATGGCGGTTTCTAATGAACTTGGGCATAATAGAGATTACATAACGAAGATTTATCTTGGAGGAAAATAGTGAATAAATTTACCTTAATAAAACTTGAATAAAAATTAGAAATTATATAAGATTTTAATATGAATCCATTTTATTTTGCAGATCCTCAATATTATCCGTATTTCCCAATTACTCAAAGCGAAAGCCCTAAAAAATTGGATATTAAAAGAATTTCATTTTTATTAGGCGCTGGTGCTTCTAAAAATGCAGGAGTTCCCACTACTTTTGAATTTGTCGAAGAATTTAATAAAAAAATTGATGATAGTGATGATAAACAAATCAAATATTTGAATTATGTAATCCAAGAAAAAATACAAAAAAGATTAAAAGATGGTTTACATAAAGTGGATGTTGAAGTATTGTTAAGAACACTTAATGAAATATTGAATTTTGGGACTTTTGAAAAAACTACTATAAATGCTTTTTTGGAAGAGAGCGTTATATATAATGTGTTACACAATGATGAGCTTAATAATGATGATGAAATTCAAGGGTTAATTAAGAATATATATGATAAATTACTTAATTTTATTAGAGCTAAAGTTATTATTCCAAAGTCAGAAATTGTAAAGATAGAATATTTATCTCCTTTAAAGGCTTTTTTTGATTCATGTCCCCTTAATATATATAGCGTAAATTATGATACCGTGATAGAACAATTCTGTGCTGAAAACCGTTTGAATTTTACAGATGGATTTGATGAAGCATGGAATCCTGGGTTATTTGATGATGAAAAAAACTTTGATATTAAACTATTTAAGATCCACGGCTCAATCACCTGGTATAAAACTGAATATAATAGATTTATTAAATCACTCGTAGGGGGCAAAGAAGGAAGTAGTGATAAAATTGAACTTATTACCGGAGAAAAAGCAGAAAATTTAATGATATACCCTGCCCAAAAGTACGAATATTATGAGCCATTGTTCGAACTTTTGATGAAAATGAAAGAAAATCTTCTTAAATCGTGCGATATATTATTCATTGTCGGTTATTCTTTCAGGGATAACCATATAAGGCAATTAATTTGGGATGTTGCGAGAAAAAATAAAGACCTCTTTATTGTTTTAATATGTCCCGATTCATGGCAGATTTATAAAAATAGGTTAAGAAGCTATGATAACAACAATAAAATATTATCTTCTATAAATGGCAGAGTTGTATGTTTGCCTTATTATTTCGAAAAAATTTTCCCAAGTTTAAATGATTTTATAACAGAATTGAATAATGCCAATGAACAATATAAAGATTGCATTCGCAAAGAAATAAAAGGTAAAACGACAAATATTTCAGAATGTTGGATAAATTGTCTTTTGCCTGCAATTAAATCCTATAATCATGAAAGATTTAATAATATTTTTAATGAAAAATTAAAAGAAGATGGCAATATTCTTAGTCATTACAATATGGTGACCGGGATTGACCGTATTTCCTATATTATAAATTGCTTAATTTTAAATATCATTCAACATATTTCAATTTATGACGAAAATGAGGAGGATCAAAAATTACTCAGACAGGCTCTAATCAATTTTAGGGATTATTTAATGAAAATTTTTGGCAAAGTTAATTATTCTATTGAGATAAGTAAAGACGATCAGAAAATTGTTAATATTAAATATAGTCATTCATATATATTTCGTGCTCTCGAAGGCTGTGAAATATTAAATTTGGAAATACAAAAGGGAAAGGAGCGGATATCAGAAAAGAATGGAGTTAACTTTGATATATTTTTAAATGTTTTAGAAAATATCAAAAATATCTTATCGATATGGTATAACGACAAATTTAGAAATTATTTGGGTGAAGTAACAATAAGTAACGATGATTTTCTTAAAAATATTCCAAATAAGAATGAGCATATTAATAATTATTATAAGCAATTATTGCAAATACTCAATAATCAAGATAATTTAAATGAAAAAATAAAGGATTCACAAAATATACGGGAATTAAATAAAAATGAATTAACTCATATATTTGATGATTTTTTTAAAGAATTAAAATTAAATTAAAAATAATTTCTTACGACATTTATTAAAATATTAAAGGGATTAAAAAAAGGGATTAAATAAATGAAACTTACGGATATTGAAAAACGGGAAATATTGCAGCTTATAGAAAAAGACAAGACCCTTCCAGATAAATACCGTTTTTTATTATTTGATGAAAAAAGAGAAGTGGAACTTGTCTGGAATGGAAAAACCGACGAAATAACTAATATCGTGCTTCCGTTTCAGATTATAGAGCAGGTGGATGAACCACGCGCCGAAAAACCGGAAGATGCAAAGTCGCAATTATCACTATTTGACGAACGGGGACGCCAAAAATCGGGTTGGACTAATAAACTTATCTGGGGTGACAACAAATTAATCCTCTCCGGCTTAAAAAACGGTCCTATGCGCCAAGAAATCGAACAAAACGGCGGGATAAAGCTGATTTACATTGACCCGCCGTTCGATGTCGGCGCAGATTTTTCAATGGATATAGAGATTGGAGATGAAACCTTCACCAAAAAGCCGAGCGTGTTAGAGGAACTTGCCTACCGCGATACCTGGGGGAAAGGAGCGGATAGTTTTATTTCCATGATTTATGAAAGGCTTGTGCTTATGAGAGATTTATTGGCAGACGACGGAAGTATATATGTGCATTGTGATTGGCGGTTAAATTCGGTTATCCGACTTGTTATGGATGAGACATTTGGACAAGAACTATATATTAATGAAATAGTATGGCATTACAAGAGATGGAGTAATGTTGCAAGGACTTTCCAAAAAATGCATGATAATATTTTATTTTATTCAAAATCTAAACATAAAGTATTTACTTTATTGTATCAAGAATACGCAAATCCGGAATGGATAGAGGACACCGTCAGGGGTGTGGTAGAGGGAAAACTTGTTCGTTTAAAAGACAAAAATGGAAATTATATTAAACGCGAAAAAGAAAATAAAGGTGTTCCAATGCATGATGTTTGGGAAGATATTAATTTTATCTGTCCAACAGCATCTGAACGAATAGATTACCCCACTCAAAAACCAGAAGCTCTTCTTGAGCGCATAATTAAAGCCTCTTCTAATGAAAACGGCATCGTTGCCGACTTTTTTTGCGGCTCGGGAACAACCCTTGCCGTTGCAGAAAAACTTAACCGAAAGTGGATAGGTTCTGACCTTGGTAAATTTGCGATTCACACAACCCGCAAAAGGATGATTCAGGTTCAACGAGAAATGAAAGCTGACGGAAAAGATTTTCGCGCTTTTGAAATATTAAATATCGGCAAGTACGAAAGAGCGCATTACATCGGCGTCAATATGAACCTCCGTGAGGAAGAACGCCAAAAACAGCTCGAACAAAAAGAAAAAGACTTCGTATTGCTCATACTTAAGGCTTATAAATCTGAAACGGTTGAAAATTTTAAATGTTTTCAAGGCAAAAAGGCCGGCCGGTTTGTGGCAGTTGGTCCAATAAATCTTCCCGTAACCCGCCTTTTCGTGGAAGAAGTTATACTCG
>JAKASO010000051.1 GCA_021818985.1 bacterium
TCCAAGAAGGGAAGATAAGGATTCTCCTTTGATATATTCCATAACGATATAAAAAGTCCCGTTTTCTTCTATTATGTCGTGAATTTTTACTATTCCAGGATTGTCTAATTTTGCTATGGATCTTGCTTCCTCTTTAAATTTTTGGAGATCTTCCTTATTATCGAGCGTAGGCGGTATACTTACTTTATCGCCTGTTCTAGTAGCTATCCTGTCTGGAAAGTATTCTTTTATAGCGACTTTTCTTTTAAGTTCTTCGTCACGAGCAAGATAAGTTATCCCAAAACCTCCCGGATCTCCTAAGACTTTTTCTATTTCATATCTTGAAGAAATAATATAACCCGTCTTAAGGGGCGCACAGGAAGGAGCGTTAACGTTGGCGTTTCCGCATATCGGACATTTAGAAGAGTTATCGGGAATGGGAGACAAACACACGGGACAATTTATCATAATCAATTACCCACGTTAAAATTAAACTCTTTAATAATCTAATAGTTTCAAGAAATTCTCTTAATTATAAGCGCAGAAGCATTATCGGAAGCACCTTTTTCTACCGCCAGAGCAACAAGCGTATCGGCTATATATTGAGCATCCCGTATGTTATTGGAATTAATGTTATCGTTCAAAACTTTTTCAAAATCTTTTTGCTCTACTTCAGACCATATCCCATCGCATACTATTAAAAGTATGTCGTTTTTTTTTAAAATTTCGGTTTTTTTACCTATAGTTTTTTGCAAATCATCAATATATGCATCCTGTCTATTTTTAAGAGAACCTAAGGATTTCAGAATGTTGTTTCTATCCGGACTGTTTTTTGCTTCTTCTTCCGTCATATTTCCGATAGATACCATAAGCGCAACATATGAATGATCTTTGGTAAGTCTTATTAGTTCCGGCTTCGCTTTAGAAGCATTCCAGAAATAAGCCCTTGAATCGCCAATGTGGACTAATGCAAAAGTTTCATTTTTAAAAACTACGCCTATAAAAGTGCATCCACCGTTTTTTCCTGCGAGATAATCAAAAACGTTTTTATTTGCCTGCCATGCTAAATCTAACGCTAAATCGTCTAAATCGTTAAGTTCCAAAGACTGGCTGACACCTGTTTTCAAAAAACCTTCCACAGCGGCTTTACTAGCTACCTCTCCTGCCGCCATTCCACCCATTCCATCGGCAAGGCATGCTCTTAATAATAAATTTCTACCATTAGAGTCTAAAGTATTTTCAATAATAAATCCGCAACTGTCTTCGTCTACCGGTCTATTTTTATTTAATCCTACCGTAGAAGACATTCCGATATCGAATCTTACAGGAATCTTTCTTTCTTCCCAAATGTTTTTCAAATAATTAAGCGACTCTTCCACAGTAAATCTTTCTTCGGCTTGGACTAAAGTCCTTGCTATAAACTGCGGAAAACCGGGAACGCTTATATTGAAAATATAATTTGAAATATAAGCGTCATAAGGATTTATAGTTTCTCCGGTTAACAATTTAAACGCCAAAAGCCCTAAAATATAAACGCCTTCTTTTCCGGTTGCAGGCTCGTGCCTTAAAACTTCCGGCGCAACCATGTCTCTGTGTGAATACATTTTTTGGTTTATTTCGCATACGTCTGGAAGTATATTCAATTTAATTCTGTTTTTATATGTATATAAAGAATCGAAATTGATATATAAAACAGATAAATTTCTTTTATTTAAATCTATAATCATTTCGGCGATTTCGATCATATATTGAACAATTTCGTCGATATCTTTTTTCCTTGAAGGAATCTCAAATTCGTATTTTTTGTATTCGTTATTTTTTAAAATTATTATTTCGTTTTCGGAATATGCCAAAATTTCCGGCAATGCCGAAGATGCAGGAGAATTTTTCCATAAACCGCAATTTCCTTTATAATATAATACCGGTTCCCCGTCTTTTTTACTTGCAATATACCAGCCCGACAAAAGAGACTTTTCTATCTTTAACTCTATATTATCTAAAGTTATTACGTCGCCTTCTTTTATTGGTTCTATATCGCTTTCAACAGGATATATTTTTTCTTCCAGGGTTTCTTCGCTCATTATTTCAATATACTATTTTAATTAAAATCCAATAAATTTAAATGGCAAATAGAAAAACCATATTACCGAGAGACACTTCGTCGCCGTTACTCAATTCTGCCGGTTCGACAAGTCTTGGAGAAAATTCCGCTGCTCCATTTCTTTTTATAAAAACCCCGTTTGTAGAACCCATATCGGATATAAACCATTTTCCTCTTTCAAAAGTAAATTTTGCATGTTTTCTAGATATATGCTCCGCACCGGATAACCCGCTTACATCTATATCTATTGGTCCAGTCGACGAGTTGAATCTTCCCACGACCGAAGAACTTGATGTTAAATCGAAAAATTTGCCGGTTAAACTGCCGCCTGTTTTAAGCGTTATACGCGCAGGTTTGAATTCCGAATTGGCTTTTAAATTTTCCCCTGTGGTAAGATTCTTATCTATATCCACAGTTGTTTCGCCTTTCAAAACGTCGTTCTTCGTGATATTATCGACATTAACGCCGGCATTAGAATTAAATATTATCAATTTAGATCCGTCTTCATCGCAAAATTCTTCATTGTCCGCAAAAAATTTTTTGTCGCATGAAGGACATGTTTTCATCTACTTTCCTCCTCATATTTATATAAATAATAAAGAAATTATGCTCCATAATCGATATATCGATTGAATTACGTTAACTTTTGGTATGTTTCCTTATCTGTTCATCGGATAATCCATTTTTTTCTGTGCCGATTTTGACTGTTTGTGTTTTCGAACCTATCGTTAAAGTTTTTGAAATTCCCGGACTTATAGTTTTGTTTTCTCTTATTTCGTTTTGCGCATGTTCTATTATTCCGGTCATAGCGGTGTTTCCAAGCTTTATCGTCATGCTTCTTGCTATATCAAGCGTTCTCCGGGCAGCGTCAGGATCGTATATAGCTTCTTTTAATGCTTTTTCTACTAATCCGCCTACATTCCTTTGTTGTACCAATTGCACAACTTCCTGGTCTATAATAGATGCCTTAGATTCATCCGTAGTAAATTCGACTATAACGTCTTCGGGAGGATTTTCACTTCTGTGATTTGCGCCGGGCACATCATAGGTAAAACTCAACTGCATAAGACGCGACCTTAAAGGTTTACGTTCCGGTATAGTAGCTTCTATGATAAACACTGCATTTTCTTTCGAATTTATATTGCCTAAGGAGTGCGGCTTGATGCTCATATCTACTTCCGAAACTTCTGGATAGACCCTTGTTATCCTATCTATCACTACGTCTTTTACGGCATTTATATTTAAAGATAATCCGGTAAGCGTTTCATTTATGGCACGATCTAATTCTTTCATCATCGTTTCGGGTATGTCCGATGGATTAATGGCAATATTGTCCGCCGCATTATTCAAGGATTCAGTTGCGACATAAAAAGGCTTTCCCTGTGTTTTATCGGTAATGAATGTAATCAACTCTTCATTCCAATCTTCACCGATACCTATTGCTATTACCGGTATATTTTCTTTTGTTAATTCCGTTGATATTTCTTTAACTAAATCTTCATCCGAGGTCCGTCCATCGGTAAGCATAATAATTCTTCTATTTCCCGTTTCTTTTGAAATTAAATTTAACGTTTCTTTAAGTCCCGCACCCATACTAGTACCGCCGCTATAATCAATCAAACTTTCGACGGCTTTTACTATTGCGTCTTTATTTTTATCTTCAATGTTTGTAAAAGGCAGTAAAACTTTTGCATAATCGTCAAATTTAACAAGACTGATTCTATCGGTATTTTTTAATTTGGAGGAACTCACAAATTTTTTTAATCCGTCAATTAAAATTCCTATTTTGGAATTTCCTCCGGTTACTATATTGTAAGTATTTCCGTCAATAGTTTGAGTTTCCCCGGTAAATACTGTGGAACCGGAAACGATCTCGCGCATCGATCCTGAAGTATCTACGACAAATGCTATAGACAGTGAAGAATTGAAACTTGATTTCCCCTCAGATCTAAGTTTTAATTCTATGAAGAGCTTTTGATTCGGGGTATCCGCCATTAAATAACTTTTGTGTGGGGCAATTTTTACGTCAAGCATTTTAGTCCCTCCCAAAATAATCAATAAAATATAAAGATAAATTTAAAGAATTTTATTTTTTAGAATTAATTATTATATAAATATAAACTGTTCCTTTTGTCAATACATTTTTTTAATGCCACATAGGTGGATTAGTTAAAAGTATGTTTTTGTATCTTCTTGGGATATTCCGGTTGCCTTTTAAATATCTTTACGGGAGGACGAAAAATGAATCCCTGCGCAAACTCTTTTCGCTTCGCTCTAAGAGTATTGCTCCGGGTTTTCGTCCGCCCTTAACAACAATATTAATTAAAATTAATTAAATTAAAAAAGATTTTAAAAACCATTTAATATTGTATTAGCCCCCTAATTGACTGGAATAAAATTAGACACTATAATTAAGTCAATTGGAGGTTAAAAAAATGGGACTAAACACAAGAAGAAAATTTACTGATGAGGAAAAGATTCAAATCCTGCAG
>JAKASO010000015.1 GCA_021818985.1 bacterium
TAATTATTTTAACTGGCGGAGAGGGAGGGATTGCCTTCCCTTCGGGAAGTCTAAACCCTTGCGAACTTCCTCTTGCGGGCTATCGCCCTTCTCGAGGGTTCGAATCCCTCTTTAGTCCTACCTTAACTGTGCAGTATGCTAAAATTACTTTTATATAATGACTGGCGGAGAGAGAGGGATTCGAACCCTCGATAGACTTTCGTCTATACATGATTTCCAGTCATGCTCCTTCGGCCTCTCGGACACCTCTCCCGAAAAATCTCAAATATTAACTTTATTATAGAGTTACAGAATATCATTAATCTTGTTTTAATTTCAATATCATTTTTTATCCTGGGAATTGTTTAATTTTTCTTGACAAATTCATATTAATAATTGTAAACTTAAAAATAGAATTATTTCCTCTATTTTTCCCGCAAGCATATATAACATATATATTATGCTGCGGGTTTTTTATTTTTTAAAATGAATAAAATAATAAAGTTTAATGAAATAAAGGATGTTGCCGCTAAACTTAAAAAAAAGTCGAAAAAAATCGTTTTTACCAACGGGTGTTTCGATATTTTTCATGCCGGTCATGCTTACTACCTTAATGAGGCAAAAAAGCTCGGCGATGTTTTGATTGTCGGAATAAACAGCGACGAATCGGTAAAAAGATTAAAGGGGGATAAAAGGCCTATAATCCGGCAAAACGACAGGGCATATTTAATTTCGAGTTTAGCTCCCGTTGATTATGTAATAATCTTTGAGGAAGATACGCCGTATAATCTTATTAAAGAAATCAAACCTGATCTTTTGGTAAAAGGCTCGGATTATAAACATAAAGACATCGTCGGAAAAGATATAGTGGAATCAAATGGCGGAAAAGTAGCCCTAATAGATTATTTAGGCGGAAGATCTACAAGCGGTATTATCGAAAAGATAAAAAAACTCTAAAATCATATTTGCCGTAAATTTTTACCTCATAGCAATTATCTTTACAATAAATATAATTGCTATTAAAGAAAGAAATATATAAGGCAGAAGTATCACCATAATAGATCTTGCCGTGGATAAGCCGTTCGTTTTTTTTATCCCTATGACGGCAAGGACCGCAAACCATGAAGTAACTACATTATAGCCAAAGATCGGCAATATGGAAAACAGATTAACACCCGCAGAATAACAAATTATCCTGAACGTATATCTAAACTCGTTTTTCCCTCCTAAAAGAAGATTAAAACCGTGGATTATAACCGTTAAGATCATTAAAAATACGGTATATAAAATCCCCGCTATTAAAAGCAAAATTGCGATCCCGAGGATTATAAAAAAAGCCAATGTATTTTTCTGTTCAAATAATAAAGGGATTTGCGGTAAAAAAGAATAATTGGAATAAAATCCTATCCTAAAAAATAGTATCTCCCAAAAAAAAGAAAAAACAAGATTCATATAACCGAATATGATCGCATAAAAGTATGGATGCATAATGTTTTTATTCGTTGATATCTCCTGAAAAAAGTCTTCAGGGGTAAAAAGGGATTTTTTCCATGTAAAAAAAAGTGACCTGAAAAAACCGTTTTTTTTTATGTCGTCGAAATCTATCATGTTTTTTCCTTACGGAGCTTATAATTAATACTGTCGGCAAGCGCCTGGTAACTGGCCTCTATAATATTTTCGGATACTCCTACCGTAGTCCATTTATCCGTCTTATCATACGATTCTATCAAAACTCTTACAAACGATGCTGTGCCGCTTTTTGCGCCGCCGCTGATTACCCTAACTTTAAAATCGGCTAATTTCATATCTTCCAGCACTGGATAAAATTTTAGCAGGGCTTTTCTTAACGCATTATCAAGGGCATTGACCGGACCGTCTCCTAAAGCGACCGTATGCTCTATGCTGCCGCCTATCTTAAGCATAACTACCGCTTCACTGAAAATATTTTTATTATTGTCCTGTTTTGCCTCCTCTACGACTGCACCACCAATAGAATTTTTATAACTAACGTCGCAGTTTTTTTCGATAGAAACCCTGAAGGCAATAAGATTAAAATAGCTTTTAGCTTTTTTTGCGGAATAATTATCCAAAAGTATTTTAAAAGAGCCATCCGCGCTTTCAAAATTAAACCCGTATTTTTCCATCTCTTTAATTTTATTTAGCAGTTCAACCTCTTTAGTTTCCGTTATCGTGCTTATATCAAAACCGAGTTCCCTTGCTTTGGCTTCTATGTTGCTTTTGCCCGATAAGTCAGATATTAAAAACCGTCTTGAATTGCCGATAAAACCTGGATTAATATGCTCATAGGAAGAAGGATTTTTTAAGACCGCATTTGCATGAATCCCCGCTTTATGGGCAAATGCGCTTTCTCCGACAAAGGGCCTGTTTTTTATAGGATTGTTATTTGAGATTTCATCTATGAGATGCGATACCCTGACGAGATTTTTCAATTTTGCCTTGCCAATTGCGTGCAGATCTAATTTAAATTCAAGGTCTGGTATTATCGAACAGAGATTGGCATTGCCGCACCTTTCGCCGTAGCCATTTATAGTTCCCTGAATGTGCCTTACCCCCAATATAACGGCGGCAAGGGTATTTGCAACGGCACAATCGGAATCGTTATGCGTATGTATTCCTATTTTTGATATATCAACGTTATAATATGCCAAAAGCTTATTTATTATTCCGGTAATTTCATGGGGAAGGCAGCCGCCGTTCGTATCGCACAGAATAACTTTAACGGCTCCGGCGGAAAGAGCGGTTCGCAACGTTTTTACCGCATACAGTTCGTTATTCTTAAAGCCGTCAAAAAAATGTTCGGCATCGAAAAATACTTTTTTGTCATTATCATTCAAAAACTTAACGGAATCGGCTATAATGTCTAAATTTTCATTTTGGGAGATTTTTAAAACATCCGTAACATGTAAATCCCATGATTTTCCAACAATAGCAACATAATCTACGTTAAGACCCGCAAGAGTTGTAATGTTAGGATCGGATTTCACATTTGTATTCTTTCTTCTTGTGCTTCCAAACGCCACGATTTTAGAGTTCAAGAGTTTTTTTTTGCTGATAAGCTCAAAGAATTTTTCATCTTTAGGATTTGACACAGGGTATCCGCCTTCGATAAATTGAATACCGAGCCCGTCAAGAATATCCGCGATCATCAATTTATCGTCAAGAGAAAGAGAAAACCCTTCCCCCTGCGTCCCGTCCCGCAAGGTCGTATCATAAATTTCAACTTTTTTCTTGTCTGGTTTTTTCATTTTTTTTATATACTTATTAACGACCGTTGCAATTATTACTTAAAACCGTTGCCGCCGTTATTTAAGCTGAGATTGAAAGCCTCATGCAGGATCCTTGTGGCAAGTTCGGCATATTTAGAATCTATAACGCACGAGATCTTGATCTCCGATGTTGATATCATCATTATGTTAATATTTTCTTTTGCAAGAATGCCGAACATTTTTGATGCAGTGCCGTAATGATTTCTCATTCCGGCGCCTATGAGCGATATTTTTGCTATCTTTTCGTCGCTGATAACTTCGCTGGCATTTAATTCTTTCGCAACAGACTCAGTTAACTTTAAGGCTCTTTTCAGATCCTTTTTGGATACGGTAAAGGTGAGATCCGTCAATTCCTCTACCGAGATATTTTGAATAATCATGTCAACTATAATGCCATCATCAGATATTGCGGAAAAAATTCTTGCGGCTATCCCGGGCTTATCGGGAATACCTCTGATAGATATTTTTGCTTCATCTTTATCGCATGCAACGCTGGAAACCTGCAATGCTTCCATCTTTCCTCCCTCCGGCAGATACTTGATTTGCGTTCCCGGACCATCTACAAAAGTGGATTTAACATATAAGTTTATATTATATTTCATTGCAAACTCGACGGATCTTATCTGTAAGACCTTTGCGCCCAAGCTTGACATCTCGATCATTTCGTCAAAATACACGACATCGAGTCTTCTTGCTTCCGGAACTATAGAAGGATCAGCTGAATAAATGCCATCAACATCGGTATAAATATCGCACCTGTCAGCATTTAGAGCCGCAGATAAAGCTACAGCCGTCGTATCTGAACCGCCTCTTCCGAGGGTCGTTATATAACCGGATTCGTCAACACCTTGAAAACCGGCTACAACGACAATTCTGCCTGAATTTATTTCTTGTTTGATGTTTTCGGCATCTATAGAAAAGATCCTCGCTTTTCCGTAAGAACCATCCGTCTTGATCTTGATCTGATGGGCAAGAAGAGGAACAGCCCTATAGCCTTCATTATTCAAGGCTATTGACAACAGTCCAGCGCTTACCTGTTCACCGGTAGATATAATCATATCCGTTTCCCTTTTATAATGATTCCCGCCGATATCCAAGGCCAGTTCCAACAGCCTGTTCGTTTCGCCGCTCATTGCGCTCACAACCACAACTACATCGTTATTTTTCCTTTTTTCTTCAATGACTTTTGAAGCAACATGTTTTATTTTATCTATGCTGCCCATAGAAGTCCCGCCAAATTTTTGAACTATGAGTGACATATATGGAACTCTTTTAACGCCTATATTACTGTATTATATGTATTATAAATGACTATATTATATTTAAATATTTATATTATGTAGAGTTTAATATAGTTTTACATTTATTTTGTAAAAAATATATAAATTTATTTCCTTACCGTTCTCGGATTTGCTTTATGAATTGCTTCGCCAATGGAATCAAGAACGGCTTCGGGGACAATCTCCGAAATCGTTGGATGGGAATGTATGGTAAATTCCACATCTTCGATAGAGCCGTTAAAATGCATGAAAGCGGCGAGCTCTGCTATCAGTCCGGCTATATCCGTCCCTGTGCCGGAGGCGCCGAGTATTTTACCCGTCCCTTCTTCCGTAAGCACCTTCAAGAAGCCCTCCGGCTCTTCCATGGCAAGCGCCATGCCGTTGGCTCCATAAGAAAACCGACCGACCCTGTATTTAACATTTTCAAGGGCTTTGTCCCCCTCTTTAAGCCCGACCGTGCCTATTTCCGGACTAGTATAAACAGACCATGGAAGGATATTATAGTCTTTTTCTTTGCTTTTACCGGATATACTCATGGCGGCTATTACCGCATCATAAGATGCTTTATGCGCTAACATCGGACCGTCTGTAATATCTCCACAGGCGTAAATTCCTTTTACGGAGGTTTCATTATGCATATCAACGGCTATTTTGCCTTTTGGGTCAATGCTTACGCCGGCTTCTTCCAGTCCTATGCCTTTGGTATTTAAGTTTCTACCGATTGAAACAAGGACTTTTTCCGCTTCTATTTTTTCTCCGCTCTTTAATGTTACGACGGCACCGTTATCAACGGAATTTATTGTTTCGACGGCAACGGAAGTTCTTATATCAATTCCTTTGGCTTTAAATATCTTATGTATGAACCTTGAAACTTCTTTATCTTCGGTACTCAGGATTGACGGTAAAAGTTCCAACATTATAATATTAACGCCGAATTCATTAAAAACATTTGCAAATTCACACCCTATGACCCCGGCGCCTATAATTATCATAGACGACGGAACAGCCCTCATGGAAAGGATTTCGTCGGAAGTAACTATATTTTTATGATCAATATTAAAAGAAGGTATCATAGCGGGGGTAGAGCCTGTTGCAATTATTACGTCATTAGCATCGAATTCTATCGTTGTTTTATTGTTGTAGCCGACGGATATTTTTGCCGGCAAAGATTTTTTTTTATCTGGGGCAAAGCTTATCCTCCCAGTTCCATTAAAAACGGTGACGTTTCTTGCTTTTAAAAGCTTTTCCACGCCGCCGGCAAGCAGACCCACAACTTTATCTTTGTAATCAATAATTTCGTCATAATTTATTTTATATCCATCGATACTGAACCCAGCGGCCGGCGATTTTAACCTGCTTAAATATTTTGCCTTCGAATAAAGAACCTTCGTCGGGATACAGCCCCTATTAAGACAGGTTCCGCCGATCCTTTCTTTTTCTATGACGGCGACTTTAAAGCCGAAGGTAGCCAATTTTAATGCGGCGACATATCCTGCAGGACCGCCCCCTATTATACAAACATCAAAATTATCCACAATACCCGACCCCTTTCTTAATAATATTTAATATTCTTTAATCACGCATCGGAACTTCTCATAATTGATTGCATCGGAACTTTTCATAACTTCCGCCCCGAAATAACTTTTTAAATAACTTAAATAACTTTTTCTATAAGTATTTCCCTCATCGTGTCATTTTCTTTTTCTACAAAATTAATTTTTACTTTATAGTATCCGCCTTTTAAAAATATTTTATGGTCAAAAGATATTTTATCCCCCCATTCGGCTATCGTAATGCTCTTTGATAAAAGAGAATCAAAAAAACCGCAATCTTCAAGATCACGAATGTTGTTTAACCGGTAAAAATCAAAGTGGTCAATCGTAACGCCGCAGCGGTATTTATTCATTACCGTAAATGTGGGGCTAAAGACGGGATATTGAAGTTCGTGGCAAATATATCTTACTATGCCAGAAACGAATTTTGTCTTTCCTGCACCGAGCGGGCCGTTTAACGATATAAAATCCCCAGATTTTAAAAGCCGTGCAAATTCTCCGGCTATAACTTCCGTCCCGGCAAGAGATTTTGATAACCGTCCGCATCCCCCTTTCACTTTTCACTCTTTTTCTGTATCGAACATTGACCTGATAATATCGTATCTTGAAACTATTCCTTTTATCTTCGTATCTTTATCCACAACAGGCACCGAGTAAATTTTCTTATCGGTCATTATTGTTGCAATATTATCAAGAGGTTCGTCTTCGTTAACGGAAATCACATTTTTATTCATAATGTCTTTTACTTTGGTAGCGGTTATCTTTTTAATATCTTCTTTAAAATGTTTAGAGCTTGCAAGATAGAAGATGCTGTCAAATATCGTAAAAACGGTCGGAATATGAAGATTAGCATCCTGATATACCAGATCCGTTTCGGAAACTATCCCTTTTAATTTACCGTCGGGTCCGGCTACCGGCACGGCGTTTATCTTTTTATCCATAAAGATTTTTGCAATTTTACTTACATCGTCGTCTTCATTAACGGTAATTACTTTTGTGGTCATCACATCTTTTGCTTTAAGCATATTAAAATTTAAACTCCGTAAGTAGATTATAATAAATTATACTAAATTTGGAAATTTGTTTCCTTTAAGGTTCCTTTAAGAGCTACGCGCCATAATTTATGAAAAAGTTTTAAAAGGCGCCCAGTTAAATCCCAGTTAAATTCGATTAAATTTTTCTTTCAAAGATTTTATTGCAAATGGTATGTATGAAGCTATCTTTACCGCCCCCGCCCCGGTATCGCCGAATTTTAAGGAAAGAATATTGGCGGCATAGACAATCAAAAATGACGAAAGCTGTAACGATTGGTATATGCTTACCCCTTGGGCGATAAAAGACCCCGCAACTCCGCTTAAAACATCTCCGCTGCCACCGCTTGCCAGAAGAGGGTTATGCCTGTTCTGAATGGATATGTCTTTAGCGTTTTTATGGAATATATACATAGTCGAACCCTTAAGGATCAGATAAACCCCATATTTTTTAACAAATTCCCTGCCAATCTTTAATGGATCTTTTTCTATAATTTTTCTGTCAATGCCGCTCAGCCTTTCCATTTCCTTATAGTGCGGGGTAAGTATAATATCGGCTTTTTTTTCGCTCAGAATTTCCATATTTTTCGACAGTAAATTCAGCCCATCCGCGTCTATTACCATAGGAACTCCAGCCAATGTTATTAATTTAAATAAAAAACTGGCAGTTTCGGTATGTAACCCTATGCCCGGACCCACGACCAACGCTTCTTTCCCTTTTAAAATATTATTCACGATTTCCTGGGCCGCTTTAACCGTAAAAAACCCCCTTTTTTTATCTTGTGTTTTGCCGCTATCCAAAGGGTATGTCATAATCTCGGTAGTTTTTACTTCCATAATGCCGTTTATCGCAGATGGAACGGCCAATGTTACAAGGCCGGCCCCAGCTTTAAATCCGCCCAAAGAAGCCATATACGCGGCGCCGCTCTTTCCGGTGCTTCCCGCAGCAACAAGAAGATGACCGTAATCAAACTTGGTAGAGGTCTTCTTTCTAACCGGCAGAATAGCAATGATATCGTCTTCGGTTAAAAGCTCAAGGGAAGAGCGGTATTTTTCTAAAAGATGTTTCGGATGATTGATGTCTATTAAAACTGTTTTAGCGCCTAAATCAAACGTTTCGCCGTCCTGCAAATAAAAACCGGGTTTTAATCCTCCAAAAGTAAATATGGATTTAATATTTTTCTTAATTCCCGCTCCCATAAAAGAACCCGTATCAGAATTAAGTCCGCTTGGGACATCAACACAAATAATGTCAAAACCGTATTTATCGCTCATTTCATTTATAAGGCATATAATCTTTTTAAAAAAGCCGCCGATATTTCTGTTAAGGCCGGTTCCGAAAATAGAATCTATCAACAAGCCGGTATCTGCAAGAGTTCTTGAAAGGATATCTATGTGATTTTCATTGGCTATTTCGACTATTTTTGAGCCGAATTTTTTTAATATTTCGAGATTTTTAAGCGAAATACCGGAATATGATCCAAACTCCGATAAAATTACGGTTTTAACATCCGCTCCTATATTTAAGAGGTATCTTGCGATAACAAATCCGTCCCCGCCGTTATTGCCTTTGCCGCAGATAACAGTAATGCCGGCTTTTTTTAAATATTTTTCCCCGTATATCTTTAAAAGCTTCCTGTAACTGCCGGAACCGGCATTTTCCATTAAAATAGATTCGGGGTATCCAAAAATGGAATATGTTTCGGAGTCAATAGCCTTTAAATCTTCGGCGTTATATAAGTTCATCTTTCGAGCACCACAAATGCGATAGCAAGACCGTTTTCGTGAGTTATGCTTAAATGGATGCGGCTGTATGTTTTTTTATATTTTTTAACAAGTAAATTTTTTAAATTTTCATCGAATTTAAAGAACGGCATGCCTGACGGCGCATTAAATATTCTTATCCTATCAAAAGGAATAGAAAAAAGTCCGCATCCTGCCGATTTTAAGAATGCTTCTTTTGCGGCAAAATATCCGGCAATTTTTTGCAATGCCCGTTTTTTGTTGGATATAATTATATCATTCATATTAAGGATCTCTTCATCGGAAAAGACCCTTCTTAAAAACCTCTCTCCATAATTATCGAACACCAACTTTATTCTGTCTATACGAACAAGGTCAATGCCTATTCCTTCTATTATTTGCATCTTGTCTCGTTTTATTATCTTATTATCTTATTATTATCTTATCGTTTTATTACAGGCGGTTCAGCCGACTCGATAATTTCGATCATCTCTTTAACCGCTTTATGTAAGCCTACGAAGATCGAATGAGATAGAATAGAATAGCCGATATTTAGTTCGTATATGCCGTCTATGAGGGCAATATCATAGGTATTTTCGTAATTAAGCCCGTGCCCCGCATTGACGCCGAGTCCAAGATCCAACGCGTAACGGGCAGACGCCTTAATCTTTAAAAGTTCTGTCTCCATACCTTTTTGATCTATCGTGCCTGCATATCTTCCGGTATGTATTTCAATAAAATCGAACTGTGCATCTTTAGCGGCTTTGATCTGCCGCTCTTCCGGTTCGATAAATGCCGAAACGGTTATCTTTTTAGACCTCAGCCTTTTATTTATTTTTTTATACCGTTCAATACCTTCAAGAACATTCAGCCCGCCTTCTGTCGTGAGTTCTTGCCTTCTTTCAGGAACTATGGTAGCCGATCTAGGAGATATTTCCATAGCGATATCAATAATATTTTTATTAGCTGCCATTTCAAGGTTAAGCCTTTTTGTCAGACGGGAAATTAACCGGACATCTTCATCTTTAATATGCCTTCTGTCTTCCCTTAAATGACATGTAATATTTGATGCGCCGGCTTCCAGCGCCACAAAAGCGGCATGAACCGGTGAAGGAAAGCTGCCTCCCCGCGCATTTCTCAATGTTGCAACATGATCTATATTAACGCCTAATTTCATTTTAAAAATATTTTAAAACTTCTTCTTTCAATTCGAGGCCTATCTTATTAATCTCTTTATCATTTTCCCCTTCAATCATGATCCT
Source organism: bacterium (assembly GCA_021818985.1). Taxonomy (GTDB): domain Bacteria; phylum SZUA-79; class SZUA-79; order Acidulodesulfobacterales; family Acidulodesulfobacteraceae; genus JAKASO01. Next base: position 10,136 of record JAKASO010000015.1, read on the forward strand.
TAAATAATTCTGGGTACCCGAATATCTTATAAATATTCTACCCCTGTCCTTTAACACCGCATTGTAATGTTCTATCGTTTTATTAATTTCGGGGATGTCTTCAAGGTTCTTTTTATACGGCACATCAACATTTATCAAAGTTTGAGGATATAAAGAAATTACGTTTCTTAACTCTGAAAGCGGTTTTTTGGATTTTACCATAATTGCCAAAAGTTTTAAAGCCGAAATTATGCCGTCCCCCGTATTTGCATCATCTGAAAAAATAACATGGCCGGATTGCTCTCCTCCCAAGTTAAAACCGTATTTGTGCATCTTTTCTATAATATACCTGTCTCCGACATCCGCATAAACTACATCTATGCCATTTTTTTTCATCAGGAGTTCCAGCGCGATGTTAGACATCGGCGTTGTAACAATGCCGTTATTTCGCAGGGAATTATTTTGTTTCATATCCAGCGCGCAGACGGCAAGAAGTTCGTCTCCGGACAAAACCTGAGCGTTTTCATCGCAAAAAATAACCCTGTCCCCGTCCCCATCAAGAGCAATCCCGATGTTCGCGCCATTTTTTAAAACCTCGGAACAAATATATTCGGGATAAGTTGAACCGCAATTTTCATTAATATTGATCCCGTCCGGCTTTGCCCCGATAACAGTTACATCGGCCCCAAGTTCGGTAAATACCTCTGGAGCCGCTTTATAACTTGCACCGTTGGCGCAGTCAAGAACGATCTTTAAACTGTTCAGCGAAAGATGTTTCGGAAAAGTTAATTTCGTGAAGATCACGTATCTTCCAATCGCGTCGTCAATTCTGTAAGCTTTTCCAATATTGGCGGCAGTAGATCTGATATTATCGGAATCAAGCGCCGGCGAGAAAAACAGTTTTTCTATCTTATGTTCGATGCCGTCCGAAAATTTAAAACCGCTTTCGCTAAAGAACTTTATACCGTTGTCGTAAAACGGGTTATGGGAAGCTGAGATCACGACGCCTGCATCGGCTCTCATGCTTGAGGTTATAAATGCTACGCCGGGAGTAGGCAGGGGACCAACGAGATATACATCCGCGCCCATAGAGCAAATGCCGGAAGCAAGAGCAGTTTCAAGCATATAACCGGAAAGCCTCGTATCTTTTCCTATAACTATCTTTAACTTTTTACCTTTTGAATCGAGCACATAAACTAAAGCCATGCCTAACTTCAATACGGTTTCCGAAGTTAAGGGGTTCCGGTTTGCTATACCGCGCATACCGTCGGTTCCGAATAATTTACCCATTTTTTTTACTCCTGCCTATAATTAAGCTCACATTCACATTTTTATTATATAAAATTTTAATAAATTTTGTCGGGTTTAATAATCCAACATTTATTGTTTTATTTGACTTATAATGATCCAAAAAGATCTTCTGAGTGGTTATCAGCGAAAGGTGGTTTACTATATCTTTAGGCCCTTTAACCATGACGTATTGCGGAAAGACGATGATATTTCTTATATAATATCCCTTTTTCAGCCGTCCTTTTGTTATGGGCAGTATTTTTATATATTTTGTAATTACCCTGCTTATAGTAATCGGTACTATTTTGGGATATATTCTGATAACCGAGATTCCTGAAGGAAGATTTAAAAACGACCGCCCTAATATTATAGTATTTTTTTTACTTAGTAGCGAGCTTCCCTTGATCTTAAAAACCAATTTTTTATTAAACTTCGTGAATGCTATCCTTGAACCCCGGAGTTTAACGAGGATTTTTTTGGGTAAAGCGTTGCTGATAGCGTAGCCTTTGGGTAAAGAATATATCTTTATACCGGCGTTGTAAGTAATATTATATTTTATCCCTCCTATAACATATATCCAGATCAGAATTGCAAATATTAAAGAAAATAATTTGATCAAGAAATTTTTTTTTACTAATTTTTCTAAGATTTTATTCATTGCCCGATTTTCCAAAAATAAGTTCATAAACAGTCTTTAATAAAGGCTTGGCTTTTTCTTCTAAGTAGCTCAGATTGTTAAATAATTCGTTTCTCAGATCTTCTATATGCGTAATTTTAACTATTTTATCTGGCAGCACGAAAGATATTTTTCCTGTTTCTTCGGAAATTACGATAGAAAATGCATCGGTAAGCTCTGATAAACCAATCGCGGCTCTGTGTCTTGTGCCGTATTTTTTATCTATTTTTTCATCGGTGGACAACGGCAAATAACAGGAGGCGGCGGCAATTCGTCCTTTTTGTATTATGACGGCGCCGTCATGAAGGGGCGAAGGAGGGGTAAATATTCCTATTAAAAGCTCCTTCGATATTATAGAATCAAGTTTAACCCCGATCTTTAGATAATCGCCCAGAAAAACTTTTCTTTCAAAGACTATAATAGCCCCAATTTTTTTTAAAGATAAATCGCTTACGGCTCTTGAAGTTTCTTCAATGATCCCCGCTTTTTCAAGTTTACTCTGCGCAGCAGCAAAAGGGTTTCTGCCGACATCTATCAATGCCTTTCTTATCTCGTTTCTAAACAACACTATTATTACTATGATAATAGAACTGAGAAAATTGCCGAGAATAAATTCCGTTGCATGCAGTTTTAAGAGCACGGCAACTGAAAAAACTCCAAAAATTATCAGCAGGCCTATTAAAACTTGAAATGCTCCCGTTCCCCGAATTAATATTATTATCCGGTATATAATAAAAGATACTATAAGGATATCTAAAATATCCTGCCATCCGAAACTTTGTAAAAGAAGAAGCATTTTATTTTTTATTTATTTTTATTGATGTTTCAGCTTGTCTATTACAGAAATAACAAACGCGGTCTGCCTTATATCATGAACTCTTAATATGTCCACATTTTTTAAACAAAGATACGAAGCTAATGCAAGATTGCCGTTAAGAACATCAATGAGCGATTTTCCGGTTATGCTGTTTATAAAGGATTTTCTTGAAACTCCGGCAAGGACGGGCATGCCTTTAGACTTAAACGATGTAATATAATTTAAAAGTTCAAAATTATTCTCCATGGATTTAGCGAAACCAAAGCCGGGATCCAGTATTATATTACCGGTATTATACCCCGCTTTACTCAGATAAGAGATCTTTTCGTCGAAGTAGGACAGGATATCGTATGCTATATCTTCGTAAGGCATAATATTCTTTTGCATATTGGCTGGCGTTTTTCCTCTGGAGTGCATCATAATATACGGAGCGCCAGTATTAACTAGAACGTCAGTCATTCCGCCGGTATCAAATGTCAGGCCGGATACATCGTTTATTATCGAAGCGCCCGCATTTAAAGCCTCCATTGCAACTCCCGGTTTTCTCGTATCTATCGAAATAGGGATATTTACTTTTTTAACTAATTCTTTTATGACCGGGCACACCCTTTTAATCTCAGCGGCACCGTCAACGTCCAAAGCCCCGGGCCTCGTGGATTCACCCCCGACATCAATAATATCCGCTCCTTCTTTTTCTATCTCGACTCCTCTTTGGACGGCATCTTTCCGGTTAAAATACATTCCACCGTCGGAAAAAGAATCGGGCGTTACATTTAATATGCCCATTATATATGTCTTTCCGTCAAATATGATGTCTCTTTTAGCGGTTTTTATGGTTTTCGGTTCAGGCTTTTTATCGTCATAATCGTCAAAAAGGGCGATTATAGCATTGATTTCATTGGAAAGCTCCTTTAGGCCAAACTCCTGGTCTTTTATTTTATTAGCGACAAACTTGACTTGAACTAACGTTCCAAATAAAAGACTATCGGATGTCCGGATCTTCCCCATGATCACGTCTTTATGGTTTGCCACTTCGGCGCCTATGCTTAACGCCTCCTGTTTTAAAATATTTAAAGCAACGTGGTTAATGTCCTTAAGTTTAATCACTATAAACTTAAGCTTTTTGCTCATTATAAGCCTTCCCGAATGGGAAACACCTATATTTAACAGCTCTTTTGATGCGGATGAAGAATCAAAAATATCTATGAGAAAAGCGTGCATGAATACCGGAATCGGCAGGTATTTTTTTTAATATATTATATATTATGATATTATGGAATTAATCGCTTATCAAGCCGTCAATATTTTCCTTGTCTTCGTCAAATACACTGCTCTTAGAGTCATCAACCTTATAATCGGGCTTATGGGCAACGATTATTTCATCTATCTCTTTTCCGGTCAATGTTTCTTTTTCGATAAGCTTTAACGATAGATCTTTCAGGATGTCCATATTTTCTAAAAGGATATCCCTTGCCCTTTTATGGTTATCCGAGACAATGTTTTTCACTTCTTCGTCTATTAAAACAGCCGTGGATTCGGAATAATCCTTATGCTGGGCAAATTCCCTGCCAAGAAAGATCTGTTCTTCTTTCTTTCCGAATGTCAGCGGTCCAAGCTTCTCGCTCATTCCCCATTCGCAAACCATCTTTCTTGCAATCTCAGTCGCCCTTTCTATATCGTTCGACGCTCCTGTCGTCATCTGATTAAATATAAGTTCTTCAGCACTTCTTCCGCCAAGAAGGATGGCTACCTCGTTTAAAAGGAAATTTTTATCGTAATTATGCTTTTCGTCAATGGGAAGTTGTTGGGTAATGCCCATTGCCATACCCCTCGGAATTATCGTAACCTTATGAATAGGATCGCTTCCGGGAAGCATCTTTGCTACGATAGTGTGCCCGGCCTCATGATATGCCGTAACCCGCTTTTCTTTATCGCTTATGACCATACTCCGCCTTTCGGTTCCCATCATGACTTTGTCTTTTGCTTCTTCGAGATCTGTCATAATTACGGTTGAGCGGTTCTTTCTGGCTGCAAGAAGAGCCGCTTCATTTACCATGTTGGCAAGATCGGCGCCGGAAAAACCCGGTGTCCCCCTTGCGATAATATTTAAATCAACGTCTTTATCGAGCGGCACATTTTTCGTATGAACTTTTAAAATTGCCTCTCTACCTTTAATATCAGGCTTTGGAACTACCACCTGCCTGTCAAACCTTCCCGGCCTTAAAAGCGCAGGATCAAGAACGTCGGGACGATTTGTCGCGGCAATTAAAATAACTCCATCATTGGGTTCAAAACCGTCCATCTCGACTAAAAGCTGGTTTAATGTCTGTTCCCTTTCGTCGTGACCGCCGCCGAGACCCGCCCCTCTATGCCTTCCAACAGCATCTATCTCGTCTATAAAAATAATAGAGGGGGCATTTTTTTTGCCCTGCGCGAATAAATCTCTAACCCTCGAAGCTCCAACTCCGACAAACATCTCGACGAAATCAGAACCGCTGATACTAAAAAAATGAACGCCAGCTTCGCCCGCGATAGCTTTGGCAAGAAGAGTTTTACCTGTGCCGGGGGGACCAACGAGTAAAACGCCGTGTGGAATTCGTCCTCCTAATTTTGTAAATTTTTTCGGGTCTCTTAAAAAATCAACTATTTCTTCAAGCTCTGCCTTCGACTCATCAATACCCGCAACATCCTTAAAAGTTATCTTATTGGCAGACTCGTCCATAAGCCTTGCCCTTGATTTTCCAAATGACATAGCTTTGCCTGCGCCGCCCTGCATCTGCCTCCAGAAAAAATACCAGAAGGCAAAAAGTATAAGAATCATCGGGAACCAGGAAAGCAAAAAGCTTATATACCAAGGCGTTACGGATTTTGGTTTAGCATTGATTGCAACGTTATGCTTTTGCAAAATATTTACTAAACCGGGGTAGGCAGGCGCATATGTCTGAAACTTCTTACCGGTGGTAAAGATGCCGGTTATGCGATGGGATTGAATAACAACGCTCTTGACTTTGCCGGCATTTACATTGCTTAAAAATGCGGAAAATATTATTTTACCCGTTTTTGGCGGATGATGATTAAATATAGAAAATAGAAAAATCATCAGAAATATTATAAAAACCCACAATAACAGGTTTTTTAGCTTAGGATTCAAATTGGAGTGACCTCCTTAATATGTGTATCTTAAATATATGTATCTTATTATAACTATGTCATACTTGAAGATTTTTTTCAATATAAATTATATAATTATTTACGATTATTTTTAATTATCTTCATTCTATTTTCATCATTCCTATATTTTTTGTTAAATTAGTTACTTTAATGACGTCGCTCATTGCATTGTAGCATATCCAAACAATATCATTACCAAATAAAATCAAAGGGATAACCCTTCTAATCTCAAGAGGAACTTTATTATCTATAAAATAATTTTTTATCTTTTTATTTCCCGTCATCCCTAAAGGGATAAATCTGTCCCCGTTCTTGAAATTTCTTACGGTAACCGGAAATATCAATTTATCAAAATCAAAAAACGCAACATCGGGATGCGTTAAATTATTTGCCGGCTGCTGTGTTATTAAAGACGGGGTAACGCTTTTAAGCTTTTCCAGTATAAAAGTCTTCCCAATTTCTTTAATATAAATATTGTGCCTGTCACCTAAGATAGTATATTCATAACTTTGTTTTTCATTACCTATACCAAAAATAAAACCCTTAAAGGATATAAAATTTCTACTGGCAGATGCATCCTTAAAAATAATCCGGTCATATACTTTTTTGATCTCTATCCCGGCATTTAAATTGAACGATAAATTAGGCCGTTTATTTCTAATCAAATCAATAAACATTCTAAAATGGTCGGATGATATTATAACTTGTCTGTCGAAAGGCAGGGACGGTAAATCGGGATTTGACGGTCCGAGTATCGAAACTGCCTTTTTAATTATCCGGTAAATAATGGCATCAGGCAGTTTTTTAAAATCATCTGTATTAAAATTCACGCTAATGCAAGCGGATTTTTCATATTTGCAGCAGGCAATTTTATCAAATACCTTTAATGCCTCTCCGGCAATAAATTCATCATCTTTTCTAAATATTTCACTGGTTTTATAAATAGTTTTAAGAAACGAACTGTTATATTTTTTAAGCCCCGGAATAATATCAAACCTGATGTAATTCCTGAAAATATTCTTATCGTAATTAGTAAAATCTTCATAGAATTTTATGGAATTATATCTTGCAAATTCGTAGATATCTTTTTTCGTATGCTTAATAAGAGGTCTTATCAACATGCCGTTAACCGCTTTTATGCCGGCAATGGAACCGCTTCCGCCGCCCGAGGTTAACCGCATAATAAAATTCTCCACAAAATCGTCAAGATGATGGGCGGTGGCGATCTTCGAAGCATTTACCTTCTTAGCGGTCTTAAAGAGGAAATCATAGCGCAAAACCCTCGCTGTTTCTTCGATGCCTGTTTTTTTAGCTCTTGCAATTTCAGGAACGTTGGCGGAGCATGTAAAAAACCCGATGGACAATTTTTTGCAGATGCCTTTTACAAATTCAACTTCTATTTTGGATGAGGGTCTTATTTGATGGTTGAACGTGGCGCAGTAAAGCTTTATCGCAAAATAATGCCTTAATTCGTGAAGGGCATATAATAAAGATACCGAATCCACACCGCCGCTAACGGCAACAAGAATGGATTCGCCGTTTTTTATTAAATTGAACTCTTTAGATGTGTTTACTAACTTTTGCAAAAAAACCGAGTTTAATTTTTTCATTCATTTCTTACGGCTTTTTCCTGCAGGTTATTGAAAATACAGAAGCATAAAATGGCAGGATTTTAATATCGTCAAACCCGGCAGATATTAAAAATTTCACTGCTTCGTCAGTAGAGACCCTTTCTTCGGATGGGGGACCCATTTTTGGCTTATCATCCTCTTTTTTCCAATCTACCAATATAAAATAACCGCCTTTTTTCAGGACCCTTTTTATTTCATTAAGATATAAATGCTTATCCGTTATTTCGTGAAAGACATTAGACATAAAAATAATATTCATGGATTCGTCTGTCAAGGACAGAGAAGATTCTTTGCATTTTATCAGTTTCAGTTTTGAGGTAAAAACGCCTTCCGGGTCTTCTTTCCTAACGCTTTCTTTAAGGAGATCAAGCATATCTTTGCTGATATCTACGGCAAAAAGTGCGATATCTTTATCATGAAACCTTTTTAAGATCGGAATGGTAAAAAAACCGTTGCCGCTTCCGACATCGGCAATATTTACCGGTTTGTTTTTTTTAACCGATTCATCGGCTATCCTCCGAACTTCATCCGCAATGATCCCGGGAGGCATTAATCTGTATCTTAGCTCTGACGTGAGTTTTTTATGATCCGCCGGATTAAATTTATGCATTTTATTTATAATCTTCCATTAAACATTAAGTTTTACTTTTACTTCAATTGTTTCAGCATCGGACATTTAACAAAAACTCCTTTTTTTAAAGGTTTTAACCCTTTCATTTACTTTAAGTTAATATTCTAAAAGCTCTTTTCTGACCCTTGAAATATCGGAAGCTTTAAGCTCAAACGGAAAGCTTCTTATATCTCTGGGGGATGAATCGCCAAACGGCCTATTGCATGCAGAAATGTCAGTTTTTCCCGGACACCCTGTTGTCCTGAAAGCAACCCCTTTTTCTACTATCATTGCAACATCCTTAAACGGTATCCCAAAATCAACGACCTTGCCATTCGCATTAAATTTCATATCTTCGGCCCTGCCCATATCGTAATCTATTATATGACGGGCAATCTGGACCCTTCTGAATTGACTTGCCGGACACTGCGGATGGTTTTCCAGCCTTGAACCTTTTTCCTGATAAAAGGAAAATAAATGGGATCTTGCGCCTGCATCGCAGACAGCCTGCATACGCATTATCATTTCCTGCTCCGTTTCGCCGATCCCAATTATAAGATGACAGCCTACCTTGTTTTTTCCAAATATCGAAACGGAATATTCTAAAATATCGTTATATTTCTCCCACTTGTGAGGACCGTTAACTCCTTTTCCCCTGAATTTATCAAATAAATCCTTTGTTGCACAGTCAAGCGCTATAGTAACCATATCGGCGCCGTATTCTTTGAACTTATCTATATCCTGGTGTTCAAGAACCGTAGGCGTCATTAAAATAGAAACTGGACAGTGAAGTTCTTCAGCAAATCTTTTTAAAATAGCAAATGTATCTTCTTTAGCCCTTCCGTGCGTTATCATGGATATGCATATCCGGTGGATAATGTCTTTTTTTTTGAGTGTTGACTTAATAATATTATCGGTCTTATAAACAGGCCAGTCAACTCTTATAAAACTTTTTTCGCTGTATTTCCCTTCGCGGGATTTTTGCAGACCGCAATAAGCGCAGTTAGCCTTGCACCCCTCACCGTAAGTTAAAAGAACATTAACGCAGTGAAGGCATGCGCCCCTGTAAAAAACCCCCTGAGCAAATCCTAATGTCATTGCGGCGGCAAGGCTTACTTTAAGGTATTCAGGGGAGGTCTTAAAATCTGCATCTATATTATTATTACTATTATTGTTATTGCTATTTTTATTAAATATTTCACTACCGGCAGCCATATTTTTAAGCATAAACCCTTAACCTCCGGATTATTTAATTTTTAGAAGCGCGTTATTTTTATTTTAACGGTATTTTACTTTCTTTATATAGTTAAGATTATTCTTCTTTATACAGTTTATATAAGGATGACGCCAGACAAAAGGTAAACCGTCAAACCCCCATTAAGTATTATTACCATTAAGTATTATTACTTTGACATAAATTTGGATATATTTTTTAAGACACTTACCCCGAGCGATGTTTCTTCCTTAAATTGACCGTTATAGGCATCTTCTTCTTGTTTGTATTGATAGCACAAGGCAGACGATATATCTATCAGCAACGCTTTAAGACCTGAATCCCTAAATGCTTTATTGCGTTTGATATAAAACTCTTTACAGCAAAAACCTATATACGAATCAATATTCATATCTTTAAGCATTTCAAAAGTCTCTATAAGATTTTCATAATTTATTACCGTTTTTGGCAAAAGGTTATATTTTTTTGCAAAATTGTATGCAACGCCTATTTCGCAATCGCCGCAGGAAGAGCAAAAATCCGTATTCCTAAAGGAACAATCCTTCTTTTTAGCGCAGTATGGAAGTAAAATAGCCTTTGCAAAACCAATATCTTCGGGCTGCATTCCGTTTATAAAAATAAATCTTGACAGAGATTTTTCATTAATGCCTGTCTTTTTAAAAAATTTAACCTTATTAACTATTTGGGTAATTATATTAAAAAAGTCTTCTTTGTAAATATTTTGGAACTCAGGCCTGTTTCTATCAAAAAATTCGTCTATTTTAAAAACAAGCTCTTCGAGTTCCGAATCCTTAAGATAACTTTCAAGATCTGCTATCGTTCGCTGAGGGATAACAAAATAATCTCCCGTAAAATATATATATTTTAATATTTTTCTTTTCGGATCTACTTTGGCAAATATCCTGAAAAGCCCGCCGGAACATTTGTAGGTTTCGCTTATTAGTTTAGTTTTAGGTAGTCCGTTATTGACGCCGTAAACCCACTCGTCGGAAGCATAATAATGTCTGTTCTTTTTTATATACCAGATCTCTTCGTCAAGTAAAGAACTGTAATAAAAACCGGTATTATTAAAATATTCATTAAATCCGTCAATAATGGATGATTTTATTTTCTCAAGCTTGGGGATGTATCCAAGAATACTCTTTAAGGAAGCAACACGGGAAAGGATAGAGTCGAAATTTTTGGCGGTTAGCTTTTCTAGCGGTATTTTCAGGGATTTTACCATAGATTCGGGATCAAAGTCTATTAAAAGTGTTCCCTGAAAAAAAAAGACCGGCGAATCGTAAGTGCCGCCGGTACCGGAGATCTTTCTGCCTTCGACTTCTATATCGTTTCTTGCCCTGAAATACGCATTAATGCCTAATTTATTAATACCCCGCATGAAAGCATTACAGACGTTTTCGGTAAGGTCCTGAAAACTTGATATCTTTCCTAAAGATCCGGAAGAAAAAACCAGTTCCCAGCCTAATTGCATCTCGTCAAAATAGATAGCGCCGCCTCCGGTTATCCTGCGCCCTATTCCAATATTGTTATCCTTGCAATAATCAACCCTTATTTCGTTTAAAATAGATTGATGATAACCTGCAAGCGCGCATGGAGTAAAATTTAAAAACCTGAACGTATCCGGAATTATATTGTCTTTCCGTAATTCCAGCATGGCTTTATCCATGCATATATTAAAAGAAAAATCATTTACACCCGTATCTATTACTCTAAACATATACTCTAAACATATTTAAACTTAAATATATCAAACCTTACCGCCTATCCGAATAGGCAATAAAGTTTCTTCGGCAAAAATAAGAGAACAGCACAGTTCGGAAAATTTCGGCATTAAACCAAGTCTCACGCTAAAAGGTATGACGCCTTCCGATGGATAGGCTATACCGTTAAGACCGGCTTTCACTGCAAACTCTTCAATTTTTAACTTGCTTATGCCATAAGGCCTTTCGCATCCTAAAAGGACAGGCGTATCAAAGAACTTCTTTCTGGCGTAAAGGAAAACATCTCCTATTTCTTCAGGTTCGGGCGGGGTGATATTTTCCATTTTAGTTCCGGTCATCGGCATAAAACCTACAAGAACCACCGACGATATATTATACTTTGAGATTATGTCAATGGCGCCGTATTCCCCTGCAATCTTGCCGTGTTTAAGTCCTATAACGACATGGGGAGACGAATTAATGTTTCTTTCGGATAAATATTTAAGCGAGTTATCGTAATCTTCCACCGTTGCATTAAGGTGATATACCTTGCATATGGTATCTTCATCGCCTATTATATCGAGCATAGCGGAATCAATACCGGCATCAAGCAAACCATCGGCAATTTCTTCCGTTACAAGACCGCAATGAACGATAACCTTTAAATTAAAATCGGATTTTATTCTTTTTATAGTTGCGATATACGGTAGTATATCCACTATACCTTTGCTGTTTGAGCCACCGCTCAATAAAAATCCATGACCTTCCGACCCGTATATAACGCGCGCTCTTTCGTAAAGATCGCGAGGCTCAAGGACGGGAGCCATAGATTTTAAGATTTCCGCATTGCAGTGGTCGCATTTTAAAGAACAGGTATTGCCGGTAATGGAAAACGGCGGGAACGAGTTTGATTTTTTATTTTTAAAATCTTCCGTTTCATAAGATTTTATGCTGGGAGCATAAAAATGCATGACGGAGTTAAAATTATTTTTTCTAATCTCAAACCCTTCGGAATACTTTAAATTAACCTCTTCATTAAATTCAAAATAACTCATTTTTTATTATTTTTCGTGAGCCGCCTCTCAATAAATTACCAAAAATTACCCAATTGCCTTTTCATTGCTTTTTTTCGCTTTTTCGCTCCGTAAGCCTTTTGACGCTCGTGAAACTTATTGCATTAATATAATTGCGCATTACCTTTTTTTGCACACGATATCTTCTTCTTCGAGTTTTTTTGTATATGTCTCAACCGCCTCCTTCCCCGTAAGAAGTAAATCAATATCCGAAATAGCCTCAGCCAGCGGCTTAAGCCTGACTATCCATCCTTTGCCGTAAGGATCAATATTTATAATATGTGAATCGTGTTCCAATTCAGGATTAACCTCGACTATCTCGCCTGTAAAAGGAATGAGAAACGGACCGACATATTTTCCGCTTTCGATCGTTGCCGCACTTTTGCCCTTTTTAACAACCTTGCCAACCGCTTTAACATCGGCATATAATATCTCGCCGGCTAAAGACTGGGCGGGATCTGTCATACCAAAAGTGAACGACCCGTCGTCGTTTTTTCTAGCCCAAACTTGATTTTTGATATCGTAATAAAGCTCTTCAGGTATATTGCATTTATTAAATACGACCATTATATAGCTCCATTATTATAGATAGCTTCATAATTTTTGGTCATTCGCATTTTATCCCATCGGCTTCTATTTTTTTCTTGTATGCTTCAACAGCCGTCTTGCCGGTAAGAAGGCTCGCTTTATCCGCTTCGATATTGGACGGCTTTATCTTGCAAACCCAGCCCTTTCCGTAAGGATCAGTATTAATAACGGAAACATCCATTTTAAGATTTTCGTTAACGGCAATAATCTCGCCACTAAAGGGAGCAGGAACGGGCCCGACGTATTTTCCGCTTTCGACGGTGGCAACGGACTTAAGTTGTGCAATCGTCTGCCCGACCTTTTTAGAGGTTATGTATAATAGCTTGCCGGCAAGGCTCTGGGCTACGCTCGTCATACCCATAGTAACCGTGCCATCGGATTCAATTTTTCCCCAAACATGTTTTTCAACGCTGTAATACAGGTCCTCAGGAATATCACATCCATTTAGATTAGCCATAAAAAAACTTTCCTCCTCGTTTTTACGTTTTTGTTTTAATTATTATTATTAAATAATTAATGCAACATGCAACACGCAAATTTTACTATATTTTTTTGAAGCCCGCAATAAAAAAATAAATCCCTTAAACAAAAAAAATAACCCATCTTTTTATTAAAATAATTTTATTAAATTAATAATTAAAGATGGGTGTAGTTTTATTTCATACGCTATCCATAATTTGGGTTTCAAGACGCAAAAATTACCGTCTCATTTAAATTATGTAAGACGGGGCTTTAGAAACAAAGCCCCCCCCCTCTTCTAATTAGAATAAAAGACTCAGAATTTAATTAAGATTAGAACAGGATAATAAAATTATTCAGGTTTGAAAATCGTTGTCCGTTTTCGGAAAAATATCGCCGGATATTCTCAGATCCTTATAGTCCTTCGCATCTTTAATTTCTTTAATGTCTTTTATAAGCTGCCTTATTTTATTATTTTTTAAATAATATAAAAGCTTATTGTCGTCTCTTTTATAGTCCACCATATTGGTGTTCCTGAGAACCGCTAAATGTTGGGATATATTTGATTGAGATTTTCCAAGCGCCGAAGAAATATCGTTAACACTGACTTCTTCATTGCAAACTATGCAAAGTATACCGAGCCTTGTGGGATTAGACAAAAGTTTAAAAACATTGGCAAGGTCTTTGCACTTCCTGTTTAAATTTTTATCATCAACATAAATATCTCTTTTCAACTTTTGCTCACCTTATGTTTAAGTTTTAACAACTTATAATTCATAATTCAAAGGATAATCGTGTATTTTTAATATTAGCATATTCCAAATGTAGAATATACCGATTATGTTTGTCAAGTAAAAAATAAAAAAATCTTTATTTGTGTCTTTATTGACTTTTTAAAAAAGATAATATATATATTAAAATGACGACTAAGTGGTTAAGATTTTTGGATTTTGCTTTAAAACTTTTTTAAGAAAGATTCATATTCATGAAATATTGCAAAAATTGCGGCAGCGAGTTAAAAGAAAATGCTAAATTTTGCCCCAAGTGTGGTAGCGCCGTTTCTTTGCCGGAAAAAAACATAGACTCTAAAAGTTCAGAGCCTGCTTTAAAATCTAATGTTCCGCCCGTTTCTGTTTCAGTTAAAACATCTCATTTTTGCAAAAATTGCGGCACGCCTCTAAAAGAGGATTCTATTTTTTGCCAAAATTGCGGAAATCGGGTTGGTTTGCCTTCCGAACATAATATTAAGCAAAATTTGGAACTATATAACAATATTCCTCCGGTTTCAAATGGATTTGATGAAATTAAACCCTCAAAAGAATCAAAAAATGAATATCCG
>JAKASO010000052.1 GCA_021818985.1 bacterium
GATTTAGGAATGCGTTCTGAATTAGCATGGAGTTATGTTTTGGACGTTATCAATATATGCGGCATATACGAAAGTTTTACTTTTAAAGATAAAGCGATTAGAAAGGCAATTTCGCTTATAGACTATGACGTCGAATTATGTATGTGCGATAGAGCCGAGATTCACTGGAAAAAAAGAGATTTTACGGAAAGCTATAAAGCGTTTGCGGAATTAAACGGCAATTACGATGCGCCTAATTATTTTGCCGGTATTATCGAACTCAATAACGGCGATGTGTGGGAGGGATTTATAGGGAAAAACAAGATTTATATCGCCGAAATTAAAAAATTTGTAAATCCAGAAAAATTAAATTTAACAATAGAAGACTGCAAATCTAAACTCGGGCTTGCCCATAATGTCGGAAAGTCTTTGGAAAATAAAGAAAGGATATTTTAAAAAATAGCTATATTCGGCAGGTTTTTAAAATATTATAAAAAAAAATTAACTTCGCTATATATTACTGGAGGCAAAAATGCAGGAAGAAGAAAAAATTGAATTAGACTTTGAAATATCGGAAAAAGATTTTAAAAGGTTTAAAAGAATCCAACGGTTTTTAAAAAGGGAACAAGGCAAAGAAATAAGCTTTAATGATATATTGCACGGCGTAATAATAAAAAGCCTTGATTATTATTCAGAAAAAGTATAACACTCACTTTTTGTATTGACAAGAATTTATTAAAATGATATTTTTTATTTAACCGTTAATTATTATTCCTTTTGAACGGGAAATTATATCGGCAATGAAGTTAAAAAATAAGGAGGCTCATATGGATAGCTATCAGAAGTTAGTTTGCAAAATTATATCTAAAAATTTTGGTGTATCTATTCAAGAACTTATGTTAAAATCTCATCTTTCAAAAGAAATTTTAAAAGATATTCTTAATATTTTAATGTTAGGCGGTTATGTCTATCAAGAAGGCTATTATTTCTATCTTGTCCGCAAAAAGAATACCGGCTATTTAAGTCTTAATATAGCCGTTTCCTTAATCGTTTTATTTCTTTCTTTTTTCGCCGCGTCTCAAAAATCTTACGCTTATATGCCGAAAGCGCCGAATATAAGAGGTAATGTATTTAATCCAAAGCTCTCTGGATATAAGTATATTAATTTAAATAAAATCCATAAAAAAGTAATTATCTTAAATTTCTGGGCTACTTGGTGTCCGCCTTGCAGAGCGGAGATACCTATGTTAAACAGCTTTTATAAAAAAAATAAAAAGAACGTTTTAATAATAGGCGTGAATGTTAATACTGTGAAAAACGGCGTTAAAAATTTCACTGAGCAATTTGACGGCGGGCTGTTATATCCTACGGTTTATGTCAATATGTTGGAAGCGCAGGAATACGGCGGAATAAGCGAAATTCCCCAGACCTTTTTTATAATGCATCATAAAATCGTTTTTCACTGGACGGGGGAGCTAACCGGCGGTTTGCTTAATGCCGTAACACAGAAGATACTGCATTTTGAGGCTAAATAACTTTTAGTTAATTTTTGTATTGACAAGAGTTTATTAAAATGATATTTATTAATTAATTTAATTTTAAAAGGAGGTTTTATGCAATTATCGACTGTAAAATTAGAAAACGTAAAAGAATCAAAAGGTATCGCAAGGGGAACGGCGATATATTCAGAAAAATACATGGATTCCATCAAGAGTTCCTTCGAACTTAAGAAAGGCGGTTTTCTCGAAATATTTAGGGATTCGGCGTACAATACCATAGACGAAGCCGTCGATAAAATGGTAGCCGACGCATCAGACAAGCAGGCTAATGCCATAGAGGGTATTAGAATAAACATTCAAAATATTGTATCAAGCAGTAACGATTATATAACCGCGGTTACGGCTTACGGAACGGCGGTTGTTATCTAAAAAAAATAACCTTAATTGGAGGAGTAAAAAAAAATTATGAAAAAGATTTTATTTTTAGCCTTAGCTTTGGTTTTAAGTTTAGGCTTAGCGTCGGCAAGCTACGCCCACGGTTATACCTACTGGACGTCTTCGTCTAAGATAGGCATCGGGCATTTTGTTTATAACGAACCCGGAAACAGCGATTCAGGAACTAATTATTCTTTGGTTCAGAGATTTAATTATCATAATAACCTATTTCTTTTGTCTTTAAGAGGCTCTCTCGGCTACGTTCCCGCAAATTACAGCGGGGAGACGATGGTGGGTGGAACGCCGATAAGCGGTACGGTGCATTATTCTTTAAATAACTTTTCCGCAGGAGCTGGAATCGATTATAGACTTATGGGCGGATTAATGCAGAACGAGCTTTATTTATCCTTAGGCGATATGACGCATGACTTTATGGCGGCAAATTCGTCGTTTTCCGGAGGAGCGACTGGATACGACGAGAGCTATCAGGTTAAATATTTAGGAATTACCTATAAAAATATTTACGCTTTTAATCCCGTGATTTCAAATGTGTTTAAAATTGGATACCTTGAGGGATTAAGCGGTACGGCAACGACCAAAGGATTTCAGGGGGTAGATATAAACGGCCTGCCCGCTCCGAACTTTGAATTTAATTTATCGGGAGAAAACGGCTATACTTTAGCGGAAGGCGTAAGATACAGGCTTAATAATAGCTTGTCGTTAGTCGGAGACGTCTATTATTCTGCCTTATATTTTAAACATTCTAATACTAACGATGCCTTTTACGAGCCCTCTTCTATGACCCATCAATATGGACTTCAGGTGGGCGTGCATTACGATTTTTAAGTTTAATTTCGCGGTTTCTTTGCCGGTTAGCGGCAGAAAAACCGCTTTATAATTTAATTTTAATGGAGGTTTTTTAAATGGAAAAAATTAAAAACACGCGAATGTCAACCTTAGCGGGAATAATGCTAATAGGTATCGTGTTAGCGCTAATCAGCAAGAGCGCATCCGCCACTACTATTAACGTAACAAGCGGGTCATTTTCAACTTTATATACCACTATGATGGGTTTTATTTACGGGGGACCCGGCATTATCGTAGCGATACTGATGGGTCTTTTCGGCGTAGTGATGATGGTATCGAAACATTGGACGGCGTTTATCGTCGTTATGATAGCGATAATAATATTTTTTCTTATACCGGAAATAGTGCTTAGTTTGGCGGCCGCAGGAGCTAGCTTAGCTGGGGCCATTATATAACGGGAGGGGTATCGTGGAATTTAAAAGAATACCTAAATATATCGACGCTCCTATGCAATTTTTATGGTGGGAAATGCAGGAAGCAGTAATAATATTAGCGTTGACGTTTGCCAGTATCCTTTTTTTACACCAAGCATTATATGGAGTGGTCGTCGGGCTGGTGGTAGCGGTTAAATATGCAAGATTTAAAGAAAATAACGTAAAGGGCTATTTCACGCACTTTAGCTATTGGTTCGGGTTTTTAAACGTTAAAAAAAATATCAAGTCTCATCAAAAATTAATTATAAGATGAAAAAATTAGTAATAATAACTCTGTTTGTCTGTCTTGTTTCCGCCGCTAATGTTTTTGCGGAAACAAGACAGAGCGTTTATAATTACGGCGCAAAATACGTCCCCGTTTTAACCTACGTATTTAAAAATTCGCGCAATATAACCAAGTTCAAAAAACCCGTCGTTATTAATAAGATCAAATACTCGGCAGCGGAAGAGCTGGCTAATCTTGCGCGCATAATGCGCAACGATAATGCATCCATGCGCGTGAAAGCAATTAAATTTAAACCGGAAACGTTGACTATTTACGGATTTCGTTTTAACTCTTACAAGATAAATAATCTGCTTGTGAAAAAACTTAAACGCGTTAAAAACCTAATAAGTAAAAAACGGTTTTCTATTAAATCTATAACCGGATATACCGATCATTTCGGGACGAAAGCGTACAATAATAAATTAGCAATGGAAAGAGCTGAATCGGCGGAAGAGTATTTGTCTCTTAAAAATATAAAACTATACGGATACGGCAAATGCTGCTATATCTCTAAAAATAATCTTAAGGACAGAAGGGTAGTGATTTATGGACTGGAGAAATTTTAAAAAAGAATTCGACGGGGCGATACTTCAGGCATGGACTCTAAGAATAGTCGCAATAGCTATGGCGGTAGTTATAGTTGTCCAGATGTTTATGATATTACATTTAACCGGTAATTTTAGGACTATAATATTGCCGCCTAAGGTAAATAAAGCTTTTTACGTTACAGGTTCTCATATCTCGAAAGGATACGCAATAGATATGGGGCAGTATCTTTCTCAAACGCTTTTAGATTTAACCCCTCATAATTATAAAAC
>JAKASO010000053.1 GCA_021818985.1 bacterium
AGGTTCGATGTTTTTTATTTCGCTTAAATACTTTTCGGTTTTAGGCGGCAGCATTTTTTAATACCTCAAACTGGTTTATAGAAAATATATAGATTCTGTTAAGTTTATCACTAAAATTAAAAATGGGCAACGAGTGGATGACCGCCAAATCCCGATTTAGAAATTTAATATAATGTACCCATAAATTAATACAATACTCTTAGAGCGAAGCGAAAAGAGTTTGCGCAGGGGTTCATTTTTCGTCCACCCGCTGTGAAAGTTTAGGTTGAAAATATTCTTTAAACAATTTTCTCCAGGGATGATCCGCCGGAGGTAAATTGTAAAGGGGTTTTTCAGGCTAAAAACAAAAGCTTTTTATTCGCCTGAAAAACCCCTAATTATTAGATAAAAGTACATTGGGGGGGTTCGCTTTGGCGACAAAGCTGCCCCCCCCCAAGAAATCGGGAATGTCTTAAAAACGGACAGCCAAGAAAAAAGACCTTTTTCTTTTTTTGGCCGTCTTTTTTTTTGACATACTCCCCATGCCTAAAGGCGGGAGCTTTACGGCATAAATGGTAAAAATACTTTATCGAGATAAAAAACGGCTTCGTAGAATGCGATTTAAGCCCTTTGATTTTTAATTCAGGTATAAAACCATTAACCTTTCTTTTTTCCCCACACGTCGTCAACCGCTTTCTTTAGCGTATCTGGGACTAAATGGCTATACCGTTTCGTCATCTGCGTCGTCCTGTGTCCCAACAGCTCCCCCGTAATATATAAACTCGTCCCATTCATAACCATTTTGGAAGCAAAGACGTGTCTTAGGTCGTGGATATGTAAATCTTTCAGCCCTGCATTGCGGCAGGCGGTTATAAATGATTTTCTAAAATTGCCCAATTTAGCTCCTTTATTATTAAATACATATAAACAGTCTATCTTTTCTATTGCCATTAAAAGCTCTTTTAAGGGCTTCGATATAGGAATATATCTATCATACTTCGTCTTAGTCCCTTTAATCGCTATTACGTCGTTCTTTAGGTCAACATCTTCCCATTTAAGATTAAGGGCTTCGCCTTTGCGGCAACCGGTATAAATCAGAAAGGTTATTAAATCTCTCGTCAGCTTATTCGTCGCTCCAGCGATGAGTTTCTCGATGTCCTCGTCGGATAAGGTTTTCAGACGGGATAGTTCGTTTAATTTTTTAATACCGGAAGCGGGGTTCTTTTCGAGATAGCCTTTTTTGATACAGTAATTAAAAATGTTATGTATCGTAATTATTTCGATATTAACAGACCTAAACGATATTTCAGACTCTCTTTTGCCTTTGTTTTTCGGTATGGCTAATATTTCTGAATGTCTCTTAAATTGATAGTTTTCTATCATATCTTTATTAATTTCATTAATTTTTTTATCTTTAAAAACAGGTAGAAAATGTTTTGCGGCTATCATTTTTCTTTTATTATTCATTACGCCGCTTAATTGGGACGCTATATAATTATCCCAAACATCGCCGAAGTTATAATTAATAGCGCTTGGCAAATTGTGCTTCTTGCGGATAATATCGGCTTTTATCGTATCCGCTATGGTCTGCGCCAGCTTTTTATCGCAGGTCTTGGTCGAACCCCGATAGCGTTTATTGTCTATCATGAAATCATAGTAGTAATATTTACCTCGAAGCCTTATATTATCTGACATTTTAGCTCTCCTTTCTTATGGGGCATATTGGGACAAAATTGAGACAAAAATATGATAAATTTTATGAATTTTATATAAATTATAGACTATTTAGAATTATTTGTCAAGAGCTGGAATGGCTTATTTACTGCGGTTTTTAATGGTGCGTCCAGCAGGATTCGAACCTGCGACCCACAGCTTAGAAGGCTGTTTACTGAATAAATTAAAAGAGCGTTTAAAATCAATGCTCTTAAGGCTTTGCGGTTTTTCCTTTAAAGATTTTTCTTGCCTTTTTAGTCCGTAAAATGCTATATTTTACCGTATCGTATTTTTATTTTTTGCACAAAATAGGGCACAGTATTTTATGGCATACATTTATCAAAGAGGCAATATTTTTTGGTATCGAGTCAGGCTCGAAGGCAAAGAGTATCGAGGCAGCGCTAAAACTGACAACAAAAAACTCGCCCAGCAAATCGCAAACACCATCGAAGCCGACCTGGTCAGGAAAAAATTCAGTATGCCGGTTAAGAATAATTATACATTTTTGACGGCATGGGAGCAATACATAAAAAGTCTGACGAATATTAAAAATACGATTAAAAATAAAGGATTTGCCGCTAATCATTTTATGCCCATCTTTAAAGATAAAAACATCGCTGAAATTACGCAATTAGATATTAAAGATTATCAGTTAAAAAGAAGATTAGAAGTTATATCTTTACCAAAAAATCAAACAAAAAAGGAAAGCGAGATAAACTTAAGATGGATTAATCTTGAAATATCAACTTTACATCACTTTTTCAATTTTTGTATCGAGAAAGGATTAATAGAAAAGAACCCCGCTTCTAAAATTAAAAAATTAAATACCTTATCCCGCCTGAAAACCTTATCCGACGAAGACATACAAAAGCTCATCGCCGGTGCGACAAATAAGCTGACAAGAGATTTAATAACCTTTTTAATTTATACCGGTTGCAGAAAAGGCGAAGCCCTTAATCTTAAATGGGACGACGTGGACTTAAAGAACGACGTGATAGCCGTTAAAGGAACTAAAACTAAGTATGACAGGTATATTCCTATAAGCAAGCCCTTAAAAGAGCTTTTAAGGGCAATAGAAAAGAAAGACGACTATTTGTGTGTATTTAACGATAACGGACGTAAAATAGGCGATTTTAAGCGTTCTTTTCATACCGCCGTAAGAAACGCAGGACTGAAAGATTTACGTATCCACGACCTAAGGCACGTCTTCGCTTCAAAAATGGTTATGAACGGCACGAGCCTTTATATTACAGGCGAGCTTCTGGGACATAGGACGACCCAGATGACGAAGCGGTATTCTCATTTAGTCCCGGATACGCTTAAAAAAGCGGTCGATGACGTGTGGGGCAGGGAGAAAGAATAAAACAAAATGATTAACTCTTCCTAAGTTTTAAAAATTCTTCTTTTGTCATGACAATATCGGTTATTATTTTTGACAAAAGACCTCTACCTATCGTTTCGCCAGAATGAACAGGAACAACGGTTGATCTCCCGTCTTTGTGGGCGAGAAAAACATGGCTTCCCTTTTGTCTTTTTTCGATAAACCCAAGAGTTTTAAGAAAAGAGATAAGCTCCTTACCAGTGAGCAAAGGAAGTTTGCTCATACCGCAATCTTCTGGACGTCAATAAAATTAACGGTTGGATATCCAGAGTTTTTTTCTTCCAGACAAAGTTCTATTGCTTCTTTAATTCTATCTCTTAACTTATCGATAGACTTAGCTTGTGTATGGCAACCTTGTAGTTCTGGAACGTCGGCAATATAATATCCGTCTTCGTCCTGTGTTATTATTATCGTATATTCTTTTTTTATATTCAACGTAATTTTGATGCCTTTTAAAAATTAATAACGCTATAAATAAAATATAGCATTATACGGAAAGATAATCAAGTTCGGAAAAAATTATCTAATTTTAACTTTTTTTTCATCTCAGAAATTCTTTGTCTCGAAACACCCAAATCTTTAGCCATTTCAGATTGATTTTTATATTTTAGCCTATTTTCAAGAAAAAAGTTTGTATCCCAGATTTTATTGCTACGTTTAGGAGGGTTCCGGCTTTCGAAGAAAAGTTGAAGAGCTTTAACTTCGTATAATTCTTCAATCGGTTTAGGATATTTATATAGTTTTTCGATTTTTTTGTAAATATTTTGCAATTCAGCGGAAGAAACAGGCGAGCGGAAATTTGCGCGAGACAGAAAAATAGAACCCCTTGAGACCAAAATTCCATTTTTTTCGGAATTATTAAGAAAGTTAGCTTCAGCTTCGGACTTATTGATAAACCTCATAACAACATAATGAAACGCTATATTAAACAATGTTTTATTTTTAATTTCAATTTCGCTCAAAAAATAATCAAGAAGAAGCGCTATAATAACGTATTTCTGAATATTTGTTAATTTCTTCCTTTTAAATTTGTCTTCGTTCG
>JAKASO010000054.1 GCA_021818985.1 bacterium
AAGAGTGGAAAATCCGGAAGAACCTGAATTCTGCCTCGAGACAAGGCCTAAGGCGGTTCCAGATATCCGTATTCATATAGATATTCCGGTTCCAAAGAAGATTAAAGAGGCACTTGATCGAAAAATTATTGGGCAGGGGGAAGCCAAGGTAGCCCTTGCAACTTCAGTTTTTGAACATTATGCCGGGAGAACCGGTGATAAGGATGGAGGAGATGGAAAAACACCAATACCAATACCCAAAGGGAATATTCTTCTTATAGGCCCGTCAGGTTGCGGAAAAACTCTCTTAGTTAAAAGCCTTGGAGAGATTTTAGGTGTTCCGTTTATTTCCGTGGACTGTTCTGCGCTCACTCCGCCGTCTTTTAAAGGGCGCAACCCCGATTCGATCCTGAGTGAGTTGTACGAGAAGGCAGGTAAATCAAAAGAACGGGCTGAGATGGGCATTGTTTTTCTGGACGAATTTGATAAGGTATCGAGTTATCAAACTGATGGCATTCTTTACGACATGAGAATGGCGGTTCAGCAGAGCCTATTAAAGCTCGTGGAGGGATATGATATGCCTGTATCTGACGATGCTGCTTCTAAGAGGATTGACACAAGCAAGGTTTTATTTATTTTTGGCGGTGCCTTTCGGGGCATGACCGACAAGATGGTTAAAAAAGAAGAGCAAAAAATGCACACTGCTATCGGTTTCACGAATCAAGATACTCATGATTCTTCCCCGGCAACCGCTAATAAGGTATGTTTAAATCCAGAAGACCTTGTAAAATACGGTTTTATTAGGGAATTAGTAGGAAGGATTACCAGCGTTGAGAGACTTCAGGAGCTAACCTTGGCTGATTTTTATAAGATCATAGTTAATTCCGGCAATTCGCCCATACAGGGATATAAGCAGCTTTTTAAAAGATTAGGCATAAATTTAACCTTTACCGAACCAGCGCTTAAAGAAATAGTTGGACAGGCGTATTCCATGGGTACTGGAGCCAGGGGAATCAATTCGATACTGAAGAAGGTAGTGGAGCCTGTTACCTTTTCTATCGAAAAGATTCAGGAAGACTTGATTGAAGGCGAAAAAAACGACCCTGCCGTTTCAGATAATTTTAAAGAAAGGATAGTAATAGACTTTAACCCGTCCAACCGCTTTTTAATTATTAAAGAAAATGAGAAGGTAAAATCAAGGGAAATAATAGCACCCATTTACAATCAAACGGCGGTTTAGGATTGTTTTTAAATCATAAATCATTTTGGAATTATTTATTCGTAAATTAATTTATTTAAATTTGCGGGAGGAAAAATGAAAATAACCGAAGCGTTGTTAAAGGGCTTCAGGAGGGGGTACCCCCTCCTGAAATTAATTTATCATAAAGATTATGTGTAAGGATTATAAAATAAACTTAAATTAACCCAGGTGGGTCAAATGTATTCCGCTATATGGGTCAGTTTTATTCCGCTATTGACACCGACAAAAAGTTGTTTTTGTCGGCTTGGATAGTCGTGCGGATTATGGGACATAAAGAACGTATTAAATATATCTTTTATATGGCGAATAATATTAAGATTTATAAAAACATCACGTATTCGCATACGAATTAGAAGAAACATACAAAAAAATATTGAATTACGGAATCGGATTGTTGAGGTTGGATTGCTAAAGGAAGGCATCGGGATAGACCGAGGTATTCCAATGTCGGCCGTGGGAAATAAAACAATTAATTAAAACAGGAGGTATTCAATGAGATTGGTGATTCACAAAGGGGCTTCAGAGGTTGGCGGTAATTGCGTACAGCTCATATCTGAAGGTAAGTCGATATTTCTGGATGCGGGCGTGCCGCTGGAAGAGCTTGAGGACAAGGATAAAAAGCCTGACCTGATAGATTTTAGTAAAATCAAGGCATCAAACAAATCAACCATCCTTGGTATCCTTTTAAGCCACGCCCACCAGGACCATTTCTTAAGCCTCAAAAATGCTGGCGACATCCCAATTTTTACCGGGGAGCCTTCCTACGGGATGCTTAAAGTACTTAAAGACTTTTCCATGGATGGAAACGTTCCACTTGAAAACGTTGCAACCTTTAAAGACGGGGAAAAGTTTAATATAGGTCCGTTCACCATTACCCCTATACTGGTTGACCACTCGATCTACGACGCCCACGCTTTTTATATAACCGACGGCGCCAGTTCCGTTCTTTATACCGGGGACATAAGATTCCACGGCAGGAAGAAGCATATGATGGAAAAGGTATTTGACAGGTTTGCCTCCCCGGATATTCTCCTGGTCGAGGGTACGAACATACTTGAAACCGGGGATGAGGCAATTTACAAGGACGAGAATTCGCTCGAAGAGCCCATGACGGAATTCATGAATAAAACGAAAGGGCTTTCCCTCGTGGTCTGTTCGAGCATGAATATAGACCGGGTTGTTACGGTATTCAAGGCGGGACTGAAAGCGAAAAGGGAACTCATAATTGACCTTTATACCGCGGAAATCCTCAGGGCTGTCGGGAACGACAAAATTCCGAATACTTCATGGCCAAACGTGCATCTCTATTTGAACGGCTACCATCGTAGTATCGTGAAGAGAAACGGGTTCTTTGACATGGTCAAGGGGCATGGCAGCGGAAGGTTATTCGAAGAGGAAATAAATAAAAACCGGAGCAAATATGTTTTGCTATACAAAAAATCACATTATAAGTTTTTGGAGAAAAACAACCTGCTTGACGATTCCTCAATGATATATTCGATTTGGGAGGGGTATCTTGAGAAGGAAAAAAGCTTGAACGACTTATTAGATTTTTATAAAATTCCTTTTAAGTTTATTCACATATCAGGGCACATGTACAAAAAAAACCTGGTAAGCCTTGTCGAAAAACTGAAGCCAAAAGCCATAATTCCGATTCATACAAATAATAAAGAAATGTTCAGGGAATTCGAAAACGCGCTATTGCTAGATAATGGGGAAGAATATGAGGTTCAAGGGAATTATAAAAGTCCTTAAAGAAACCTTTTAAAATTGCTTTTTAATTTAAATTTGAAGCATTACTTTTTTCTGTAAAATAATCTTATTATTTTAAGGAGGGCTTAAAAATGTCAAAAGAAATCCAAATCACTGAAACAGGATTGCGTAAGCTGTATAATACTTTGAAAGTAAAAAATACAGAAGAACAAAAAGAGGTTGCGAAATGTTATTATGACAATACAGATAAACTTATTAAATTATACAATGAAGCAATAGAGAGTTTCGGAGATTTTGACTTCTGCGGAGATTTCGTCAATGACGGATATGAGAGAAAAGAAATCAAAAAACCTCAAGAAGAGAAAGGAACAAGAAAAGTAATTGCATATTTTAAAGAAAGCAATAATAAAATTTTTATAACTAATGAAAGTTCTTTAAATTTTGATTATATTAACAGGGAGATTAGCCCACATAGATCTCCAAAATCTGGAAATAAAAGTTCTGGATTAGGGGGCATAGATTTTATAGGGTGGAATACTCCGAAAAAAGGCCCTATTATAGGCGAGATTAAAGTAGGAAGCGATGGAAACCCATTTCTTGCTTTAATCCAAGCTTTAACATATTCTTCAGAGATGTTTACGCCAAATCAAATTAAAAGAATTAACACTTTTAAGCTTTTTGGTGAAAATAATATTAATTTAGATAATAATAATATTTATATTTATTTGTTGTTTTTTGAGTTTCCTGGAAACGGTAAAACAAAAAGTAAAAAAAATGAATTATTAGAATACGCTTTATATATAGCGGGAAATATTAAAAATAAAATAAAAGATATAAAAGATATTCCATTTTTATTTATGAAAGAAAAGAAAGAAAACTCTTCAAATGGTTACGAAATATACTATATTAAGGATTTTGAAGATTTTGAAAAATTGAAAAAATTGAAAAAAATATGATAGTGTAAACTAAACTGTGTAATATACTGCTCCCATTTGTCAAGACAAATTTTTTAACCTACTACTTCCTTTTTCATTTTTCTTTTTTAATCTTTTAAATAGTTATATTTTTATATAGTCTTTCGGGGGGTCAG
>JAKASO010000055.1 GCA_021818985.1 bacterium
TCCTTCTTAACCCACCAATTCATTTCATCATTTAATATTTTATTAAGCTCAGAATAATTAAGTTTTTTATTTTCTAAGCACCAAGCAATCAATGCAGCTTTATATATAGGTTGAAGTTGAGACATCAAAGATTTATTATTACATATTAGCCTTTTATAACAATGATCTGCACATTTTGTTTTTTCATCACCATGCATATTTTTTAGGGTTGCAAAAAGAATTTTTCCATGAACTGTATGATATATTTCATTTTCTTTTATATAATTAATCAAAAGTTCAGCAGATTTTTTCGGTAACTTTCTATATTTAGAAAAATATAAAGCTATCTGCGAAAAAAATTCTGGTTGATAATGTAAAAGATTGATTAAACGAATATTTAATGAACAAGTCGGCACAACTTGTCCAATAATGCGTTTAAAAATTGTAATGTTCTCAGATTTTACTCTTTTATTTTTAATTAATTCCAATAGTTTTTTTTGTAATTTTTTTTGATTTGCTTTAGAAGGTAATAATTCAATACCATGAGGTAAACTAATGCTTTTAATTTCTTCGGAAGGATCATTAACTTTATGAATGTTTATTTTTAAACTTTGCGGAAACAACCCTATTTTTTTTGCTGATAAGTCAAGTTTTACTAATTCATACCTCAAAATATTTTCAGATTTAGCAAATAACTTTATGTCGTCAACATATCTTATATATTTAATTTTGCTTTTTGTGTTGTAAATATCATCGATATATTTCAAAACTAATTCCGAGAGCAACCCTGAGGCTAATGGTCCTTGCGGTATCCCATGCCCATGATAAATAGCGTTAGAAGAATTATCCCATGTACTAGATGTCCACACTTTTAAACATTTTAAAAGAAACTCAGTTAATTCATAGTCAATTTGAAGTTCTGATAAGAAATATCTTAAAACGGTATGATCTATAGAATCATAAAATGATGTTAAATCGAAATTTGCTACATATCTAAACTCATTATTTATATAATAGCGAATATGTTCGGAAAACGATCTGTAACCATCCTGCCATTTACGATAAAAAAATTTAGAAGTTTTACCGGCATATAAATTTCCAAATGTTTTATCCAAATAATTTTGACGAACCTTTGGAAATAATTTTTCCGCAATTATATTAATGCATGCTTGGTAGACAATTTGATCATTGACTGTTAATAAGGTATATGGACGCAATATGCCGGATGACTTTGGTAGAAAAACTTTCGATGCATGGCTTGGTTCGTATGCGTTACGAGGCTGTTCAAGATGCTTTCTTAATCTCTTTAAGTTTTGCCCTGAGGAAGCGGCATATGCTTCATAAGCATCGCGAAAATAATTTTTGTATTCTGGATTAGGATTTGATTGCGTCCATCTGTAAGCCCGCTCAAGATTCTTAGAATCACACATTTTAGAATAATCTTTGTTATTCATGGGTTATCCTGTTGAATTTAAAATTAAATTTATTTTTAATTTTTTGATTATTATTTTAACATGAAGTTATAATAAATATTAACAAAAAATCTTTCTTAAACGTATCACCTACAGCTTTCTTCAACATCTCCGGCACTAAATGGCTATACTTTTTTACATAAAAATAAAAAGGGGTGATTTATTTATTTTTTCACTCCTTGTTTAATCTCCACACATTTAAGATTCTGGAATAACACTATTGGATTACGCGACCATCGGAAGCGGCAAAGCTCCCGATAAGTCAGGTTTCTATCCCGCCCCCGATTTTGCTTGGGGTTCGGGGATAGCTTTGTTCGGACAAAGCGAGTCCCCGATATAACGCCCTTAAATATTTTTCCGAAGCTATGAAGCGAATGGCGTAGCCAGAGCGTAAAAGAGCTTCGGAAAAACTACTATATTTGTTCGATATCCCGTTCGCTATACGAAAAATTGCCATATTTGGCAAACACCTGCCTCTGTTTGTATTTGCGGGGCATTTTACGCAAATACAAACAGAGGCAACGAAATAATTTGCAAATTATTTTAATTTGGCAATCGATTGCAACTTTCATATTTGCAACGTTCAATAATATATGCTAAAACATATATCATGAAGAAAATAACTTATTTAATTAATAATTTTTATGGATGAATTTCAAAACATTAAAAATCTAATTCAGGAAATATCAGTTTCTAAAGGATTAAGTTCTGCGGAATCTATATTTGTTTTAGAAAAAGGATTATCCAACATTTTTTACGGCAAATATATGGCTGTATTTGATGAATCATATAATTTATACTTAGAAAGCGCGGATGAAAAAATATTTATATCGTCGCTTGAAGATATAAAAAGAATAAGGCGTAAGATATTTTTAGAAACTTCTAACGTAAAAATTAAAAATATAAACGATTTAAAAGATAGTATTTCTTTTGAAGAAATACTTTTGGAGATTAACAAAGAAGCTAATAAATTAGCAACTTCAAAAGATTGGGCAAAATACAATTATTTAATTTCTCGGCACGTTAGAGGTATGGTAATATTGAAAAATAACGAGTTCTATATTGTGAATATTGGGTTGGATAAAATCGCATATTTGCCGTTATCGGAAGGTGATTATGTAACTTTTAAAAGATATCCATTTTTCGTTAAAAGCGTTGTCCGCAATTTCGACGAAGGTTTTATCAGTATATTTTTATCTAAGCCTAGAAAAAAACCTAAACAGGAGCGTTCCCACAAGAAGCTGACGGAAATATTTAAAGACGGAAAGATCGGAAAATTCGTATCTCATAAAATAACAGTATTGGTTACAGATAGTTTTGTATGGATCTACGAATCAATTGAAAAACCTGTCGAACATGCAGAAACGCTGTATAAAAAAGAATTTATAAAAGAAAATAATTCGCGTCAAATTGCTTTATCTGAAGCGGAAATTTGCTTTAGACAAAATATAAAAAGAAAAAAGTCTTGACATATAATATAAAAATATGAGAGTATGAAATTAATTAATTGAAAATATCTTTAAAGCTTATGTTTACGGTATCTCCGTTGGAGAAAAACAAAAGCACTGACGGCAATGCATGCATCTTTATTTTAAAAATTTATGGGTAGATGTATTCATTTAAAAATTTAAATGATTAGCTTTTAAAGCCGTTACTTAAAATTAACCCAATAAATTAATCGATTAAAAAACGCAGAATTTTTAATTAAAATAGTAGGGCATTTCAAGGCTTATCGTCCCCTAATATTTAAATCTTATCTTATTTACTATCCACGCAATAGATATGTCCTAAAATCCCAATAATATTCCAAATTACATTAAAATATTTTATCTTTTTCTTTTTGAGCTTGGTATAGCTGAGTAATACCATTAAGAAAAAATAATAAATATTTTAAAAGACTTCCTATAAATTTTAAACAGTTTTTCCATTCGCATAACATTGCCACACCCCCTTTTTTTTGGGGAAAAGACAATGCCTTAATAATTCCCACACGCCCGTATTGTTCGGGAAACCTGAAATTTAATATATATAAATAGCATACTCAGTAATGCTATAAACTTCTAATTTAGCAGAGCAAGATTTTTTGATTATGTTTTATCTTGCTGTCCATTTCTCAGCCCCTGCAGAGGCTTAATAGATTCATGCCTATTTCTGCTATTTGTTTACCCAAAAACACGCGTTTTGCTTGGCGTTTAATTAAGCACAAGCACTTTGCGGCTTGTAAAAATTAGCATTAAAGAGCAAAAGCAAGCTCTTTTAAATTAAAAATGCTTCTGTCTTAACTTTAGACAGGAGAGCTTTGTTTATAAAATAATATATATTTTAAATTAAAATATATAAGATTGTTACGTAAATTAAATAAATCAAAAATAATTAGATAATAAAAACAAATTGTCAGGAGGCAAATATGCGTGGAAATATGCAATGGCAGGTAAACGAAATATTAAATGAAATCAAATCAATAGGCGTCAGTAAACACGAAGCAAAAGAGCAATCTCGCATTGAAGGGGCGCGCGGTTCTCACAGAATAGGACAAAAAACCGGCATATACAGTTTGCGGACGATAGATTCTTACCGTCAAGTTTGGCT
>JAKASO010000056.1 GCA_021818985.1 bacterium
TAATTTAATATATTATTTATGTATTCAATTATATATTCGCACAAGGTCGAGTTCTTTAATAAATTTCAAGAGGCCTTCTCTTAGGTCTTCATTTTTAAGGCTGAATGTTATCTGAGCCTTTAAAAATTCAAGTTTGTTGCCGCAATCATATCTGTTGCCTTCAAATTCTAAAGCATATACTGGTTGTTTTGAAAGAAGCGCTTTAATTGCATCCGTTATTTGTATCTCCCCGCCTTTTCCCGGTTTCGCGACATTTAGAAAATCAAAAATACGCGGAGTCAGGATATATCTTCCGATAATTGCAAGATTTGACGGTGCTTCGTCCGGTTCCGGTTTTTCGATAAGATCTTCCACTTTATAAAATCCTTTGTCAATTTCTTTTCCCTGAATTATGCCATACCTTGAAACTTCTTCCCTTTTTACTCTTTGGACAGCGAGCACGGTATATCTGTATGTTTTATAGACATTTATCATCTGTTTCATGACGGGCACTTTTGAATCTATTATATCGTCGCCGAGAACGACCGCAAATGGCTCGCCGCTGATAAGATTTCGCGCGCATAAAATGGCATGCCCCAGTCCAAGGGATTCTTTTTGCCTCGTATAGGAAAAGTTAGTAAGGTTGGATATCTTTTTTATCGCCCTCAACAAGTCATACTTTCCCTTTTCTTCCAGCACGGTTTCAAGTTCTATTGATCTGTCAAAGTGATCTTCTATTGCTGTTTTTCCTCTTCCCGTTACTATAATTATATCATGTATGCCTGATTCGATGCATTCCTCGACGCCGTATTGAATTAACGGTTTATCTACGAGAGGCAGCATTTCCTTGGGAATTGCTTTTGTTATTGGCAAAAACCTTGTGCCAAGCCCGGCTGCGGGGAAAACGGCTTTATTTACTTTCATCTAAATTTTATAGTTCGAATACCCCGTCTTCTATTAAGTATAAGTCTTTCTATAAGTCTAAGGCGGGGAGAAGAGCTATCCTCCTTATTGTATTTATTACGTCCCTTTTATATTTATTATATATAATATATATCCCTTCTAAAAAATTAAAACGTATCTAATATACCATAAAAATATACAATAAAAAAACAGGCATTAAAAATAATAATGCGAAATTGTATTGAAAAAGACCAAAATTCCTTATACAATAGACACAATAAACCCAATAAAAAAACAGGCATTAAAAATAATAATGCGAAATTGTATTGAAAAAGACCAAAATTCCTTAAAAATACGATAAAAAGCTATAAGCTGTATACCGTAAAAAGGATAAGTAAAGTAAGTAAAGGAGGCAAAATGAACAGGAGTTCAAAACAGATAATAAAAATAATAGTTTTTGTAGTGGCTGTAGTTGTTGTGTCATTTTTGATAATTAAGCTTCCGGCTATGTTACGGAAAACAAAAATAACCAGATCGGGCAAAGAAACTTTTGCTCCCCTTTTTTCGGTTAAAAGTATAAATTATCCGGGGAGGATAATATCTTTAAAAAAATTAAGAGGGAAGATAGTTCTCGTTAATTTCTGGGCTACGTGGTGCCCGCCGTGCCGGCATGAAATACCACGCCTTGAGAAATTTTATAAAGCTCATAAAAAAGACGGGTTTACTATTATCGGACTTTCCGTTAATGATCAGGGATCCGGTTATGTCGAAAAATTTATAAAGACATTCAAAGGCGGTATTATTACCTATCCTGTAGGAATGGCTAATTACGGCGTTGAAAAGGCTTATGGAAATGTTTACGAGATCCCGCAGTCTTTCCTGATTAACAGGCAGGGCATCGTTGTAGTCCATTTTACCGGCGAACTTCCCCCTGGATTTTTGAGTTACGAATTCACTAAAGCCGATAAATTAATTTAATGCGAACTATTACGGAGAGATGGCCGAGTCCGGTTTAAGGCGATTGACTCGAAATCAATTGTAGGAGAAATCCTACCGGGGGTTCAAATCCCTCTCTCTCCGCCGGTTTTGAAAATTGGCGGTGCTTTTTAGAAAAATTAGACCGATTAGAAAATGGCTCTAACAAAGAGCCGTTATTGAATTTATTAAATAATCAAAAAAAATTTGGCAAAGATGTCCGCTGTCTCTTCGCTTTCTGTTTTTGTAAAATATTGACCTATTTCTTTTCAGTCAAGGCGGCGATACTATGGTTCCTTGGAGATTAGTGGTGTCTATGAGACGCAAATATTGCGATAAATTTTCTGTATAATAATAAAATAACTATAATAATAAAATAACAAAGCCGCAAGGGAAACAACATATCCCTTACGGCTTTGTTTAAATATCGTTTATACAGTATTTTTGCCTTTTACTATATCAACATATCAACTTACCCAAACAGTAACGGCTACTATCCATCCTATAACAGTTATTATAACTAACGGCCATGGAATCATAATGCCCCTCCCTTTTTTAGTTAATCTTTATTATTTCTTTTATCGTGCAATATAAATTTTGCTTTATTCATTAAGTCTTTAGTATAAGGATATACACGCAACTTTTAATACTTTTGTAATGCTCTTGCATTCTTTATTCCATATCCTTAAATAATAAATAATTAAAACGGTCCCTGTTTTCCGGGAGGCATTGACCATAAGACAGCGGGAATTGCAAAGGTATAAAGAGCCGCAAAGGTTACCACCCACCCGAGAAGCTTTTCATTCTTAAGAGCCCCCATCATAAAGAGACCGGCAAGATTCATTGCGATAAACCATACCCCAGCGATGGTGAAATGATACACCCATGTGCCTCCGCCTGGAGCCGGGGCTGTTAAAAAGAAATAAGCGTAAACGCCGGTAAGCCACCCGATTAGAATGGCAACGGCGCCAAGCTGTTTTTTAGAAGGTATTTTTAGAGCTTGGGTAGTGCCGAGCGCTATGAAAAAGAATGCATACATCCCTGCCAAGCCGACGACAAAGTTTGTGAGTGGTCCAAGTCCCTGAACGACCGACATTGCGATCAAAAATGGCCACCACATTATGCCAACGATAAGGGTTATAATGCCTACCCCGACCTCGTTAGCCTTTTCCCTTTTCGGGTCTAAATGCATAACTCCGTTTGCAAGAAGGGCAAAAGCGCCGAGATACATGATCGGGGCGATCCATTTTCCTACGGTCGAGACGAAAAACGGTTTTGCCGGTTTTACTTCTTTGGCGATTATTGAAAGCTGGTGGGCTATTGCTGTTCCTGAACTTGATGGCACAGGGGGCATAGCGGCTTTTGCATGGGCGATGTTAGCGGCGGCGAGCGCCGATCCTTTAAAGCCGAACACTTCGGCAATAATGGCAATCACGATCGAAACTGCCAGAAAGACATAAAAGACATAGTTGTTTCTTGATTTCTTCTCCATTTTTTTCCTCCTGCATTTTTAAGTTTTTTAATTTTTTGTTTTAAAATAATTTTAAAACTTTACCAAATGATTTAAAAAAAATTTACGATAAGTTGTTTACTATTCTATTGTATTGTATGTATTGTGTATTGTATGTATTGTATGTATTTTTTTCTTTACCTCCCTATTATGGTTATTATGTTATTTATTATTTATATAGTTAGTTATGCTATATAGTTAGTTATTATGCATTATGTATATGTATAATGTTATCCTCATCATAATAAATATAAAACATGAATATAAAACATGTGGTTAAATAGTTTTGGTCAAATAATTTTAAACGATAATTCAAATATATTCAAAATAAAATTAAATAAAAAATTAAATAAGAAATAAAATAATTTTAGTTAAATTTTTAATTAAATTAAATATTAAATTATTAAATATTGTTAAATATTATCGGTTAATTTATGTATATATCATTATAGATTATTAAAGTCAATAGAAATTATAAAAACTGTTAATAACTTTTAAAATGTCTATCTATAAATAACTTTCATTTTGTCTATTCCTTAACTAAAAATAATAATAAAATAGCGGATAACACCATTAACGCTAATTAAAGGAGG
>JAKASO010000057.1 GCA_021818985.1 bacterium
CATACCTTCTCTTCCCGAACAGCAAAAAATCGCTTCATTCCTATCCGCCTTGGATAAAAAAATAGAATTAACTAAATCCCGATTAAAAAATCTTAAATCTTATAAAAAAGGCTTATTGCAAAAAATGTTTGTATAGTTTGTTTATATATAAATTTGTTATTGATAAAATAACTTAAATTGATTTAAAAACTATGCCCCAGAGCGAAACGATATTAGAATTAGAATTTATATCGCAATTGGAAAGTTTAGGATACGCTTTCGTTAATATTCATACGGAAGACGACCTTACCCTTAATTTCAAAAAGCAGTTAGAAAAGTTTAGCGCCAAAGAATTAAATAATACCGCCCTTAGCGATAAGGAATTTAAAAAAATATTAAACCACTTAAATAAAGGCAATAGATTTCAAAAAGCGTCTAATTTAAGGGACAGGTTTTTACTTACAAGGGACGACGAAACCAAAACCTACATTAGATTTATCAATACGGCAAAATGGTGCCAGAACTGTTATCAGGTTGCCCGCCAGATTAGAATAAAAGGCGCATACGGCAACAGATACGACGTTACCCTTTTAATAAACGGTCTTCCTCTGGTGCAGATAGAACTAAAGAAAAGCGGTATGGAACTAAAAGAAGCTTTTAACCAGATAGACCGCTACCGGATTCATTCATATCCTAATACTTTGTTTGAACATATCCAGATTTTTATAATTTCGAATGGCGTCAATACTAAATATTTTGCCAATAATCCAGACCAAAATTTTGAAAAGACTTTTTTCTGGACGGATGAACACAATAATAAAATCCCAAATTTATCCGAATTTACCGATATTTTTTTAGAACCCTGCCATTTGTCTAAAATTATATCCAAATACATCGTTTTAAGCGAAAACAAAATGATGCCTATGGTTTTAAGACCATATCAGTATTACGCGGTAGAAAAGATTATAGAAAGAGCTGAAAACTGCACTAAAAACGGTTATATCTGGCATACCACCGGAAGCGGAAAAACTCTGACGTCGTTTAAAGCCGCCCAAGTATTAAAAGATATACCGGATATTAAAAAAGTATTATTCGTTGTAGATAGGAAAGACTTAGACGTTCAAACCGTAGAAGAGTTTAATAAATTTGCCCACGGTAGCGTTGATTCTACGGAAAATACTAAAACGCTGGTAAACCAGCTAAAGGATAAAGACGTTAAATTAATAGTTACCACGATTCAAAAATTAGATTTAGCCGTTACGAAAGAATATCATAATAGGTATTTTGATTATTTAAAAAACGAAAAGGTCGTTATCATATTCGACGAATGCCACAGAAGCCAGTTCGGCAAAACACACGCAAATATAAAAAGATTCTTCGGTAATGCCCAGCTTTTCGGCTTTACCGGAACGCCGATACTTGAAAAAAATTGCGCCGGAGGTGTTACCACAACCGCCGTTTTTGATAAATGCCTGCATAAATATCTGATAACCGATGCTATAAGCGACGGAAACGCTTTAGGATTTGCGGTCGAGTATATCGGCAATTATCAAAAAAAAGAAGGCGGTATATTTAACGAAAATATAGAAGTAGATATAAACAAAAAAGAAATACTTGAAAGCGAAAAAAGGATAGAAAAAGTCGTAGATTATATCTTATCGATTCATAAAAAGAAAACTAAAGGCATATTTAACGCTATTTTAGCCGTTTCAAGCATAGACGCTTTAAAAAAATATTATAATTTCTTTAAAAGAAAGGAAAACGATTTTAAAATAGCGGCTATTTTTACATTTCAAGCCAACGAGGAAAAGGAAGACGTACTTGACGTAGATGTTTTAGCGGAAGGCAAGCAAAATAAATTATCAAGAGATTATTTGGAAGATTGCATTAAAGATTATAACGAGATGTTTCAAAGCAATTTTTCTACAGATATTTTCTATGATTATTACAAGGACGTTCAGAGAAAAGTGAAAAACAGGGAGATAGATTTATTAATCGTCGTAAATATGTTTTTAACAGGTTTTGACGCTCAAACGCTTAACACGTTATACGTCGATAAGAATTTGCGCTTTCACGGTCTTGTGCAGGCATATTCAAGGACAAACAGAATATACAACGATAAAAAACCTTACGGCAATATCGTTTGTTTTAGGAATTTAAAGGCAAATACCGACGAAGCGCTTGAATTATTCGGAAACGAAAACGCAAAGGATATTGTATTTAAAGAATCTTATGAAAAACAAAAAAGTAAATTCATTGAAACCGTGTCTGCGCTAAAAAAATTCGTTCCGACTATTGACGATATAGACGATCTTAGAAGCGAATCGGATAAAATTAAATTCGTAAAATTGTTCAGGGATGTTATGAATTTAAAATCGGCTTTAGAGTCATACATTGAGTTTAGTTTTAACGATATAGGCATAAAAGAACAGGAATATTTCGATTACCAGAGTAAATACTTGGATATTTACGAAAAAAGAAAAGACCCCGATAATAAAACAGACGGAGACATAAACGATATAGACTTTTTACTTGAGCTGACAAGGCAGGATATTATAAATTACGACTACATCGTAAATCTTTTATCCAATTTAAAGAAAAAAGAAAATAAGCCGGAAGAATACATTAAAGATAAAGAAGAGCTTTTGGTTAAACTAAAAAGGGATATGAATTATAAGCCAAAAGAGCCCTTTATTAAAAAGTTTATGGAATCGTATATGCCTTATATTAAAGAAAGTGATGTTAAGAAAGAATTTGATAATTTCTGGGAAAGGGAAAAACACGGTTTTATCGATAAAATAGCGAATGAAGAAAACTTGGATAAGGAAAAATTCAGGAAATTAATTAACGATTCTATGTATTCCGAAAAATTGCCGCTGGGAGATGCTATAATAGAAACTTTAAAAGAAGAACCTACTATTAGAAGAAGAGTTGAGATAATAAAAAGGGTAAAAGAAAAGATAAGGGAATTCGGGGCGGTATTCGAGAGATGGTAGCGCTAATTTGTTATCTAAATTTTAATTAAACGAGGAATAATCAATGCCGGGACTTAAAATTAATAATATCAAGGCAAATGGTTTTCTTTCTTTTGAAAATATTGAGCTTAAAAACCTAAATAAGAGTATTAACTTTATAGTAGGACCAAACGGCTCCGGCAAAACTAACCTTGTTAAGTTAACGGGGTTTATCAAAAAAGCTATTTTAAGTCCATATAATTTCCCATCTACGGCAGATATAAAAAATTACATTAAAAACGGTTCCCGAAAAATAAAACTTGAGATTGACGCGGAATTAATTTTAAGCCCTGAAGAAATTAAGATGGTTTCATCCGCAACCGCCATGATTTTTTTTAAAAAAAATAATATTTTATTAAGCAACAATCCTAACAATTATCTATTATCTTTGCAAACCGCGGTTGGATTTTTTCGTTTTCTTTGGAAGGAAAAATTCTTAAAAGGAAAATTAACGATTGAATATGACGACGTTAATAAAAATCAATCGATAATTTATAAATCTACAATCGAAGAAAAAATCGCTATGGATATTGGCAATAATTTGCTGGTTACAGGCTACCTTGAAGACGCATATAATTATCATCAATCTAACTTTGCCTCCATTCAAGATGGAGCAAAAAAAAGGGCGATTATCGATAGTATAAATAATATAGTCGGCAATTTAAATAATAATACTGATTATAATTATTATTTTGGAGAATGGTCGAATGAAGATGTAAAATATTCTTTAAGTTCGGAAAATTTTAGCCGATTCGGATTAGATAATAAAATTGAAGGCGAATTTGATAAAATACCGGATGTCATAAAATATGCGGAAAAGTTTTTTATAAAAGGCGAGCAAGTTGCAATTTCTACGATATTTATGTGGATTTTTGAAAATTCGATAGTAACATTGGATAATTTTAGATGTCCTTCAAAAAGCATGTTATCCATAAAAGAAATAAACGCTATCGG
>JAKASO010000058.1 GCA_021818985.1 bacterium
ATATAAGGTAAATATTATTATATAGAGAGGTTTTTAAAAACGGCCAATTTGCCATTTTAAAAAAATAAAAAGAATCTACACAAAAAACTTGACAGTATCCAAATTATTGGTTCATTATAATTTTGATAACTTGTCCCAAAAATCTGTGTGCTTGCCCAAAGATCATTTTTAGCAGTCTTAGCCACATTATTGTAATCGGTCCCCGACGGAAACATACAGGGGTTCAATAAATTTTTTTTTAATTAAAATAACTTAATAAAAAGGGGGCAAATCTATTGACAAACAACATTTTAAATAAAATTATCGACATTTGCCTCCAAAAAAGAATTTATAAGAATGTTTTTTCTGTCATTAGAACATTCATGCCTGCAGACTTCTCTCGGGTTAAAATTTCTAAAGAAATTTTTGGTTGCATCGGAAAACCACATTTCTTTAAATCTCATGTCTCTAATAGAACCAATTTTTCCGGTTTTGTCGTATGCCTTGTTATGACAAGTATAAACACACATATCTGCAGCTATTACGGGTACTGTCTGCATTATATAACACCTTTCATAGTTTCTATTAACTGAATGGGAAGAATTAGGCTGTATATTATAAGTAGTATTTATAGCAAATGAATCATCGACAAGGGCTGATACTTTGTCTAATTCTCTCTGCACATCTTCTGCAATTTTTGAATGATAATCATAAAAGTTAGGAACCCACATCGGCGAATATCTTATGTTTTCAATACCTATTTCTTTTAAAAATTTTGAAAAATCATAAATATTATGAAAATTTCCGTTATAAATAATATAATTGACGGCTAACTCGCATGATTTCCGCTTTATTTTGGAAAAATTAATTATATTTCCTATAACTTCATTAAAACATCTGTCGTCAACATTCCTTGAATTTATCATTTGCGTTGAGTCGCTATAATCCATTGATATTCTGACCCACTTGGCCTTTGACAACACGCAAGCTTTGTCTCCGTTTAACCTTTGCCCGTTAGTTAAAATGGATAAATCTATATTATAGTCTAAAGTTCGCTGCATAACCTTAACTATGTCTTTATGCAGCAATGGCTCTCCTCCGCCAGAATATGTAACCGCTTTTACTCCAATCTCGTTTAAATCCTCTAAGATTTCCATTAATTTTTTAGTTGGAATGGTATCTTTTTCATTAATATCGGAATGCATTCCGCTCTTTATATGATTCTCTTTATCTTTTGGCCTGAAACCGGCAGAATAGACGCAAAAAAAACAACCGTGATTACAGATGTTCGTCGGCTTAATTCTTATGTAAACAGGTGAAGTTATAATATCATTTTTAAAAGAATCCAATTTTCCATCAAAATGAAGAATCTTATAATCACTGTATTTATTATTCTTCATATTAAATCCTTATATTCTATTAAAATGCTTGAAATGCCGTTTTTTTGCAATCTTTCCGCCTTTATATATGCTTTTAATATATCTTCGGCGGCTTTTAGCCGAATAACCGGAAAAGAGACCAGGCGTTTTATTTCTTTTGAAAAATCCTGTGTATGAGTTATACCGGTATAAAGCGGCTTTTTATAATTTCCCACCACGCATCTAATAATTACAGCAGGGTTGAACTCACCTTTGGAAATATCTTTCATTTTATCTAAATGATTAATAAGAGCATCCATAGCGTTTAGTATGAAATCCATTCTCTCGATAAAGACAACCGGACAGTATTCTTTAAGCGATAAACCTATAGCCAGTCCGACCATTAAATTCTCGGCTACCGGTGTTTCTATAATTTTCGATTCGTCGATATTTTTTAATGTTCCGAGTGCCCTGCCCTTTTTAAGGCCAT
The DNA here is from genome assembly GCA_021818985.1 of bacterium. Taxonomy (GTDB): domain Bacteria; phylum SZUA-79; class SZUA-79; order Acidulodesulfobacterales; family Acidulodesulfobacteraceae; genus JAKASO01. Next base: position 1,828 of record JAKASO010000058.1, read on the forward strand.
ATCCAATAAATATGATATTTTTATTTTTTCCCAACTTGGTATTTGCTTCTATCAAAATATCTTTATATCCTTCTATACTCATTTATTTTCTCCTTGTGAAGTTCTCTTAATATTTTGAAATTGAATCATTTTTTTTGATCCGTTTCCTGCATGCGGAAAGATTGGATTATATTTATATCGTATGACACATTTTGGCCACTTCATCCTGAAGCCGTTTGGCAGCCTGTCGTTTATAGCAGTATCAACACTTCTATTGTTATCTTCGATAATAAAAGTACATGGTAAATCATATCCCTGCACCATCATAACGGCTTCATAAAAATGTCCTTCTTCCTCCGCTCCGTCTCCCAAAAAACACCACACTTTATTTTTAGAGCCCTCTTCTTTTAGCGCCCAGGCTATTCCGGCAGCAATACAAGTTGTGCCGGCTAAAACAGATGAAGTTAAAAATTTTCGCTTTTTATCAAAAACAAACATGCTGTCGCCGGCTAATATAAGTTTTTCAATTTTTTCTGGAGATATACCGGATAATAGCGCATGATAATGGTTTCTATGCGTACTGAAGATCCAGTCTCCCTCAATTATATTATCCCTAAAGAAATCTATTAAAAAATCTTCATTCCCTCCTGATAGATGAATCAAAAACGGTAATCTTCCGTCCTCCCAATAAGATGCAATTTTTTGCTCAAATTCAATCAAGTCGTTTTTATTGACATATTTCATAAATACCTCTCTTAAAATTTTGAATTTATAAAAAATGCTTCAAATTCTTTTACGGAACGAAATACTTTCATATTTTCACTAAAAATTACTTCTTCATGGTCCAATAATAAAAAAATTCCTTTGCTTCTTTCACAATTAATAGTATTTAGCACAAACCAGCTGGGACCGGTTGAAATCATAAGATGAAATCCGCAGTTTATAGATTGCGCGGCTATATCCGGCATACTCATGCCATAATCGGTCGTGCATGGTATGTCTCTAATCTTGCGGGTTGTAATAACAGAGAATCTTTTGGACAGCTTAACGCAAAACTCATCAAGTTCAGCAATGCCTGATTTGAACTGATTGCTTAGTGGCAGAGAATTCATGATAAACCAATCGTAATCAGGAAAATCTTTTGCCCTGTCGAGAAATAATCCACCGTCAAATATAAAATCTTCCTTATGCTTTATTGGATTTTCCAAACCTATTTTTGCAGAAAGTTTATCGAAGAAATCTATATAGAATTCGACAAAATTTAATCTCTTACTATGTTTAAACCAAAATTGGTCTGCGTTTTTCCAAACATCCAATGAAAATTCAGGACAATAAAATAAATCTAATACAAATAAATTACTTAAACCGCTAACATAAAATTTCAAATCATTAATATAATCTTTCTTAGTGAAATGAAAAAACGCGATTTCCGGGTGTTTAGAAGCAAGCATTCTTAAATATTGTAAATGCGTAGCATTGTCGCCAAAATTGTACCTTATATGCGTAAAAACATTTGTTTTACTAAAATTTTCCCCAAATTTAAAAACGAATGAATATGGTTTTAACCCCAAACCTCCATCCATATCGAGATGATAAATTCCATGGTAATTTTCGCAAATTTCTTTAAGATACGGTAAAAACCGGCCAAAATAATTTGCATTAGGTATGACAAATATATTTGTTATACCTAATGCAACCGCAAGTAAGCTACCTTCGCTTCCAATTTTTTCTTTTGCAGTTAAAACTTTCACTATAATATCGCTGTAATAAAATTCACGACTATATGTAGGGTTGACGACAATTTCGTAACCCTTTTTTATAATTTCTTTAAGCTTACGATAACGATATATTAGATTTTTATTGAACTTTCTCCTATTAAGCCAAATAAAATCATCTATGAATTCGCTGTCAAGTTTCTGGGCTATTTCTTTCCAAACCTCGTTGCCTAGTAACGTGATTTTATAATCTTTGTATTTCTCGTTTTTTTTAATAATCTCTATAAAATTTCTAAACAATATGTAATCGCCTATCGCATCAAGGCGGATAAGTAACATAGAATTCGGCATAATTTTTTTTGTAGGGAAAATAATTAAATTTAAAAAATAAAAAATAAAAAATTTTATTATATTTTT
>JAKASO010000059.1 GCA_021818985.1 bacterium
ATCAAACATTATTGAAGTAATAGTAGCCAAAAATAATCCAAGGATGCCGATTCCTATTACCATAAGACCCATTGCAATAACTCTGCCTATGTTGTTTGTAGGCGTTACGTCGCCGTAACCGACTGTAGTAGCCGTTGTTATTGCCCAGTAAAAAGCCTTAAAAAAGGATATTTTTTCATAATAACTAAAAAGATATGAAAAGGCAAAAATAATTATGATCAGGATAAAAAGGACGCGGAACAGGTCGGATTTATGCTTCGATGTTACTACATTAAGCTTGCGAAAAAAATTTAAAAGAATGTTAAACATTTAAAATATTTCTTTTATTTTTAATAGTCCAGTTATGCAGTATTTCAATTGCATCCGTTAGTTCTTTGCCGGCTTCGGTAAGGCTGTATTCAACCATTATAGGATTTTAATACACCGCTAAAACCGTTTTTATTGGTAAAATGCCATTTCCATGCGGAAGATATTATCTCGTCTATATCATATTTAAATTTAAAGCCTAAGTCTTTGAATATCTTTTTTGAACTTGCAACTAAAACGGCAGGGTCCCCCGCTCTTTTTCCGGTATATTCAATATCTAATGCGGCGCCGGTTATTTTCTCAATTTTTTTTAAAATATCCAGAACGGAATAGCCCGTTTCGCACCCCAGATTATAAACCACGCTTTTACTGTTATTATCTTCGATTAAATATTTTAAGGCAAGTATATGGGCAAAAGCAAGGTCTGAAACATGGATATAATCTCTGACGGCAGTGCCGTCTTTTGTAGGATAATCACTGCCGTAAATAAAAGCCTTATTATCACCCGAAGCGATGCTTTTAAGGACCCTCGGTATAAGATGGGTTTCGGGATTATGGTCTTCTCCGATTATCCCGCCCATATATGCTCCGGCGGCATTAAAGTAGCGAAGCGATATAAATTTAAAACCGCCCGCTATATCTATATCCTTAAGCATTCTTTCTACCACGAGCTTTGAAAATCCGTATGGATTAACAGGATCCAATAAATGATCTTCCTCGATTGGAAAACTCTTCGGGTTGCCGTACACAGCGGCTGACGATGAAAATATAAATATATTTATTCCGGTTTCTTTTAAAAATTTCAATAAAAAAACAGCTTTCCCCACATTATTTTCATAATATTTCAGCGGCACCTGCATGGATTCTCCCACAAGACTGGATGCGGCAAAATGAATAACCCCTTTTATATTGTGTTCTTTAAATATCTTTCCAAGAAGCCCCTTATCGCCAATATCGCCGTGATAGATGGGAACTTCCACATTTTTAAAGGAGTTTATCAGCTTTAGCGCTTCAACATGACCGCTGGAAAAATCATCAATTACGACCGGCTGAAAGCCGTTTAGAACCAGGTCAATTACGGTATGTGAACCGATATATCCGGCTCCGCCGGTTATAAGTATCTCCATACATCCCCTTTTTTTACGACAAATATGTAAAAATTCTAATGAACTTTCAGCGTGCCAGGAAATGATATACCTGCCGATAAAACCACCTGTATCCCTTGATCTACCGGAAGACCCGTTTCGATAATATCTTCCTTTTTCACGACTATATTTACGCCTATATAAAAATGATTGGTCGGTATATAAACGACCGAGTATTCGGATATTTCGCCGTTACTTCCTGTAAGACGGGTATTAGAAGTTAAAAAACCGTACAAAAATTTATCGCCTTGATATTTCACAAGCACAAATTTTTTAAACGAGGTTTTTTCGGGCGAAAATATATCTACCCATTGCTTCGTAGATTTATACAAAAGGCTTACAAGAGGGATCTTTAATATGACATTTTCAAAAAAATCAACGATTTTTTTACCAAGTACATTAGTAACAAAAAATCCGGCAATAAATATTAGAATAATTAAGAGCGCAAGCCCGATATCGGGAATATATATATGAAAAAGATGGTATATAAGTACTGAAAAGGGGTTAAATAACCTGTTTATTTCCCTTAGAAGCCATACAATAACAAATATCGTTATGACAATAGGGACTATTATCGTTAATCCCGCTAAAAATCTATTTTTAATCATACTTAAAAAATACAATTTAAAATATTAATTAATTTATAATAAAAAAAATAAGGTGCTTTTCTTGATATCTGATATCTAAAGAATCTAAAGAAAGCACCTTACAAAATATTTATTAAAAAATTTACCTCAAAGAAACGACGTAAGCCGTGAGGGCTCTGAGTTGTCTTCTTGTAATGCTGGTATTTTTTAAATTAAACCTCAGACACATTTCAATTTTTTTCTTTACCGTAAGATGGGCATGATGCATCTTATCGAAAGTCCTTATTATCTGTCTAACATTTTTTAATGGCCTTATTATCATATTTATGCCATGCATCTTGATATATGTGCCTGCACTATAAACATGGCATGTTGCACAAGATAAACCGGTCGTTCCGAGACGTTTCGAATAAAAAAGTTTTTTACCTATCGCAAGTCTTTTCCTTCTTATCATTTTAGCCCTGGCATGCATCACCCGATGCGGCATCATTTTGGCTTTGGCATGCATTATTCCGGCATTTCCGGCATTTGCATAGACTCCTCCCAAAGCGAAAATGGCGATAATAACAAAAGCGAAAACATACAGCGAGAACTTAAGCATAGTAACCTCCATTTTTTTAAGTATAATAATTTTAAATCCTTCTTATGAAAATTACAAATAATAATGAAAACGGCTATATTTCTCTACAAAATTTATTTATTAAAATCTATCTATAAATTAATTATATATGTAAAATTTATTTTTTCAACTATTCTATTTCGGGTTTCATTATAAAATTAAGCTAACTCATAAAATAACCTATATCAAGGCAGTATTTTCGCAGGGCGGATTTCCAGTTTCTTAACTCAATTTTATAATGCTCCTTAATTTTAGAACAATCAAGAACGCTGTTGGCGGGCCTTTTGGCAGGTCTTATAAATTTATTTGAAGATACTGGCATAATTTCGCAATTAATTCTTTTAAAGACTTTTATGATTTCTTGGGCAAATTCAAACCATGAAACTGTGCCAACATTAGTCAAATGATATACTTCGTTGGATCCGTTATCTTTTTTAATGATCTCGCTTAAAGCGGATGCAATATCTTTTGTGTAGGTAGGGGAACCGAACTGGTCGTTTACCACTTCGATCTTTTTTTTGGAATCGGCTAATTTTAATATCGTATTGACAAAATTTTTACCGTTTTTACCATAAAGCCATTCGGTCCTTATTATAATATAGCTTGCGCCGGATTCTTTTATGGCATTTTCACCCTTTAATTTCGATAAACCGTACTCATTAATGGGGCTAACCTCGTCATTTTCCTTATAAGGCGTTTTTTTAGTTCCGTCAAAGACATAATCTGTACTTATATGAATAAGCCTCGCATTAATTTCTTTAGCCGCATCGGCAAGATTTTTAGCACCGGCATGATTGACCCCGTCAGCCTTGTCTTTTTCGGATTCAGCCAGATCTACATTCGTGTATGCCGCGCAGTTGATTATATAATCCGGCATTAATTTCATTAAAGAAGCCATAACCCGACCCTTGTCCGTAATATCTAAATTGAGCGAATTATAATTCTGTATAAAGAAACCTGCCTCTTTTAAAGTTGAGTTAACATCGATTCCTAACATCCCGGTAGAACCTATCAATGCAATTTTAAGTCCCGTCACCTTAGTTCATATACCTTTTTATAGTATTCCTTGTATTTCCCCGATATAATTCTTCTCCACCATTTTTCGTTGGCGATATACCACTTGATAGTCTGATTTAATCCCAGGTCTATATCTACCGTCGGATTAAACCCAAGCTTTTCTTTTATTTCGGTAAGATCCATGGCATATCTTCTATCGTGTCCAGGCCTGTCTTTAACATATTTTATAAGGGACGCCGGCTTATTTAAT
>JAKASO010000060.1 GCA_021818985.1 bacterium
AAACTTAGATAAATGATACTATTTAATAAAGTAAAATTATTCCTTTATGCGTTCATAGCTCAGTTGGATAGAGCAACAGCCTTCTAAGCTGTGGGTCGCAGGTTCGAATCCTGCTGGACGCACCATAAAAATTAAGGCTTTGCGGTGGGTTAAAAATAATTAATTTTTTAGACTGTGCCCTATTTTGTGCAAAGAATATTTTTTAAGAATATCCTCCTGGGCTTGTTTTAAGCCTTTGTGGACAAGGTCGTTAATCGTAATACTGCTGTTGATTTTCTTTAATGCGGCGTAGCGATCGTGAAGCTCTCTATTTAATTCAAAATTTATTTTTTTCATAAGCCCCCCCCCGGTTATAAGTTTTTATAAATATAAGTTGTTATGACAAATCCCAACGACCCAAGCCAGGATAATATATAGCCGCCTATACTATTTAAGTATATTAAAAGTATAAACTTAGTTCCCTGAAAATCTTTTGGTGAAAAACCGGAGTATTTTCCGCCCTTGACAAACAATTCTATACTCATGAAGAAAAAAAGTATTACTGCCGCATAATATGCATAATTTTTTACTTTTTCGAACATAAAAACCCCCCTGTTTTAAAGTTATTTTAATATCGCATATCGATATTATATCGATATATAATATCAATATAATGTTTTAAGCTCTTTAATGCCCTTTTCGAGCGTCTCTATTACGGCCTCTTTTCTCATTTCGATACCGATATTTAGATTATGTTTTTTAAGCCTCGATTCCAACTCTGCCCTTGTCCCCGAAACGATAATATCGTTTATGCTTTCCTTTTCGTCCGCGGATGTCTGTATATATTTTTTAAGCTCGTTATACAGGCTTTCGGGGATTCTCGTCGCAAACGATATTTTCTTCTCCGCTTTCTTCCTTCCCGCCGCCCGTTCAGTTTCCGGAGCTTGCGGCGCTTGGTTAGCCCAGCTTTCAGGATTAAGGTTTGATTTTCTAATAGGCATTTTGAAGCTCCTTTTGTGAAGTTATTTTGATATTTATTTCATTAAATAAATCCCAAACTTCCGCCGTTGCTTTATCGTCAGTATTTAGTTCGCTTATACCCCGCCCATCAAATATTGACTTTCGATATGCCGCCCTGTCCTTTAAACAGGAACCTAAAATCTTAATGTCGGAAAAGTCTTTTAAAAATTCCAGCATTTCGTCTTTTTCTTTAGATTTCCAATTAGCCGTTATTTTATTAAGAACGGCATATGCCTTTAACTTAGAATTGAAAGCTTGGGCTTCCTGATAAAGTTTATAAATCTTTTCGAAGCTCCAGGCATCTAATTGACTCGTTATAAGCGGTATAATAAACAGATCCGATATAAGCATAGATTTGCGCATTTCAATACTGTCCCGCCCGCCGGTATCGATTAAGACAATATCAAAACCGCTTTCCAAAGCCTTGACGTCTTTATCGAGACTTGCTCCGGTCTTTTCTATGACGATTATTTCTTTTAAGCCCGCGGGATTTTCCCTGCGGGCGTTTGAAAACATCGTAGTAGATTTCTGAATATCGGCGTCTATGAGAAGAACCTTTTTCCCTGAGTAGGCGTATTCCACCGCAAGGTTTATCGCTATCGTGGACTTGCCGACCCCGCCTTTTTCATTTCCAATTGTTATTATCATATTTTTTAGCCTCCTTAATTTTAAGATATATTAATATTGTATATCAATATCAATAGCAATATTAAATATTAATATCGTATAGTTAAGTATCCTGTAGTATCTTTGCAACCCTTGCAATTATAACATATTCTTTTTCCGCAGCCGGAAAAATATAATCGGTATCGTTCCCGAATTTTTGATTATCGCATCTTAAAACTAAGTTTTTACTGTCTTTTATAAATATCCGCCGGATTACGAGCTCGTCCGACCAGTCCGTTTTAATTCTACAAACATAAATCCCGCCTTCATAGAAAGTTCTATCGTTTTTGTCGATTAAGCAGATTCCGCCGTCAGGGATTGCCGGTTCCATTAATTTGTCCTGTATTAAATACATCGAATACTTTTTTAAATCTAAATCGCCGGTAAACTTTTTTAATCCCGCCCCCATCCAAATCTTTCTTTCCTTTTGATTAATAGTTAATTGCATTTTTTACCCCCTTTAATATAAAGTTAATTTCTTCTAAGCCGTTTTTTGTCTATACATTTACCCCTTAATCACTCCATTCCAAGCCTTAAATCGCAAATATTGAATTTTTATCAGCATCGATATTTTTAAAACGTCTTAACAGACTTCTGATTTCTTTAATTATCAACTTGTTTTGCAAATTAAAAAAATAAAACATTAAATTTTGAATTTCCATTTTAATCACCTCCATTTTTTAATACCCCGCCATGTTTTAACCACTCATTAATACATTTTAAACAATTAAGGCTCAATTTTTAAGTCCTTTGTTTCAAATATTTTAACCTCTCATTAATACATTATAAACGGCAATACCGATATTTTCGGATACTTTCTCTTTATTATTTTAACCCCGCATTAATACATTATAAACCCCGAAATACTGTTTTAATGCCCCGCCCTTTCGGACGGGGTTGGCTTTAAATCAAATTAACCCTAACGACTTTCTTAAATCTGCCTTATCTCTTATCGAGTCGAAATCTAATATAAACTCTTTTCCTTTTATTTCGACCGTAAATTCAAACTCAATTGCCCGATACGGGTCGGAATAACACATAATGTAATCATACTCGGTAATAATTTTTTCGTCTCTTAACCTGTTAAGCTCTTTAATGAACATCTCCCATTTACGTTTAAATCTCCCTTTAAAATATAATCGCGGGGGGACATGCCTCACATACTCTTCCGACTCCGACTTAACTTTTGACATAATAGCCTCCTTTGCCCATGAGGGCTTGTTAAATTAGATTGTTAAATACTTTAAAACAAAATAAATCGTAAAACCTAAAGCCCCCAAATAAAATAGCCCGTCCATTTTTAATCACCTCCTTTTTATATTATAGCTAACTTAATTTATTATTTTTTTATCTAAATTAATTTTATCTGCGTTTAAATCAATCAAGAAATTATTTAAATCGTGCAATGCCCCCGTAGCCTTGAAACTAATCGTCCACTTATTTTTGATTTTAAGATATATTAATATCTTATATTAATATTATATCAATATTATATATCAATGTCAATAGCAATATCAAATATTAATATCGTATAGTTAAAATTAATGTATCTCTTGCGCATGCTGTTCCTGCTTCTGTTGTTCATGCTCTATTTCCTGATTTTGCTCTTGTTCCTGCTCCCTTGCCTGCTCTAATTGTTCTTCCTTGTCTATTTTTGCAATATCTCGTTCCGTTAATTCAAATGCAAGATCCTTTACCGTTTCGGAAAGTTCTTCCCTAAAGTTTTCCGTCTCGCCGGCAAACTTGATATTTTCTTTAAACTGCTCGACCTCTCTATCCGTCCCGTAAATTTTTATCTCGTCTGCGGATCTCGTGCCGGCGACGTAAAACTTTTCTTCGAAGTTTTCTGAATAGCCGTTATTATTTAAAGAATAAAGCGTCTGGTTTACAGTTTCGCCCTGGCTTTTATAGGTCGTTAACGCGTATCCGTAATCGAAGTTTTTATATTCTTCGGGATTAAAAACTACAACATCGCTATTTTCTTTTACCGCCGTGATATTGCCGGCTTCGTCTATCGACTTGACTGTCGCCAGCTCCCCATTATTTACATTCAAGCTTTTATCGTTTTTTAAGAAGACGATTTTATCATTTTCGGCAATCTCGATATTCTTTTCGATATAAATCTGAATGTCGGATTTATTTTTGTTTGTAAGC
>JAKASO010000061.1 GCA_021818985.1 bacterium
TATGCTTAAATTCAGTCATTACATAGGGTTAGGGTAAAGGAGTATAATAAAGACATACTCCTTATCTTGCATTACTAAAGTAATGACTAATTATCTTCTTCCTGCATCACTCTATACTTATTCTTCTAAAAAAAGAAAATTAAAAAGGTAAAAGTGTTGGAAAAAATCCTTGCAAATTTTTTCAAAAAAGGCTTTGATTTTAAGAAGGCTTAAAAAAAACTACGGTGAGAAATTTTTGTAAGTTTCGGTATTAAAAAAAAACGAACGAAAAGGGTCTTTAAAGGCGTTTAAATTTAAAATAGGTAAAACTATTAAGAAAAAAATAAAGGCTTTAAAAAGAAATCCTGTTGACTTAATTTGTAATTAAACAGCGGATAGTTAACTATTTCTCCAGTTGTCAATTTAGCAATATAATTTTTACTAATATCACTAAATATATTGATGAAAGGGACTGGCTTGCCGAACTTTACAGAACCGAAGTGTTTACAGATGCGGCTTTAGCCTGATAGAAGATTACAATATCAATTAAGTTTATTATATATTAAAAATATTTTTATAATTCCTATCGGTGATTTTCAGATAAGGTTTTAAGGCGGGAAAGTTCGTTTAATTTTTTAATGCCAGTAGCGGGATTTTTGTCAATGAGTCCTTTTTCGATACAAAAGGAAAAGAAGTTCGATAATGTTAGTATCTCTTTATTTAGATACGCAAAAGATATTTCGAACTCTCTTTTGCCGGTATTTTTCGGCAAGTTTATTACTTCGATTTTCGCTTTAACTGATAGTTTTTTATGTCTAATTGCGTAATTTCGGAGACATTTTCATTATAAAATACGGGAAAATATTTCTTATAAATATATTTTTTTACTTCAATCGTTTTTTTTGTATTATTTAAAGAATTAATGTATTCGTCGTAAGCCGCTCTAAAGGCTTTTTCCGCTTCGTATTTTGCCGGTATGTTAAACTTCTTTCTCACTACGTCGGCGTTAAGGGCAGCTGCGACCTCAGTAGCTACAGCTTTGTCTTTTGTTTTACAAAGAATACTAGTATAGTTTATTATCTAAGCTAAATTTACACCACCAGATATTACCTCTTTTATATAAATTCATAACGAAAAAGATGTATCTGTAATTGTATCTAAAATTTGCATAATTTTGCGTATTATTACACATTTTTTACATTTTTTTGTCAAAAGGAATTTTATTAGGAATGTCTTAAAAGCAGTGTTTTTAACTGGTAGGCGCGATAGGTCTCGAACCTACGACTTCTACCGTGTGAAGGTAGCACTCTACCCCTGAGTTACGCGCCCTTAAATATAATTTTAATTAATTAACCGGCCTTTATTTTTAATTTTTACCTTTAATTTAGTTTAGTTTAATAGTGTGAAATAAAAATGTCAACTAAAACCAATTTTAATCTTCTTTGCCAAAAGATGAACTTATAAATATGCTTTGTTGGTTTTCTCTTAAATTTTTTGTCAAATTTTTAGCTAAAAGCATCATAAATTTAAGTCCAAACATAACATCTTGGTCTTTTATTAAAGAAAACAATGAAAAAATACCGCCTTTATGATATTTTTCATCGTTTGATTCATTTAAAGTTTCATAGGTTGAACGATCTAAGGTTTTTACGAGTTCTTTTATATCAAACACTGTCAAAAAGGCCTCGACTATATCCAGCCCGGTTCCAACAGCCCTTTCGATAAGTCCGTCGGTCATCATTCTTTTCGCTGAAGCTACGGCGTTTGCCAATTCAGCTAAATCATTAAGCGTTCCGCTGTTAATAAATGACTCGCCCGTATCAAGAAGCGGCTTTAAGTTATAATTTAATGCTAGTTCCGTTAACTCGGCCAATTTTTCCGCAGTTCCTGCCATACGCTCGATCATTGCATCCGTTACGCTTTCCTTTTGAGCTTGGAGTATTGCGCTAAATTCATCAAGCGTATCTAACCTGTCAATAATACTCAATAAATGTTCAAGGGTTTGCGGCTTTTCCGTGAGTTTCTTAGCCAGGGCGGCGCCTACGTCTATTTTTGAGGTTAACTCCGCCGGACCCGAAGACTGCTGAGCTCCATTTACATTTTCAGCCATAAATTTGCCTCCTGTTCTATTTTTTAAACTAATTAAATTGAACCTATAAGTTAAACATATTAAATTAAAGAATGCCCATCGGGGTCAGCCAGTAAACCTTGTTATATGTTAATTTAAACCAGTGGATAAGCGCCGACGGAGTAACAAGATTGGGCGGGGTATTATAATCGAACATTACATATGTTGCTTTACTTAAACCTGTTTCAAGAAAACAGAAAATCTTTCCATCATATCTAAACGGCGTGAGACCTTCTCTTAACTCGGAGGCAATATTTTCGACGATAATATCGGATTCAAAGTGGGCTGTTGAACCTGCCTTGGGTATAGGAAGGTTGGTGGTATCCCCGACAACATATACATTGGTCGTTCCTTCCATTTTGAGCGTAAATTTATCCGTCGGTATAAATCCGTTTTCTCCAAGGCCGGAATCTTCTATTACCTGAGCTCCTTTGTGCGGCGGAATAGTAAGTAACAGGTCATATTTTAATGTTACGCCTTCTAAGCTGGTAACGGTCTTTTTATTTGGATCAACCTCTTTCATATTAAAAAATATTTCCGTGTTAATTCCATGTTTTGGAAATGTTTTGGCAGCAAAATTAGCGATAAGCTCAAGCCCGTGAAGTCTTCCTATCGGATAGGTATATGTATAATCAATCTTATCCCTTATACCCCTTTGCCTGAACCAATCATCTAATACATAAGAAACTTCCAGCGGGGCTACAGGACATTTATGCGGAAGACCCACTGTCAGAACGATCTTACCACCCTTAAAAGCCATAAGCTCGTGCCTGAGTTTTAAGCAGGCATCAACCTCATAAAACCAATATCCGCCCTCCTTTAATCCAGGTATCATTTCTGGAACCGGCCTGGATCCTGTTGCAATAACCACGATGTCATATTTTATAACAACGCCATTCTTAAGATGAATCTCGTTTTTGTCTTTATCAATCTTAACCGCAGGGTGAAGATAAAGTTCGACCATCGGATCAAGTAAGTTCCTTTCATCTCTGGCAAATTCATCATGATGCTTTAAGCCAAAAAGCATATATAAAAGACCCGGCTGATAAAAATGCTCGGCTTTATCGGATATTACGTCAATTACCAATTCTCCTTTTTTAAGTTCCGGCTTCATCTTTTTTGCCAACAAATTGGCAATAATCGTTCCCCCTACCCCTCCTCCGACAATAACAACTCTTTTTGACATAACTGTCTTCTCCTCAAATTAAATGTTAATAACAACTAAATGATAGACTAACTTAATAACATTTTTGACTTACATCTCTTTAACCTTTTTTGAAAAAATTCTCCAATAACCGCTTTCTTCGATAACACCCATAAATTCCTGATGAACTTTATTTAGCCACTCGGGAACATCTTTTGCGCTACCGGCATCACCGGAAATTAATTCTATTACCGCTCCCACAGGCTGCTGCCTCATCTCTTTAATTAATTCCATAAGCGGTCCCGGACAATATGATCCCCTCGCATCTACGGTAATGGTTGGTTTAATGTCTTTTAAATTTTCCATAAGTAAATTACCTCGCTCTTTGCTCTTTATTTTATAATTATTTTATTATTATTTCTTAAAACCCTTGATACTGTCAAGATTTTTGTGTAAATTTTTTTATTTTTTAAAATGGCAAATTAGCCGTTTTTAAAAACCTCTCTATATAATAATATTTACCTTATATAACAAAATTAATCTTATT
>JAKASO010000062.1 GCA_021818985.1 bacterium
AGTAATCTAATTTTTTCTACGACATCCGGATTGGCAAGCGTTGTAATATCTCCGATATCTAATTTATTTGATATAGCTGAAAGCACACGGCGCATGATTTTACCAGAACGCGTTTTAGGCATATCCGGAACGACATAAACATACTTCGGTCTTGCTATCTTGCCGATCTCTTTTTCTATGGTTGAAATCACCTTTTGGATAACTTCATGCTCTTTGCCTTTGAAACCTGGCTTAAGCGTTATATAAACGGCAGGTGCCCTACCTTTTGTTTCATCTATAACTGGCACAGCAGCGGCTTCCGCTACTTCAAGCACGGTTAAGCATGCGGACTCCAGTTCCTTTGTTCCAAGACGATGCCCCGCAACATTTATTACGTCATCTATCCTTCCCAATATCCTATAATATCCGTCAGAAGCTATCGTAGCGCCGTCGCCCGCAAAGTATGGCCAATCGCGCCAATCTTTACTGAGCTTGTTTTTATTATATTTTGAATAGTAAGTATTTACAAAGCGATCGGGATCGCCCCATATCGTCTGCATAATACCGGGCCATGGATTTCTTATACATATATTTCCCGCCTTTCCCGAGCCAGCTTTAACTTCTTTTCCATTTTCGTCATAAATAACTGGGTATATACCGGGCAAACCGGGACCAGCGCTTCCTGGTTTCATTAAATCAAGAGCAGGGATAGTGCTGCACAAAAAACCGCCGTTTTCCGTCTGCCACCATGTATCTACAATAACAGCCTCTTTCTTACCAACAATTTCATAGTACCATTTCCATACATCCGGCTCTATCGGTTCTCCCACCGTCGTCATGTGTTTGAAATGATAGTCGTATTTTTTTGGTTCATCGGGGGCGATTTTTCGTAACATGCGGATGGATGTAGGAGCAGTGTGAAAGATATTTACATTGAGCCTTTCTGCAATCCTCCATACCCTGCCTGCATCGGGATAAGTCGGAACGCCTTCATACATTACGCTTGTTGCCGCTAACGCCAATGGACCATAAACAATGTATGAATGACCAGTAATCCAGCCTATATCTGCCATACACCAATACACATCTTCAAGGTGTATATCCTGTATATATTTGGATGTGCCTGCCACATAGGATAAGTATCCGCCTATGCTGTGTTGTGCACCCTTAGGTTTACCTGTCGTCCCGCTGGTATACATGATAAATAAAGGCGCTTCTGCCGGCATTGATAGCGGTTCAACACGTTTGCACCGAAAATCTTTAATGATCTCGTCTACAAAAAAATCACGGTCTTTTACCATTGGGGATTTTGAAATATATTTACCGGGGTACCGTCTCCATACAAGAACCTTATCAACAGGCTGACCAAGATCCTTTGCCCTTTCTACGGCTATATCGGCATTTACTTTATGATCAATCAGGTTACCGGATCTATAATAACCGTCTATTGTTACGAGCACCCTGCTTCCCGAATCGGCAATCCTGTCGCCGCATGCCTGACCGCTAAAACCGCCGTAAACTTCGGAATGAATAATGCCGAGTCTTGCGCTCGCAAGCATACTGATGGGAAGTTCGGGAACCATCGGAAGATGAAAAGTTATCCTGTCGCCTGTTTTAAGTTCCGCAAAACTCCGTAAAAGTGCCGAAAACTCGTTTATCCTCGTATAAAGCTCCTGATATGTAATTACTATGTGGGATTCTTCTTCCGGTTCCGGTACAAATATCAATGCGGCTTTATTTTTGTACTTTGCTAAATGTCTATCAACACAGTTATAGGATGCGTTTAGTTTGCCGCCGACAAACCATTTCCAAAAAGGAGAATTGTTAGTATCGAGCGTCGTATGCCAATATTTATCCCAGGTAAGTATATCGGCGTATTCTCTGAAACATTCGGGAAAATTTTCCATCTTAAAACGTTCGCGGATATTAGAATCGGTCATGTTAGCTTGCGCAATAAATTTAACAGACGGACTAATCAACGCTTCTTCTTTCCAGTGAACGGCGATTTGCGATTCGGAAGCCTCAATACCCTCTGAACCGCCGGCATTTTTATTATTTTTTATTCTTAAATCGCTCATAATGAAAATTCTCCTCATTATTTTATTTTTATTTTCGCAGAACTCAGAAACCATTTAAAATTCTGTGTTACTCTGATATAATCTAACCTTAAATAGAGGAAATAAAGAAGACTGACATGGAATATCTAACGCTTCTGAAACTTATAAAACTTATAAATAAAATGGGATGCAATAAAATAATTAATATGCTATATTGTCATAATATACCACATTCTTATTATTTTTATTAAGCTATAATTTAATATAAATAAAGAAAAAAAGAAAATAAAAAATAATTAATTTACTTCGTTTTATATATTTTCTTACTGCTTATTTTTTTTACCATTTCAAAAACCGGAAAAAGGGGCTGTAGCTCAGTTGGCAGAGCGCTTGCATGGCATGCAAGAGGTCGTCGGTTCGACCCCGATCAGCTCCACCATTTAAAACCGCAGTATTTAAACCTTTCCAGCAAATATTTTATCTTGACAGATTTTTTAAATTTTGATAAATTTTAGATACAAAAACCCCTACAATCTTTATGAGAATTTATAAACGTGGCAAAACATACTGGTGCGAATTTGAAATAGATAAGAAACGCTATCAATACTCTTGCAAAACAAAAGACAAAGAAGTTGCCGAAGAAGTGGCTTCTTCAATCCATGCCGATATGATAAGAAACCGGTTTAATATACCGACAAGAAATAAAGCCGTATATACTTTCAAAGAATCTTATAAAGAATATATCGCAAATCAGAATGTATCTCTTGCGACAAAAGAATTAAGGATACATATGTCAAAGCATTTTTTGCCGTTTTTTATAGATAAAAATATAGCAGATATTACCGTAAACGATATTGAAACTTACCAGTTCCGGCGTAAACTTGAAACAATAGCTATGCCGAAAAATACAGACAAGAGAGAACAAGACACCAGTTTTAGATTAATTAATATCGAAATAGCCACTTTATAACTTTTTTAACTTTTGTATCAAAAAAGGTTATTTAGAAAAGACCCCCGCCACCGGCATTAAAAAATTAAACGAACTATCCCGTCTTAAAACTCTATCCGATGACGATATACATAAGCTTATCGCCGGAGCTACAAATAAGTTGACAGTATCCATTAAGATTTCTTACGACATTTGATAAATATACAAGTTTTTAGCGATTATCCCTGCAATTTCTTTATGTTTGTTTTCACCGGATTTTTCCGTAAATCTCGTCTGCTATATTTACCGCTTTTTCGGCATCTTCGTTAGACGGCTCCCCGTAAGGCAATAGTCCCGCCTCCGAAGGATACCTTCCCTCATAAATACTGTTAATAAATTCAATTTCTTCATCAGATATCAAGAATTTTATTTTTAGCTTTTTCCCTATTTCAATAAGACGGTCTATGTCGTGCGTTTTTTCCAAATCCCATCCGTTTTTTAAGAGAATAAACTTTATCGCTTTTTCGGCAGATTGCTGCGCATGATAGCATGCGCCCTTAGGATAGCCTGCTTTTAAAAGAACGCGCGCCATATCCAGTTCGCTTTTAGATTGCTTCAGCCATTCTTTAACGGCTTCTTTCATATATAAAACCCTCCCCTCCTTAGTTATCAGGCTTAAAAACGGACTTCCCGCATTATAAAGTTTTTTAAACGAATCGGCCTGTATAATAAACTGGTCAACTCCGAATCGTTTACGGAATCTTTTTAATGCTCCGTATAAAAGGCGGT
>JAKASO010000003.1 GCA_021818985.1 bacterium
CCGCAGAAGGCTTTCGTCCTTTTTTACCCGTTTTCTTTTTGTAGTAGTAAGAACTCGGGGAAAGGCCGACGTATTTAAGAACTTCGGCTATTTTATCTTTGTATTTATTTGCTAATTCAACCTTGTTAGGTTTCTTAAGTAGAGTTTTTTTTAAAAGCTCGTCTTTTATCTTAAGCTCAAATTCCTTTTCACCTAAAAGGCTTTTAAGCTTTTCGTTTTCATACTGAAGCTTTATACGCTTACGGATCCTTCTTGTTTTCTTTTAAAGCCGTAACACCGTTGCTAATGAATATCTTTTTCCATTTATAGAAAAGGCTTTGTCCTATTTCGTATTTTCTTAAAGTCTTAAGGAACGCCATTTACCGTTCCTTCCTGCAGGATTGAAATCTTTTCCTCATCAGTAAATTTTCTTCTTGTGTTTAGTCCCATTTTTTAACCTCCAATTGACTTAATTATAGTGTCTAATTTTATTCCAGTCAATTAGGGGGCTAATACATTATTATAATTTTACTATAATTTTGAGACGGGCTCAAAGTCCCGAATCCACCTATGGGAGTTGTATTAATTTATGGGTACATTATAAAACAAATAAATTATAAAAATTAAAACTTTAGGCCTGACACAGAATTTTGAACGCTACCTTTTTTTACAAAAACTATATATTCGGGAGGATTAACTTCATAGGAAAGAAATTCATGACCGGTTTTTTTGCAGTAGCTTTTGAGATCTTCAATAATACCGTCATCCGATGCTGTTACTTTAAGAACTGAGCCGTCCGGAATGTTTTCAAATTCTTCTTTGACCTTTAAGATAGGAACCGGACAACTCAGCCCAAAAGTATCAAGTTCATAATCGTAATCCATCATAGCGTATCAACCTATTATATCTATTATATTTTATATTTCTTTTATATTTCCATATTTCACATCGCGACAGCCGCATTTTACGCATTTTAACGGGTGTATTTTAACGAAACAGGCAATAATTGCGTTCTTCGGCCGCCGTATTACGCATAAGCTTTTAAGCATGCGCTACAGAGCTTCAAGAACCTCGTCGTGATCGTGATCGCCCGTATCCACCTTGCCCACCGGTCCCTTCCCCGCTTTTCTTGACTTATAGTCTTCAATTGCAAGGTGAAGAGCATCTGCGGCCAAATTTGAGCAATGCATCTTAACAGGCGGTAAACCATCCAACGCTTCTGCAACGACCGCATTAGAAATACTTTCAGCTTCGTCTAATGTTCTGCCTTTAACAAGCTCTGTAACCATAGAGCTTGTAGCTATGGCAGCCCCGCACCCAAATGTTTTAAATTTAACGTCCTGTATCTTTTCATCTTTGACTTTAATATAAATTTTCATTATGTCGCCGCATGTGGGGTTACCCAGTTCGCCTACGCCATTGGCATCGGCAATCTCGCCGACATTTCTCGGATGTTCAAAATGATCCATTACCTTTTCGGAATATATTGGCATGTTTTCGTCTCCTTTTTATTTTTTTATTTTTATTTTCGATTATTTTCGATTATTTATTTATTCTCAATATAATCTCAGTCATACCGCCATTTAAAATTTTGCATTAAGTATATTATCCGTATTCGGCATATTTACACACAACATATATAAACATAAATATAATATAATATTATTAATATGTTAATATGGCCGGATTAAGCGCTTTGAGTTGCTTTTTGAGCTTCTTTTTGCTTTTTTACCTCTTCGTACAGAGGTGACATATTTCTTAATTTTTCAACTATCTGCGGAAGCTTTTCTACAAAATACTCCGCATCACCCATAGTATTGTCTTCTCCTAATGTAATTAAAAGCGAACCTTGGGCCAACGCAGGATCAATGCCTATAGCATTTAACACATGAGAAGATTTAAGTATTTTAGATGTGCAGGCAGACCCGCTTGCTACCATTATGCCATTATTATTAAGCCACATAAGTATTGATTCCCCTTCGATATATTTAATGACAAAATTGATATTATTAGGAAGCCTTTTTTCTGGATGCCCATTCAAATATACCTCATCCATCGAAGATAAAACACCGGAAATAATATGTTTCTGGATGGGGAAAAGATGCTCCTGCCTTGCTTTAAACTCATTTTTTGCAAGCTCGCAGGCAACTCCGGCGCCAACTATGGCGGGAACATTTTCGGTGCCTGCCCTTCTGCCAAACTCCTGCACCCCGCCGTCTATTAAAGGCATGATGCGCACGCCTTTTTTAAGGTAAAATATTCCGCTTCCCTTAGGCCCGTAAAACCTGTGCGGAGCGCATGAAAGCATATCAACATCAAGATTTTTAACATCGGTTTCGATAAAACCGCATGAGGAATTGGCATCGGTATGTATAAATGCGCCGCCTTCATGGGCTATTTTAGATATATCTTTTATATTTTGAATAGTGCCTATTTCATTTGAAGCATGCGTAATGCTTACAAGAATCGTATCTTTTCTCATGGCTTTTTTGACATCGGCGGGATCAACAAATCCATACCTGTCAACAGGCACCTGAGTAAATTCAAAGCCAAGCCTTGCTAATGATTTTACAGCATTTAAAACGCTAAAGTGTTCAATAGACGAAGTTACGACATGTTTACCCTTTTCGAGACGCGCAAAAGCTGTCCCTTTTATTGCAAGATTGTTAGACTCCGAACCGCTCGAGGTAAATATGACCTCTGCGCTTGAACAGTTCAGCAGGGAAGCCGCCTGATTCCTCGCCTTATCTAAAGCCTCCCTTGGAGCATCGCTAAGCGTGTGTATGCTTTGCGGATTGCCGTATTCTTGTTCAAAAAACGGATCCATAGCTGTTTTTACTTCAGGTCTCATTTTCGTAGCGGCAAAATGATCTAAATTTATTATCTTCATAGTATCCTCCGATTTCTGCAATTAAGCCGGTTAAGTTAAAAAAAGCTTAAATTCAAATATCTTGTTTATAATAAATAATAAAATAATGTAAGTATAATATAAGTAAAACATACATTACTAAATTAGTCAAGTATTATTAGAAAAAAAATTTGCTCTTTCAACATAATATCAACATAATATCAACATAATATCAACATAATATCAATATAATATTAATAATATTATAAGCATTAAGCGAACTGCCGTTCCAAAGCGGAGAGCTTTTTAATAATTATTTTAAAGAATCCAGATACGAAGCAAGCTCAAAAAGTTCTTTTTTAGAAAGCATCTTATGGTCAGGCATAATGGCCATATAGGATTTTCCGTTAATTTTTATCATCGAACCGGATTTAAAATGCTTGTCCGGCGCCTTTATCTGAATTTCTATCCAGTGAATAGAATGTTTAAGAAGACCTTCTTTTGAAAGATCGGGTCCGATTGTCCCGCCTTTGCCGTCAATAGCGTGGCAGGCAAAACAGTCTATCCCTTTTTTATTGGAATGAATAAGCTGAAAGCCTAGCTGAGCCGCGCTGAGTTTAACAGGAGCCGTGATCGCACGGACGACGACATACCCTAAAATCACTACTAATAAAATAAAAATAAGCGTAAAAGTTTTTTTCATAAACCTCCCTTAGAAGCATATAATATATAATAATAACGTAGCGTTTTATTTGAATTTAATAACTTAAAAGAGAAAATACCGCATACGGCTTTAATTTTTCCCTGCCTTTTAAAAAAGTAAGTTCGGCTAAAAATGCCGTTTCCACAACAATAGCTCCAAAACCGGTTATCAGATCAATTGTAGCAAGAGCGGTTCCCCCCGTAGCAAGCACGTCGTCGGCAATTATCACCCGGTCTTTTTCTTTAAGAGCGTCTTTGTGTATCTCCAATGTCGCACTGCCGTATTCAAGATCGTAGCTTTTGTAATTACACTTTGCCGGCAGTTTGCCCTGTTTTCTGACTAATATGATGCCGGCTCCGAGCCTGTAAGCAAGAACCGAGCCTATAATAAAACCTCTTGCCTCGACCGAAACAACATAATCTATCCCTTCTTTAACATAGCGGTTTGCAAGCATATCAATAGCAAAACTAAATGCTTTCGCATCGGCAAGAAGGGTTGTAATATCTTTAAAGTTAATGCCTTTTTTGGGGAAATCTTTTATTTCGCGGATATACCGGCGCAAGTCCTCCACTGTCTTAAGACTATTCATAAATATACCCTGTCCTTTACTTTAAATGCGGTTTACCTTAAATAATTTTATCAATTATAAAACAGCAAATTTTCAATGTCAACCGTTTCTCCACAGGGTTATTTATATAGACCGAGCCTTAATCTTATGACCATAAAAAAGGCTTCAAAGATGATAGACTTTGACATTTTTGATCTTCCCATAGTTCTTTCGTAAAATGTTATAGGGATTTCATCTATCCTGCATCCGGTTTTTTTCATTCTATACTTCATTTCTATCTGAAAGGCGTATCCTTTTGATTTTACGCCGTCTAAATTGATCTTTTTAAGGCAGGCGACATTATACATATTAAAACCACCGGTAAGGTCGGTTATCTTAAGCCCTGTTATTACCATTGAATATATGTTCGCAAAATAAGATATTAAAAGCCTTTTCATTTTCCAGTTCATTATCCTGATGCCGTCTTTATAACGGGAACCGACGATCATGCCAACGGCGTTATTATTTATACGATTAACAAAATTTATAATCTCGGAAGGATCGTGGGAAAAATCACAGTCCATCGTGATTACATAATCGAATCCCTGTTCGATCGCAAACTTAAATCCTGCACGGTAAGCAGTCCCAAGCCCCATTTTTTTTTCTCTTTTTATCAAAAACAGCCTGTCTTTAAACTCTCCGTTCATCATTTTATCCGAAACAACAGCCGAAGTTCCGTCAGGTGAATTATCATCAACCACTAAAAGACTGATACCCGCGTCCTTTTCTTTATGATCAAGGGTCAGAACCGAAATTATCATCTTCGCAATATTTTTTTTTTCGTTATATGTAGGTATTATCACTAAAATTTTCATGATAAACTATAGCTCAGATACTCTCGTATTTATATTTTTAAATGATCATCATATACCATTATATATACCATTAATTATATAATAATATATAACCTAATAATCCCAAAATTACCGCAAGAAATTTCTTAATTCTTTAAACGGGCTGCCTTGACGCTGGTTGGGGCTTAATGAGGGTTTGACGGTTCGGCTTATATATTTATTCAATACAATCTGTGCGTGAAATTTTTAGCGGCGGATCCGGCTTTAAAATCCTTCATAAGATAAAGGTAAAAGACTCTCACGGGCCGCAGCTGCTTGTATATATCAAGCCTGCCTATCTTTTTGACCGATTTAAAAAACGGCGCGTAAGTCTTCACAGGGTATATCATATATTTATCATCCATTATGAACAGCGCGTCCCTTCCGTTGATCTTATTTAAATTCTGCCAGAGATCATACTGATTTAAAAAACCGGAAATATTATATATATTTACGGCAGGCTTCAAATTATCATAATAAACAAGTTCATCGCTAATGGCATAGTGATGCGTCATGACAAAAAGCAAAGGATATTTCCTTTTGTAGCATTTATAAATAATGTTTATATAATGCGCGGATTGGCGCCAGCCGAACAGATCGTTTATAACATTTGCGGTTTCGGGTTTACCAGGGATATGCGGAATAAAGTCAAATATGCCGCCTTTATGCCGGAGCTGTTCTTGATCTATATATCTTATTATTTTACCTGACGGGATAAAATTGTAATATATCTGATAATAAAGGGCTACGCTTAAAAATGCGCCCACAAACAGAGAAAAATATACATAAAATCTTAAAGAATTAAACCTTAACCGGTAAAAAAGAACTTTAATTTTAGAGCCTTCGCTTTTAATTTTTTCGTTTAATATTCGGGCGTTATCACTGAAAACAAATCCGGCAAGAGGAAAAGCCGTAATATAACCTATATCTGGCCAGTGAAGAAGTATAGTATGAGAATAGCCGTTTATTATAAAAAAAAGAAGCATAGGGGCCGACATAACAAGAGAAAATAAAGAACCTTCAGATGCTTTTTCAGATGCTTTAAAGCCGTTACCGATATCAAAACCTCTGCCTGAACCTGTATTATTTTTTAAGCCGCCTTGCCGCTCTAAACTATAATTACGGCTATAACTATGGTTATTTTTTATCCAAAACTTAAAATAGCGAAAGGAGTATGTAAAGGAATAGACGATAAAAATATATATGAACGGGGTTATTACAAGAAATTGCCCGATCCACCCCTGCACAAACATTATAATGCCGGGTTTAGGAACCGAAAATCCGTGAGAAAGCTGAAATTTGAAAGAAATAAAATTATGAACGGCATTCCAGTATATAACCGGCGAAAATATAATGATTGCAATTAAAAGCGATAGATACGGATAAACGGCGGTAAGCAGGTTTCTGTTCTTTTTTGAGATTAAGAAATAAAGAAGAACGGAAGGAGGAATCAAAGCGGCGGTGTATTTACTTATAAAAGCAAGTCCTAAGAATATCCCCGTTAATATCCATAAAAGAATATTATTATTTTTATTTATAGCAAGGTATAAAAAAATTAAAAATACTATGTAAAAAAATAAAAGGGAACTATCAGGCAGTATCATGACAGAAAGGATCATGCCAAAAATGGGCGAACATATAAAAAAAAGAAAGGCAAAAAAAGAAGCTCTTTTATCTTTAAATAACAGTAAAGAAAGATAATAAATTGCTATACCGTCAAGAAATGAAAAAATTATAGCGCCTAATCTGACGGTTAGCTCATTTTTTCCAAAAACGTGGGTAAAAAAATATATAATATAAGCAACAAACGGGGCGTCATCTAAATATCCAAATAACGGTTTTAACGACCAGACATAATAATGGGCTTCGTCATTTCCAAGATTCAGGGTTGACGCAAGATGAATGTGGACAAAGAGCGCAAGAACCGATAAAGCTATCACAGCTATTTCATATTTGTAAGGTAATAATCTGCTCACCTTTAATTAAGGTTGTCTCCTTTTATCTTATTTTATTGCAGCAGCGTAATATTATATAAAGTATAAAGAAAGAAATTTATTTAAAACATAATTAAACCTGTCTTTTAACTCTAAAGAGGCATCTACGGCAATGACCGGTCCGTTATCCACAGCCGGCGGAACAAAATTCTTTTTTTGATTAAGATAGACGGCTTCGTCCGCATCGGAATAGTCTTTTTTTTCAAAATGGTTCCGTTTTCTTTTTCTGATCCTTTCAAGTATAATGTATTCTTTTTCGTCTTCTATTTTAGAATAAATAATAATAAAATTACAGTTAATTTTTTTGTAAGACTCTATAAAAAGAGCCCTGAATTCTTCTTTTAAAAAAGTGGCATCCAATATGACATTTTTTCCAGACAATACTAATCTTTGCCATTCTTTAAAGATATCATCATAAACCTTTTTTGTAACGGACGGGGCATAAAGTTCTTTTTCATAGAACTTTTCTTTTCTTATTTTATCGGACGACAGAACTTCGGCGTCAAAATATCTTCCGAGCATAGCGGAAAGCTCGGTTTTGCCGGAACCGGCCAGACCCATATTTAAAATCGTAAGCGGCTTTCTTAAAATAATACTGTAAAACAGGCATAATCTTAAATACATTAAGGCGTCGCCGGTTTTATTCGATAGGACGGCAACTTTGGATCTGACAAATGCCCTGTAAGATTTAAAAAAGAACATAACCGCAAATTCATAATCTTTAAATTTATCGCCGGCGGCGCTATTAAAAAAACTCTTGTAATAACCAAAAAATTCGACAGATTCGTAAAAAAAACCATGATATTCAAAATCCATAAGCAGAAAAGCAATATCAAGGTAGATATCCTGCATCCTCAATTTCTCGTTAAATTCAACGCAGTCCATGATACATATATCGTTAATACAGCCGCGATCAAGAACAGCTATATGCTCCATTCTCAGATCGCCGTGGCAATCCCTTATAAAGCCGCTTTTAATTCTCATATCAGCAAAATCCAAAAATTTTTGCGATTCAAGAAACGAAACATAAAAATCATGTATATCAAGAACGCGCTCCCTGTATAATCCTTCCTTAAAGCTGTCAAAGAAATTCATAACCGCCTTAAAATTATCATCCCAGTTTTCTTTATAAACATCTATACCGCCGTGCTTGGATATCTTCTTCGATGTCCTTGCGTTTTTATGAAATAAATAAACCCTTTTAGCAATTCTTTTCAGGATAGCATTTATGTCGTATATTTTAAGGTGCCTACGCCCTCTAAGAAACTCATCGCTCAAATTAATATTAATATTAATTATGGAAATTAAAAAAACTTCATCGGGAATACGCCTCATCCTTACAAGAAAATCTACAATTTTTCCCCCTTTAAAACCGAGAAACACTTTATCTTTTTTTTTCCTAACCTCTAAAATATCAAGATAGACTCCGGAGCAGCTTCTCCGGTTTAAAGAAAGCTCCTCTCCGGAAAATTTTCTCCTGTTTTTCAAAGTAGTATAATCAACAAAACTAAAAGCGATATTCTTTTTTTGCTTATAAACGAATTTTGAGGAGATAAAAACCCTAGATATATGAGTTTCTATAACCCTTACAACGGACGGTGGGATGCCTTCAAAGCGGGAAATAGCGTTCAATAAATCATCTATGCTAAAACCATTATTAATAGTCATTACACTAAGTAATCCGAAAAATAGACGATGAAAGATTGCGTTCGGGTAAATAGTAAATGCACAGAAATTTAACTAACCTGCTATTTTAGGATCTTCAGCCATTTTTTTCAGCTTGCCGATCGCCTTAACCTCGATTTGCCTGATTCTTTCTTTGGTAAGGTTAAAAATCAGCCCTATCTCGTTCAATGTCATCGGTTTTTCGTAGTTCAAGCCGTATCTGAGGATCACTATCGTTCGCTCATTTTCAGAAAGGGATAAGAGCCATTTGTTTAATAATTGCAAGGTTTCGATCCTGTTTAATATATTGTAGGGGGATGTCTTTTCTTCATCGTCTTTTATTATGCTGGAAAGGGTTAAATTCTGGTCGTCTTCGTTTTGTGAAATTGGAAGATCTATAGAATATATGTTGGAAAAGGCATTCATGATCTTTTCAACCTTTGTTCTTTTCATGCCAATATAATCCGCTATTTCTTCAATATACGGTTCTCTTTCGTTCTCGCTTCTAAGCTCCTTTGCGGCTTTGGAAAATTTGAAAAGGCCCTCAGAGATATGTATCGGAAGTCTTATTAACCTGCCGGAATTCAAAAGGCTGCGCTCTATAGCCTGTCTTATCCACCATACCGCATAAGTTGAGAATCTGAAGCCCTTATCCGGCTGGAATCTGTCAACAGCCTTCATTAAGCCGATATTGCCCTCTTCTATAAGATCTTCAAAAGCAAGACCCCTGCCCAAAAATTTCTTTGCAACATTAATAACAAGGCCGAGATTTGATTTTATCATAAGATCGCGCGCGTTTTTATCGCCTTTTTGCGCCTGAAAAGATAAATCATATTCTTCTTCCTTTGTTAAAACGGGGTATTTACGAAGGTAGTTTAAATATTGCTTAGAAACGGTATTGTCATTTGAAGCAGGACTTTTTTCGGCTTCGTTGGAAGCATCCGACTTATTTTTATCTTTTTTTTTTCTCAAAATTTTTCTCCCCTATAAAATTAAATTTAAATATTAAGGAGATAAAAAATATATCGCAATATCTATCCGCCCTTAACTGGTTTTAACTATTATTAATCAATATTAATCAATCTATCAATAATCTATCAATGTGAATTACCTAAATCTAATTGATGTTAACTGCCGAAACCGGATTTTCCGATCAATTTTACAAAGTTGGCAGGAGCAATGATTTTTTGATTTATTTTACCATTTTTTTTTCTAACTATAAAAATATTTTGCGCCGAATTATTTTCTAACGGTATTACCATGATCCCGCCTTCTTTAAGCTGATTTAACAGGGCGGGCGGCATAGCGGGGGAGCAGGCCGTTACAATTATTCTGTCATAAGGCGCAAATTCGCTGCATCCGATAGTGCCGTCCCCTATAATAAAAGTAATATTTCTAAAATCAAGGCGCTCTAATATTTTTCTGGCTCTTAATGACAGATCTCTGATGCGCTCTATAGTAAAAACTTTAGAAGCAAGCTTTGCCAGAATAGCGGTTTGATAACCGGAACCTGTGCCTATTTCTAAAACTCTTGAATTTTTGTCAAGCTCCAGAGCGCTTGTCATTAAAGCGGCTGTATAAACGCCTGAAATTGTCTGTTTATGACCGATGGGGAGCGGCAAATCGGAATAGCTAAGCTCCATAAAGGCTTCTTCGACAAAAACATGCCTTGGCAAACTTCTAAGCGCCTCGATAACATTTTTGTCGTTTATGCCTTTTGCCAGAATTTGAGATCTAATCATTTTTTCGATTAAGTTTTTAAAATTCGGCATGGCAGGCAAATAGATTTATCGTATTTATTTTACGGAAAAATCAATCCCTTTTAATTTTTCTATTGCGGAATAATTTGTCAAATCGAGTTGGATCGGCGTTATAGAAATAAGCCCACCGTGAACAGCCTCGTAATCGCTGTTTTTTATATCGTCAAACTTTATATTCTTGCCCCATATCCAATAATATTTCCTACCTCTCGGATCAATCTTTTCCACAACAAAATCCTCAAAATATCTTTTTCCCTGTTTTGTTATTTTATAATCGAAACCAGGATTTTTTATTATTGTCGAAGGAATATTTACGTTTAGGAAGGTAAATTTCGGAAGTTCTATTTTATTTAAAACCAAGGCAAGATTAGCCGTAAATTTAGCCGCTTTTTTAAAGGAAAGCTCAAGATTTTCTTCAGATGAAGGATCACCCGGCAGGTATCCTCCGCCTTTATTCACAACAAGCGAGACCGACATTGATTTAATCCCTATTATTGCCCCTTCCATCGCGGCTGAAACGGTCCCCGAATATGTTATATCGTCGCACATATTGCCGCCATAATTTATGCCTGATATCACCATATCCGGCTTATATTTTAAAATACTGTGGACAGCTATATTAACGGTATCGGTAGGAGTTCCGTCAACAGAATAGACATTCGGCTTAATTTCCTGCACTCGCAACGGCCTGTCAATAGTAAGGGAATGAGAGCTTCCGCTCCTTTCCCTGTCCGGAGCGACAATAACTACATTAGCAATACTTTTAAGTTCGTCAAAAAGGATATTTAATCCGGTTGCAAACACTCCATCATCGTTCGAAAGAAGTATATTCATAAAAATAAAAACAGCAAAGAAAAGAGAACCGCACTTATTCAGTTAAAAGAGACAGGCGCCGAGGCAAGTTAAAAACATTAAAGATTTAGTTTCTGAAATTTAGTTTTCAAAATTAACCGTTTGAATTATCCGGCTTTTTTGATAAAATGGTTTTTACCGCTCTTAATTCTTCCAAAGTTTTATTTAGGAGTTCAGTATTCTTGTTTCCGACTTGGGAAGTAAATAAAGCCTTTTTTGCGCCCTTGACGGTAAACTTTTTATTATAAAGAAAATCCTTTATCTTTAGCAGTTTTTCTATATCGTTTTTAGAATAAAGCTTGTGAGAACCTTTAGTTCTGATCGGCCTTATAGACGAAAACTCAGTCTCCCAGTATCGTATCACATAAGGTTCAACCTGAACGATTCTCGATACTTCCCCAATTTTATAGTAAAGCTTTTCACCGGGCAGATCCATTCTTTTTATTAAGGCTTTTTATTAAGCTCAGCTCTTAAAACATTAGACGGCTTAAATCGAAGAACTTTCCTTTCTTTTATATATAATGTTTTTCCGTTTTTTGGATTTCTTCCTTTCCGTTTTGATTTCTCTTTTACTATAAAACTTCCAAAACCGGAAAATTTTAATATACCATATTTTTCGGATTCAATTTTAACGAGTTCAAAAAAAGAATTGACATATTGAAGAGATTCGGCACAGGTCAACCCAACCTTTTCATGTACTTTTGAGGTTAAATCAGATTTAGTTAAAGACATGATTACCGTAAAAATAGAAATGATATAAATAAATAATACGGGCTGCCAAAGTAAAAAGCTTAGGAAACTTTTTTTACAATTGAGGAAAAGGCGGCCGGATCCGAATTCGCAAGTTCGGAAAGAACCTTTCTGTTAAGCGAATAACCTTTTTTATTGAAAGCATTTATAAACGCAGAATATGATATGCCGTTCATCCTGCAAGCCGCATTTATTCTAACTATCCAAAGCGCCCTGAACTGTCTTTTTTTAACTTTCCTGTCTCTATAAGAATATTTTAAAGCTTTATTAACAGCTTCCCGAGCAGACTTAAAAAGCCTGCTTCTTGCTCCATAGTATCCTTTTGCCGCCTTAAGAACCCTCTTATGTCTTTTTTTAACTAAAATTCCCCTTTTAACTCTGGACATTTAAACCTCGAAATTTTCTTTATTTTTATTAGCTTAATTTAATTAATTTATTTTAAATAATTATTAATAATTATTCATTATTCGTTATTCGTTATCTTTCATAAGGTAAAAGCTTTTTTATATTTAGAGTATCCGCAGACAAAATGACACTATTGCGGCGCAGACGTCTTTTCCTCTTCCGGTTTTTAGTCGTTAAAATATGGCTTTTATTGGCTTTAAAATGGGTTATTTTCCCGCTCCCGGTAACCTTAAATCTTTTTTTTGCGCCTTTATTTGTTTTGATTTTTATATTTGCCATTATAAAAACTCCCAATGAATTTATGAATTTCTTTATTTTTTTATTTGGTTTTTACCGGGACTATTATCGTGCTGAAAGTCTTTCTCGCATCAGGCTTTATAGGAGATTCTGGAACCCCATATTCCTTTACATCTTCAATCGCCCTTAAAATTACTTTAATGCCTAACTCGGTATGAACAATTTCCCTGCCTTTAAAAGCCACGGTAAGCTTGACTTTATTACCATCCCTAAGAAAAGAGATTATGTTTTTTAACTTAAACAGGTAATCATGTTCGTCCGTATTAGGCCTGAATTTAATTTCTTTCGTATGAATAACAACTTGTTTCCTTTTTGCCTCCTGAAGTTTTTTATTTTGCTCATATCTAAATTTTCCGTAGTCCATTATGCGGCATACGGGAGTATCTGAATCTTTTGATACCATTACAAGATCAAGCGATATTCCACGGGCAATTTTTAATGCTTCTTTTAATGGCATTATACCTAACTGGGCGCCATCTTCAGCAATAACTCTGACATCTTTTGCCTTGATGCCCTCATTAATATCAAATGATTTCTGGATGCTAGTCTCTCCTTAACTTAAATTTCTTAAATTTAATGATTTCTATGTAATATATATACATGTAGGAGAAAAATTATTGCATAAGATCGTGTTTGTGTCAAGTTTAAAATTAAACCGCTTTTTAAATTTTTAAACTACATCAGCCTTTTTGCATACACGGTTAAGGGATATTTCGTAAGAAGCAAATGTTTATATTTTAATTCCATTTTTTGATTGTTTAAAGACCTGTAACATAATACAAGGTAATACAATGTTTTCGGGATTATAGGCAAATCATGATATTGCTTCAACACGATCTTATATATATAAGCCGCCTGTTTCCACATGCCTGCATTAAAATAATAAAGCCCCGTAAAAAACGTATTTTTAGAAAGATGAATATCTATAAGCTTTATTAATTTAAGGGCTTTTTTCGAGTATTTAGAAGAAGGATATTTCGAGACCAGTTTTTCGAATTCCTGTTTAGCCTTCTTGGCTGCAGTCTGCGTCCTGCCGACGGGTTCTATTCTTTTATAATAGCTCACTCCAGTATAATACATGGCAAAAGGGACACTTTTTGCCCTCGGATGAAGCTTTATAAAATCGAGATATGCCGCCCCCGCTTCGATATATTTGCCTTCGAGATAATAAATATCGGCTAATTTAACCTCTGCCATTTTGGTATAACGGTATGAAGGGTAATTTGATATAAGCTCTTTAAAGTTTTTTGCCGCTTGAGGATAATTCTTCTTAAGGGAATAATACCGGGCCTTTTTATAATATACGCCAGGAGGTAATAATTTTTTAGTGCTTTTATTGTTGGTTGCGCATCCCGGCAACAAGAAAGACATGCTTAAAACAGCCACCACTATTATAAATATAATGGATATTCTAACACGAGATTTTTTCATTGATTTTATCATAATTTTATTTTTATAAGGTTTAGTTTCCGGTAAAAACGGCGCTTTTTTCTGAGATCCTCATGCTTATCTTAACATTATAAAGATAATCATCAACACTAATTTTTAATGGTATAAAAACGCCGTTCTTTTTAATATACTTTTTAAAACGAACGACATCAAATTTTCTGCCATTTTTAACCATTATTATATTATCTACTAAGTATAAACTATTTACGCTTATATAATAATCATAGTTCTTTCCATTATATTCAAAAAAATAGCCATATTCGGTATCATAAAAAATATCGGCCCTTTTTAATTTATAAATGCTGTCCATATTTAATAATATCTTTAATGATTTAAAGATTCTCTTAAAAGAATTAAGTTTATTATCATACATCTTTTTAAAAATCTTTTTAAAAAGAACTGTATGCTCTGAACCGTCTTTGGGCGAAAGAAACGTTGCGTTGTTTTTTGTTATCTTTCCAAAAAAAACAACATTTCCATACGCATCGGTGGTAACGAACTTAATATAACTTCCCCTGCTGTATTTATAAAGCCCTGGAATCTCGAAAGACCTGCCATTATGGAAAAATATCACGTTTACCCTTCCCGACATTCGCTTAAAACCTCCGTAGTTTTTTGCAAGTCTTTTTAAAACGACACTTTTGGGAGCATATACTAATTTTGGCTTAATATATGTTAGCGCAGGTTTAACATAATTGTAAGCACAGCCGGCAAAACTCGCCGAAATTAATATTATAAAAAAGAAAACGGCTGTGTTTTTAAAATATATTGTCATCTATAATTATAATTATATTATTTTTATATTTTTTATATTATTTATGTATTACATAATTAAGGTTATATCCAGATCTTCTACGGAAATTACTTTATCATGTTCATCGAGTATTAAAGGGATTTCAGGATTTTCAGCGAGATTTCCAGTTAGTTTTAAAAACTTTTCATAAACCGGTCCCTCATTTTCAATATTAAAAAGCTCGAAACTAAGCCTTTTAAGGATAAGTTGCCTTATAAGATTGGCACATTCTTTTGAATCCGGCTTGCCATATATTTTAATTCCGGTCATTTTTTAATATAGTTTTCCTTTTATTTTAAAATGAGCTTACCCTTTTTAAATCGCCTTTAATCGCTTTTAGCGCAAAGGCATTAAATTGAGAAAATTTCGATAAATCGGAAGAACCCCCCTGAGCAAAATCATGCCTGCCGCCGCCTTTTCCGTTTAACTCACCCGATATTGCTTTGATAATTTTTGCAGCATCGGCCCGCCCGCTTGCAAAACATATATAAACTATTTTTTCGTTTTTATAAACAGAGGCAAATATGACAATACTGTCGCCTTCAGGATAATCATGCCTTGATATCAGAATATTCGCCAATTTTTTAAGCTCTTCTTCAGACATGTTATCGAATTGTTTTATTAAAAATGATAAACTACCGCTTTTTTTAAACTCTCCGATAAACTTTTCCGACTCAAGCAAAAATACCGAATGTTGAAGTTCCTTATTAGCTTTTTCAATATATTTATAATCATAATAAAGTTTTATAATCTTGTTATAAATCTCGGATCTCGATGATTCGAGGAGAGATATTATATTGTCTAAATTGTCTTCATTAATGCGGAGTATATTAAGATAGTTATAGCCTGTAACGGCTTCGATTCTTCTTATGCCGGAGGCTACCGACGACTCGGCGGTTATCTTAAAAAATCCGATGGAACCTGTTTTCTCCACATGGGTCCCGCCGCAGAACTCTTTCGAAAAATCGCCAATCGAAACAATCCTCACTTCGCCTTCATATTTTTCCTCGAAAAAATGTAACGCTCCGGAACTTAAGGCTGTTTCCAAGTCCTTTACCTCTGTAACAACCGGCAGATTGGAAAAGATAATATCGTTTGCGATTTCTTCCACCTTTCGAATTTCTTCTTTAGAAAGCGGTTTTGAACATGAAAAATCGAATTTTAATTTCTCGAAATCAACATAAGAACCCTGCTGAGACACTGATGAACCTAAAACTTTTCTTAACGCGCCGTGTAAAATATGGGTCGCGCTGTGATTGGCGGCAATTTTTTTTCTTTGCTTTCTATCCACTATAAACATGGCTTGGACAGGAATTTCGAGTTTGCCAGCTATCCTTCCGTGGTGGAGTATAACCCCGTTTTTAGTCTTCAAGGTCGAACTAACCGTAAAACTGCCTTCATCCCATTTTATAATACCGGCGTCGCCTTTTTGTCCGCCGCCTTCGGGATAAAAAGGCGTTCTATCGGAAATTATAAAACCCTCTGATTCTTCCCTTTGATTTTCGACAATGCCAGAATTGTCGCTTATAAAACCTATAATATTTGCCGTTATTTCTAACTTTTCATATCCGTTAAAATTTGTCGGCAAAAAATCAGGCTCTATTTTAGATAGATCGGCTTTGCTTTTTTTAGGCTTTGAATAAAGCCTCTGATTTTCCATCAATCTTTCAAACCCGTCAATATCAAGTGATAAGTTACTTTCTGAAGCAGCATCAACGGTCAGATCTATCGGAAACCCATAAGTATCATATAATTTAAAAATAAACCCGCCATTTATCGTCTTGATGTTTCCAATCTTTAACCTTTCTATTTCGTCTTCCAAAAGCTTTATGCCGGAACTTAAAGTGCCTTTAAATTTTTCGAATTCATCGGCTATTATTTTCTCATAAACCATAAAACTTTCCCCGATCTCGGGATAAAATACGCCCATTGCCATAACAACGGTATTTCCGAGGTATATCAAATTATCTTTATTTAAATTCAATTTCAACGAGTATCTGATGAGCCTTCTGAGTATCCGTCTAAAAACATAGCCCCTTCCTTCATTAGACGGAAAGATAGATTCGGATGAAAGAAAGACGGCGGTTCTTATGTGATCGCTTATTACACGCACGGCGGTATCATATGTTTCATCCCCGCCATTGTATCTTTTTCCTGTCAGATTATCTATCTCTTGAATATAAGGTTGGAAAACATCGGTATCATAATTAGACCTAACATTTTGAAGGATCCTCGCCACGCGTTCGAGACCCATGCCGGTATCTATTGATAGCAGGGGAAGCGTATGGAGATTTCCCCCGGCGTCTTTATTGAACTGCATAAAAACAAGATTCCATATCTCTAAATACCTTCCGCAATCACAAGTCAAATTACAATTCTCATGCCCGGATTCCGAATATCCCATATCATAAAAAATTTCACTACAGTAACCGCACGGACCTGTATCACCCATTTGCCAAAAATTTGCTTCATCGCCGGTTTTAAAGATCCTTTTTTCGACAATTTTTATCAGATTACTCCATATGGCGTAACTTTCATCGTCTTTTTCATGAACGGTAATATAAAGCTTTTTTTCATCAAGCTCAAGGTTCTCCGTTAAAAACTCCCACGCAAATTCTATCGCCTCTTTTTTAAAATAATCTCCGAAAGAAAAATTTCCTAACATTTCAAAAAATGTATGATGCCTTGTGGTTTTACCAACATTTTCAAGGTCGTTATGTTTTCCACCGGCACGCACGCATTTTTGCACGCTTACCGCCCTTAAAAAGGGCGGCTTCACTACCCCGGTAAAGTATTCTTTAAATTGAACCATCCCCGCATTTGTAAACATGATGGTTTCATCGCCGGCAGGAATCAATGAAGAACTTTGAACTATACTATGCCGTTTTTGTTTAAAAAAATTAAGAAATTGCTCTCTCAGGCTGTTGAATGACAAATATTTCATACAATCGTCCGCAACTATATGTCAAAATTATATGTCGAAAAGTTTTTCATTTAAAAGATCTTCAACGATCCGGGATGAAAATCCTTTTCTCTGCAAAAAATCGTAAAGCTTTTTTTTATATGCTAGCTCGTTTTCCATATATTTCATAAGCGAAACTTTTTTTTTATTAAGCGCCTTAATCGCTATAGCCCTTTCTTCTTCATCCGAGTAAAACCTTTGTATAAGCCCGTCTATAAGCTGCCTGTCCAGCCCCTTTTTATGCATTTCATACGCCGTTCTTGCTTTTCCCCTATATTTCAGCTTTCCATGTCTTATCATATTTTCGCCATAAGTTTCATCGTTAATAAAACTTAGCTCTTTTAATTTTTTTATGGTTTGGCTTACCTGCGATGTTGAAAACCCTTTTCTTATAAGCTTTTCAGCCATTGAACTTTCTGAATAAGACCTCATAGAAAGCAATTTAAGGGTATAATCCAATGGAGTTTTCATTGTGCTATTCCGGGAAATCTTCACTTTATATGGCCACCGTCAAACGTAAAACAAACTAAAGCAAACATAAAGTTTTCTCCTATGAGAAATCGGCAAGACTCAGCGCCATTTTTTTGGTCAAGTTAATCACTTTTATCTGTTGTCCAGGCAAATTGCGAGCTGACCGACGAAGAATCCACTCCCGAAATTAAAAGAGCAAGATCATTGGGGGTTGTGGACTGGGCCAATGCTTCTTCATAAGTTATTATATTATTTTTATAAAAATTATACAAAGACTGGTCAAATGTTTGCATTTCATATTGAAGATTGCCGTTTTTTATATAATCCCTTATGCTTAAGGTTTTATCTTCATCCAGAATACACTCTTTTATTAACGCGGTGTTTATTAAAATCTCCGCCGCAGGAACACGCCCCTGTTTATCCGATCTTATAATAAGACGCTGAGAGATAATAGCTGAAATCACCGATGCAAGCTGAATTCTGATCTGTTTCTGTTGGTGCGACGGAAAAACGGCAACGATCCTATTGATCGTTTCCTGCGCATCAAGCGTATGAAGCGTGCTCATAATAAGATGTCCGGTTTCCGCAGCTAAAATGGCGGTCTCTATCGTTTCATGATCTCTCATCTCTCCGATGAGTATAATATCCGGATCCTGTCTTAAAGCCTCCCTCAAACCATGGGAAAACGAATATACATCCATGCCCATCTCTCTTTGTTCTATTATGGACTTATTATCTTTATAAAGATACTCTATCGGGTCTTCTATTGTTATTATGTGTGCCGATTTATTGGAATTAATATAATCTATCATGGAAGCGAGGGTTGTAGATTTTCCGCTTCCGGTCACGCCTGTTACAAGTATCAAACCCTTCTTCTTCAAGGAAATCGTCTTTATTACTTTGGGAAGATTAAGCGACTCAAAGGAAGGAATGCTAAAAGGTACATACCTCATTTCAATACTTATCGAATTTCTTTGAGAAAAAATATTTACCCTAAACCGCCCAATACTCGGAAGGCTGTATGCCAGATCCACATCTTTATTTTCCTGAAAAACTTGCACCTGATACTTATACATCATACTTGCAGCGATCTTATCAAGGTTATCTTTAGACACTATGCCAAAATCCGGCTGAGGGTAAAGTTCCCCGTTAATTCTAAAAATGGGCAAAGAATTGGCTTTTAAGTGGACATCGGATGCCTTATTTTCAACAGAAACACGAAGCAGATTTTCTATGAAACCGGTTTGTTCATTCATTATAAGTTCTCCTCATTAATTTAAACAGACTTCAGATTAAAATGCTCAAGTATCTTCGCCTTTATTTCGTCACGAACGCCGGGATTGGCTTTAAGATATTCCTTTGCCGCTTCCCTGCCCTGACCAAGCCGTTCCTTGCCGTAACTGAACCACGTCCCTGCTTTTTCTATTATGCCGCTTACAGCCCCGAGATCGACAATATCGCCTTCAACAGAGATACCTTCCGAATACAATATATCAAATTCAGCTTCTTTAAACGGCGGAGCTATCTTATTTTTAACTATCTTTGCTTTCGTCCTCGAGCCGACGATATCTTCGCCCTTTTTTATCTGTCCTATTCTTCTAATATCTATGCGAACCGACGAATAAAATTTAAGGGCGTTCCCGCCGGTGGTAGTTTCCGGAGAACCAAACATCACTCCGATCTTCATTCTAATTTGATTTATAAAAATTACGGCCGTCATTGATTTTGATATAGCCGCCGTCAATTTTCTAAGAGCCTGAGACATAAGCCTTGCTTGAAGTCCCAAATGGGCATCGCCCATTTCTCCTTCGATCTCAGCCTTAGGAACAAGAGCTGCGACAGAGTCAATGACAAGAACATCAAGCGCCCCCGATCTAACGAGAACCTCCGCTATCTCTAAAGCCTGCTCTCCCGTGTCAGGCTGAGACACTAAAAGTTCGTCCACATTAACCCCGATCTTTTTAGCATAATTAAGGTCAAGAGCATGTTCGGCATCTATAAATGCTGCAGAGCCGCCCTTTTTTTGCGCCTCCGCTACTATCTGAAGGGTAAGCGTCGTCTTGCCGGAGGATTCCGGACCAAATATCTCTATCACCCTGCCCCTTGGAATACCGCCAATTCCCAGAGCAATATCCAAAGACAGCGAGCCAGTCGGTATTGACTGAATATTCTCAACGGGATGGTTTAAGCCTAATTTCATGATAGCGCCTGCTCCAAACTGCTTTTCTATCTGGGTAACAGCAAATTCCAGCGCCTTTTCTTTCTGTTCATTCCTGAGTTTTATTGCCTGCGTATTCTTTTCTTTGACATCTTTTTCGCTTACCCCGTCGGATCTCACTGCCATAACATTTTCTCCTTGTTCGCATACCGGCAAAACCGGCATATGGAATTATTTTTGTTTTTTTATTGCATTTTTTATTTTATGATTAATTATATATTTTGCTTTCCACGAAATCAAAAACGTTTAGATTTAGATATAATTATACTTATCTTTTAGATATCTGTAAATCCAAAACAATGACATTTTAGAAGTGTATGTTTTTATATCGGTTCTTGAACCGGGAAAATTATATTTTCTTACCTCTTTTATAGAGCTTGCGGCCAGCGCAATAAAAACAGTCCCCACAGGAAAGTTGTCTTCCTCCCTTTTGGGGCCTGCAAAACCGGTAACGGCCAAGCCTATATCGGAAGACGCTTTTTTTCTAACGTTTTCCGCCATTGAAATGGCGCACTCCTTTGAAACGGCGCCGTATTTTTCTATTATCCCTTTATCCACTCCAAGAATGTCTATCTTTGCGGAGGTAGCGTAAACAATCCCTCCGTAAAGAAAATAAGCCGAGGCGCCGGGCAGATCCGTCATCTTGTTTGAAATATAGCCTCCCGTGATGGATTCGGCAAGCGAAACTGTAACTTTTGTTTTTTTAAGAACTCTGGCGCATACGGTTTCAAGCTCATCGCAGTCATAACCATAAATATAGTTTTTAAAACAGGAATTAATAATATCGTCAACTAATTTTATATTATCCTGCAGTTTTTGCGTCGAAATACCGTTAAGGTAAACGCTTAATACCGTTTCGCCATAAGAAAACCCGTAAAAATAACGAAAGTCTTTGATCTTATCCTTTACCTGAGCGATTAAATTTTCAAATTCATTTTCTTTCAATCCAAAAAGCTTATAATTCCTTTTTTTAATAAAATAAGTTATTCCTAACTTTCCCAGCATTTTACCGAGAACGTGATTTTTAAACATGGATTGAACGTTTTCCGGTTCTAACGGAATAGCGGCAAAAAAAACGGGCTCCGTAAGATAAAATCCGGCAAGCCCCGTGTTTTGATTTGGGATGATGAACGAATTTTCTGGAAAATAACAAGATTTTTCGCAAGAAGGACTTAACACTATTCCCTTCGATTCATAAACAAGCTTCATAAGATCCATCGCATCTTTATTCCTCACAAGCTCTTTTTTAAAAACATTGGAAGCCGTGTTCTGAGTAATTCCGCCACCTTTTTCCATGCCGCCGCATACTATAACGGCGGATGAATCACCTCCAGCCATATAAGACATAACTTTATAAATGCTTTCATTGGAGTCGCCCGGTAAAACGACGACCTCTTTAAATTTCAGATTATAATCCTCAAGTATTCCGGATAAGCTTTTAAGAACCTCGCCCGCCTTTTTAAAATTATAATCGTCCGCAATTATAAGCGCCTTTATATCCATAATATTAAAAATATTAAAAAATTATAGCCGGATTAGAGCCCCGCTATGACTATCATAAGAAACCTTATAAAAAACGCGGTATAAATAGCCGCCGCAATATCATCCAACATTATACCCACTCCGCCCTTTATATTTTTGTCCATATATCTGATCGGAAACGGCTTTAGTATATCAAATATCCTGAATGCCAAAAAACCGAGTACGGCACGCTCTATCGTAAAAGACAGCCCAAACATCGCAACAAAGTAGCCAAGAACCTCGTCTATTACTACCTGTGGCGGATCGCCAGCACCCAATAATTTTTCCGCCCTTGAAGAAAAATAAACGCCGGATATAAATAAAATAACGCAAAAGATAATATATGAGAGCGGCTTAAGATTATGAAAGAACGCCAGATAAAGAATAAAAGCCGCAAAAGTCCCCCCTGTTCCTGGTGCGTA
The DNA here is from genome assembly GCA_021818985.1 of bacterium. GTDB lineage: Bacteria > SZUA-79 > SZUA-79 > Acidulodesulfobacterales > Acidulodesulfobacteraceae > JAKASO01. Next base: position 22,530 of record JAKASO010000003.1, read on the forward strand.
CGGCACGTAACCCACATAGAAAAATGTCGAAAACAAGATAGAAAGAAAATCCATAATTTTGTTTTTCAATTGAAACACCAGATAGTTATATATTGTTTTATTTCAATTATTTCAACTATTTCAACTATGCGGATTGAAATTTATACCTTCTCATAGAGATATTTAAAAGCAGCGCAACGGCAGACGAATCTACTAAAAGCGAAGTGCCTCCGTAACTAAAAAAGGGTAGCGGCACCCCCACTACCGGCAGTATCCCGATCGCCATACAAATATTTATGATGGTATGAAGGATAAGTATGGACAACGCCCCTGCGCCGACCAGAAAACCCTGAAGTTTTTTTGTTTTGGAAACTATCTGAAATCCCCTTATTACCAATACAAAATAGAGGCTAATTAGCAATAGGGAACCCAAAAAACCGAACTGCTGGGCAAAAGTGGAAAAAATAAAATCGGTATGTTTTGCCGGCAAAAAATTCAGAAGACTCTGTGAGCCGTTTCCGAAACCATTTCCAATCAATCCGCCAGCTCCTACCGCTATTTTTGACTGAATTATATTGTATCCCGCGCCAAGATAGTCTTTAGAAGGGCGAAGGAATACAAGGAGCCTCTCTTTCTGGTATGCTTTAAGATGCATCCATATAAACGGCATAAATACAAGCACCGTTAGGGCCGCTATTATGATCGAATTTCTTTTCATTCCAGCAAGATAAATAATGATAAAGCCAAGAAAAAAAACTATTAAAGCGGTACCAAGGTCGGGTTCTTTTGCTATCAAAAATGCCGGAACTAGTATTAAGAAAAACGGCACAATAAGGTCGCGGATCCGGTAGCCGTTTTTTTTATCGAAAGCCGTAAAAAATTTTGCCAGGGCAAGGATCAGCGTTATTTTGACTAATTCGGAAGGCTGAAATGTTACAATGCCAAATGAGAACCATCTTTCAGCCCCGTGCGTTATTCTGCCTTTTATCAAAATTACAAGAAGAAGAACAAATACAACCGCATATATATAATATGCGATCTCTATAATGGTATTATAGTCTATTGAAATAATAATGAACATTATAAAATACGAGATCAAGAGCCATATTACCTGTTTAACGACAAAAGGATCCGAAAAACTTCTATGATCAAGGCTTAAAGACCCGTATAGATTAAGAATGCCCAGAACGGATATAAAGATAACCGTAAAAAGCATTATAAAATCAAAATTTTTAAAATATTCATGATCTAATAGTTTCATGGTAAACTACTCTTCCATAGAGCGAAGAGCTTTTTTTAAAGAAAGCGTATATTAAAAACTTGTATAAATAAAACTTGGAAGTTTTTCCTTTTTGTGAACCTTTTTTTTAATAAGGAGGGGCTTCCACAGACCTTTTTGTTCTAAATATTTTTCTACAATCTTTTTTGCTATCACCGCTGCATGGGCTCCAAGAAATTTAGCATGCATATCAAAAACGACAACGGCTATCTTAGGGCTTCCAGACGGCGCATAACCCACAAACCATGCATTATCCCTATATCTTTTGGGAATGGATTTTGCATTATATATAGAATAGATCTTTGAAATGATCTGAGCAGTACCGGTCTTGCCGCAAAATGTTATCCCCGGTATTACGGCGTTCGTAGCCGTTCCGTAATTTTTATTGACCACATCGCACAAACCTTTTTTTACGGCTTTAATGTAGGTTTTTTTTATTCCGATATATTTTTTTACTTTGCTGCGAATAACCTTAAGCACCACGCCCTTTCTTGAAACGATCTTATGCACTATATACGGCCTGTATAAATATCCTCCGTTAGCGATAGCGCTGTATATGCTTACAAGCTGAATAGGCGTTACAAGCACATAACTTTGACCTATTATAGACGAAAGGGTCGAGCCTTTATACCAGCGGCGGTGAAAGAGCTTGTAAACAAGCTTTTTAGTAGGTATAAAGCCGGAATTTTCTCCGGGCAGGTCTATTCCCGTTTTGCTTCCAAATCCCAATTTATGCGCAAATCCGGCTAACTCCCCTATATTCATCTTCAGCGCAAGGGGATAAAAATAAGTATCAACGGATTCTGCAATGGCTCTATAAAGATTAATCTTCGAATGTTGATGCGGGTTCCAATTATAAAAAACGGCGTTTCCCAATTTAAATGTAGGACCGGCGTATATCCTTTCACTGGGGGTTATTAAATGCAATGTAAGAGCTGCCAGCGCGCCCGTGATCTTAAATGTCGAACCAGGAGCCACTGCATTCTGAACAGCTTTATTTTGAAGCGGATGTTCTTTATTTATAATTATTTTCTGCCATTCACTACTTGTAATGCCTCTAGAAAAATAAAAAGGGTTAAAAGAAGGTGTAGATACCATAGCAAGAATTTTTCCGCTATTTGGATCAATAGCTACGACTGCGCCTTCTTTTTTTTTCATAAGTTTATACGCAAGCTTTTCTAACGGCAGATCAATGGTAGTATATATATTGGCACCCATGTCCGGTTTTTTAATTACGACCTTACCCGCCGCGGTTCCCCGTGAATTAACAATTATGCGTTCTTCCCCGTCTTTTCCGTGGAGATACTTCTGATAATAATATTCCAATCCTGTTTTTCCGACTATATCGAAAGAATTAAGATACGAATACTTTTTTTCTTTAAGCTGCTTTTCGGAAACTAGCCCGACGTAGCCAAATATCTGAGCACCTATATCGCCGTTCAGATAATGTCTTATCGGTATATTCTCTATAAAAAAGCCGGGCAGAAAAAGCTTATTAACTTCAAAAATGGAAAGATCCTTTATTGAAACGTTCCTCAGTATAATTATGGATTCGTAAGAGGGAAGAAACGCTTCACTTTTAACTCTTTTGTAAAATTTACGGTAATTTTTATGCAATATCTTTGCTAAAAATGCAAGTTCTTTTTTCAGATCCTTTACGTGGACAAGCGTTAAGGCTATATTAAATGACGATTCATTGTCGACGAGAATTTTTCCATTACCTGAAAGTATATCCCCCCTGGGTGCGGGAAGGTATATCACCCTTGTGGCATTATTTGCAGCTAAAGAGTAATAATAACCCCCTCTTATTACCTGAAGATAAAAAAGCCTTGCCAATATAAAAAATATTACAACGGCAAACAGCAGGGCAAGTAAACTTAATCTTTTTCTTTGATTTTCCAGTATGCCATTTTCATTGTATAAAGACGACATAAGAGACCTTACCTGCAGAGGATTTGAGAAAGATATTTGTGAATACGGGCGTTGGAGGCAAGTATTTTTCCATCATAAAGATTAAAAGACTTTCCACAAAAATCAGTTACCATACCTCCCGCCTCCTTGACCATTAAATAACCCGAAGCCATATCCCACGGTTTCAAATTGAGTTCCCAATATCCGTCGATAAAACCGGCTGCGCAGTAACAAAGATCCAAAACGGCGGAACCAAGCCTCCTGATACCTTTTACATGCAAAGATATATCTCTAAAGTGATCAAAGTTATTATCGGGATTCACCCTTTTATTATATGGAAAACCGGTTGACAAAAGGCTCTTTTCAAAGACTTCCGCCTCCGATACCTTAATTTTTTTATTGTTAAAAAATGACCCGCCGCCTTTTGATGAATAAAATAGTTCACCTAAAACCGGATTATAGGCACAGCCTATAACTATTATAGAATCTATTTCAAGTGCGGCCGAAAAACAGAATACAGGCACTCCATGAGCATAGTTAGTCGTTCCGTCAAGCGGATCTATTATCCACTTAAATTTAGACCGGCCAGATCTAATATTTATATCTTCTTCTTCCGCCAGAATGGAATGATCTGGAAAAGCCTTCGTAATGGTATCTATTGCCATTTTCTGGCATTTTATATCAACCTCCGTTACGATATCTACAGGCCCTTTATACTTTACGGTGTGCGGTTTTCTGAAAGAATCAAGCTGAATCTTGCCTGCTTTTTTGGAAAGACTAACCGCAAAATCAAGGAATTTGTTAAGGTCAAGACTCATAAATTCAAGCCGCTGTGGTTCATTCCTTCCAAATCAAGCGCAACGGACTTAAAACCTATTTCTTTTATTTTTTTGATCAGCTCAGATAAAAACCCGCAGTTTAAAATATCGCCTACACTTTTGGCAGGCACTTCTATTTTGGCAAGTTTTCCGTAATGGCGAACCCTGACATCAATAAAACCTTTTTCCCTCAGAACATCTTCGGCCATGCTTACCATTCTTATTTTTTCTTCCGTAACTATACTGCCGAACGGGATCCTCGAAGCAAGGCATGCCATTTGCGGCTTATCCCATGTATCAAGCTCAAAATATTTCGATGCCGCCCTGATATCATTCTTAAAGAACAATGTTTCCTTTAAAGGCGCCATTACGTCAAATTCCTTTTCCGCCATCATACCCGGTCTATCTTGAGAACGGGCGGCATCATCGGCATTCGTTCCAACTGCGATGCCATATTCATCAGGGACATAAGACCTGATCATTTTAAAAAGCGATATTTTGCAAAAATAACATCTTTGGTAGCCATTTTTAATATATGATTCGTCCAAGTACTCCTGTGTCTTCACAACTAAATGCTTTATATCCCACTCCGTAGCCTTTTTTTTACAAAATTCGATCTCGCGCAAAGGTACAGTAAAAGAATTGCCCGTGATCGCCATTATATTATCCCTCCCAAGAACCTTTTTTGCCACAAACAGCAGAAAAGTCGAATCAACCCCTCCGCTGAACGCCACCGCAATCTTGTTCTGCCTGCCGACAAAAAATTCCAGATCTTCTATTTTATTCTTTAAAGCATCATCCATAATAAATTTTAATTAAAATTTAAGAGCTTTTTTGTTTATCTTAATATCTGCTTTCGATTCAAGATAACCGACATAGTCGTCCAAAAACTCGGACTGCCTTGAGAACATGTACGTTCTGGTAAAAGATATCTTTTCCTCTTTTGAAACAGGGGCGCCCGGGAATTTGATCTTTTTTACTTTTATTACCGCAAAACCAGAGATTAAAGGGACAGGTTCTGTAGAAACCGCACCAACCTGCTGGGAAAAGGCTGCATCAACAACATTTTGATTAAACCCGTATTTTTTATAACCACTTGATAAGATAAGTCCAGCACTTGAAACAAAAGGAAATTTAACCGCTTTTCCGTTATATTTTCCGCTAAGCGGCATAAATCCGCTATTTAAAAAAAGAGCTTTTTTAATAAACCGTTCCGCATCTGCCTTAGACTTAAAAACAGCCGCTTCAAAAGATACAGACCTGTTTTGTATCTTATAATCATCAATTATCTGTTCGTTTGTGACGAGAAGAGACCTTTGGATAATCTCCCGCATGAAAGACCTTGTTATTTCGCTGTTATAACGCCTTTCAAAAATGGAAGGTGTTAAATGGTTTTGCTGAAGGACCAAATTAAACAGCCTGTCGCTAAATTCCCCTTTATGCTGAAAACCGGGAATTGCGGCAATTTTACCGGCGAGATAGCCTTTTGAAATTGCAACTCCGAAAGTGCTGGCCCGTCCCTCAAGAACTTTACCGGCAATTAAAGATGATAGAGCCTCACCTTTAAGATTAAGCTCTTTTATCTTTTTTTCGGTAAGAGAAGCGCCGTAAAGACGCCGGTAAAAACTTTCGAGATTATTATAATACAAATTGAATTCATTCATCGAGATCGCTTTTCCGTTGACGGTTGCTATATTTTGAGGAGAGATGTTAGCCCTGCCCAGACCGCCGCCCATTAAATAAGGCAAAAAACTAAAACCGACGATGAACAAAAAACCGACAAGAATGGTAACCGCCTTCCCCAACGCCGAACCGTAAAACCTTCTTAAAAACTCCAACATAAACAAAAACTCCCAAAAATAGCAAAAACTTAACGGCTTTTACATTTGAAATATAAATGAAAGTAAGTTATGATATTTTATATTTTTATATATTATAAATATTTTATACAGCTTCAAAGTTTTATGCAAATAAAAAATAAAATAAGCAAATGGAACCCTTAAACAAAAACGGATATATTGATATAAACTTTGCAAAATTAGATATAAACAGATTAAAAAGAACCAATAAACCGGAGGCAATCCTGTGCGAGGGAAAAAGCAAAAGCGAGATCTTAAAGATTGCCCTCTGTCTTGAAAATACCGCGCAGAACATAATATTTACAAGGGCTAACGAAGAGATAAAAAGGCTGCTTCTCTCAAGATGCAAAAATGCGGTTTATCATCATAAAGCAAAAATAGTTGTCGTCAATCCGGTTAAACCAACTGCAAATGAAGGAAATATACTGGTAGTAACAGGCGGAACCTCCGACATACCGGTTGCCGAAGAAGCTTGCGTTACCGCAGATATACTCGGAAACAACGTATCTAAGATCTATGATATAGGGGTGGCGGGCGTCCACAGGGTTTTCGACAATCTCGATAAGATCGAATCGGCAAAGGTAATAATTGCTATAGCCGGAATGGACGGCATTCTTCCCACTTTAATAGCGGGTCTTGCCCCCGTTCCCGTCATAGCGGTTCCCTCATCCACGGGTTACGGGGCAAATTTTAACGGCATGGCGGCACTCCTCACGATGCTTAACAGCTGCGCGGGGGGTATCCTGACGGTCAATATAAATAACGGATTTGGAGCGGCTTTAGCCGCAAACCTTATAAACAAACAAAATAAATAATAAATAAATCTGACAGGCATTAAAGCTATTTAACTTAACTTATATGTTATATGGCTATGCTTATATGGCTATGCAGTAATTTTTCCTGTTCTTTTTCCGCTTCCAAAAACCGAATCTATCTTTTTGAACAGATAAAATATAAACGGAGAAGCTAATGCTGTGGTTATACATACGGGGAGCATATAAATTAGTAGGAAATGCAAAAAATTATATCTAAATTTAAAAAAATAAAAGGCTATAAAAAAGACGGTAATATAATAGACCATTACCGAAATCAAAGTGGTGATAAGTTCGTATATAATATTATCTGCCATAAATTGCTTCCAGAAATAAAATGAAACGGCAAATGCAATAACGCCCGCCAGCGCAAAAGCTGCAGGATTTAAAGTCGTAAGCGAACCGTATATATAAAACAGGGCATAAGAGGCAACCGCTCCGGCAAAAAGTTCCATATAAAAGGAAAAATAGATCAAAGCAATAAGTGGCAAGTTCGGAAAAAAAACGGCATCATGGTAAAAGGCCGAAAATATAACCCTTATAACTACCAAAATAATTGCGAAAACTAACAAATATAAGATTCTGCTGGTTTCACTTTTCAGTATAAGATTTAATGGCGAGGACATATTTTGAATTAAATAAATTTTTATGCGGTTTTATTATGATCTTTTTAAAAATATTATAACTTTTACTTTTTACGGATATAACACGCCCTACCAGCAAGCCTGCGGTAAAAATCCCCCCAAGTCCCGATGTCAATATCTTATCGCGGAGATTCACCTTCTGGGAAGAAAAAACGAATTTCATTTTTAGATAACCGTTCCCTATGCCTTCGGCTATACCCATAACCCTGGTTTTTGCATCAATAACGGAAAAGGCGCATTTCGGGTTTGTAATCGGAATAACTTTAGAGGAGTGCGTGTAGGTCGCAATAACTCTTCCAAGTACGCCGCCATAAGAGACCACGCCGTCTCCGGCGCTTATCCCGTTCTTTTTACCTTTATTTATGTAAAAACTTCCGAACCATGACTGGATCCCGTGCATCGTAATGGCAGCGGCAACAGTTTTATGCGATATAATATTCCTTATGTTAAGAAGCTTTTTAAGATCCCTGTTCTCAATCTCTAAAGCCTTATCTTTGTTAAGATTGTATTTTAATGTGCTTACTTCGCCCTTAAGTTTTTCATTGGTTTTTTTTACCGAAATAAGATAAATGTAATGCCTAAAAATATTGGAGGAAAATTCAAAGGGGTAATCTATAACTTTTGAAACATAATAGGTGGACCCTGATATAAAACCGGAAAATGCCCCTTTATATTGATCCCTGTTTGAAGAAATAAAAAAGATCAGGGCGGCTACCGCCATTACTATCAATATAATGATCAAATCCATATATTTACGGATCTTTTTAAAAGTTCTACCCATCTATTATATATTTATATATTATATATATTTTCATATATATTTTCATAAGTTCAGTTCTCAAGCATAATATCTTGCAGAACATTTATTTCATTGAGCGCTTTTCCTGCCCCTCTTACAACGCAGGTAAGCGGGTCATCGGCTATGATCACCGGAAGTTCGGTGTTTTCCCTTATAAGTATATCAATATTTTTCAAAAGCGCTCCGCCACCCGCAATAATTATTCCCCTGTCCACAATATCGGAAGAAAGCTCGGGCGGGACCTTTTCGAGGGTAATTTTGATCGCATCTACTATCTGGGCGACCGGTTCCGACATGGCTTCCATAATTTCAGAAGAGTTTATCTCAATGATCTTGGGAATGCCGCTGACGAGGTCCCTGCCTTTTATATTCATTTTAGAGGTTTCCCCAACGGGGTAAGCAGTCCCGATAGTCATCTTAACAAGCTCTGCGGTGCGATCGCCAATCAAAAGATTATATTTCTTCTTAATATATTGAATTATGGAATCATCTATTTTGTCCCCTCCTACTCTTATTGACTTGGCATAAACTATTCCTGACATGGAAATAACCGCAACTTCCGTGGTGCCGCCGCCAATATCCACAATCATATTGCCGTATGCTTCCGTAATAGGGAGCCCGGCTCCTATCGCCGCCGCCATAGGTTCTTCTATCAAAAAAACGATCCTTGCCCCGGCGGCTTCGGCGGATTCTTTAACCGCTCTTCTTTCGACCGCGGTAATACCCGAAGGAACGGCAACAATTATTCTAGGTCTTATCATAGTTTTTCTATTATGTATCTTCCTGATAAAATACTTGAGCATTGCCTCCACCACTTCAAAATCTGCAATAACGCCATCTTTCATAGGTCTTATGGCAGAAATATTCCCGGGAGTCTTTCCAAGCATTTTTTTTGCATCCCTGCCGACAGAAAGTATTTTTTTCTCTCCCTTAGAGTTAACATGAACGGCAACGACCGAGGGTTCATTAGAAACTATCCCTTTATCCTTAACATATATTAAAGTATTTGCCGTTCCAAGATCGATCGCGAGATCATTTGAAAATATTCCGATTAAATTATCAATAAACATAACAAAAATTACCTCTTTATTAAAATTATCAAAATTTTACGCCTATAATACATATTAACATACATATTATAATCTAATATAATCTAATATGTTATATCAAATTAACGTTATCTTTAGCAACAAAAAAATAAAAATTTAACTCTGTCATATCAAGCCTTTGATTTTTAAATTATTATTTGTTAATATAATAATTAAATGGACAAGATATTCGTATCTTCGATAAAAGACAATGAAAAGATAGATTCTGTTTTTCTTGTAAAAACTAAGACTGTTCAAACCGGTAAAACAGGAAAACCGTATATCTTCCTTAAGTTATCCGATATGACCGGCGATATTAAGGGCAATGTATGGGATAACGTCCAGAAATACATCAATCTTTTTGAAGAAGGCGACCTTGTTCATATCAAGTCAAGATCGCTTATGTTCCAAAACGAGCCTCAGCTTAATATTTCTGAAATCCGGAAGGTTCAAGTCCCGCCGTTTGAATTAAACTTTTTCTTAAAAACTACAAAATTTAATGCCGAAGACATGTTCACCGAGCTTTCTTCGATATTAAGGAAAAACATAGACGACAAATACGTAAAGGAACTGGTAGAACTTTTTTTGCATGATACCGAATATGTGTCAAAATTAAAAATACTCCCGGCGGCAAAATCAATTCATCATGCTTATATAGGCGGCCTTCTCGAACATACCCTAAGCATGGCAAAAGCCGGCCTTTTACTTTCTAAACATTATGAAAGCATCGTCAATAAAGATATTATTCTTGCGGGCATACTCCTGCACGATGTGGGAAAGCTCGAAGAAATAAAATTTGAAAAAAATATAGCAAAGTATTCCGATAAAGGAAGATTAATAGGTCATATTGTTCTAGGAGTGAATCTTATAGATAAAAAGATAGACATGATAAAAGACTTCCCAAATGAATTAAGGGTTATGATACTGCACGTTGTCCTTGCGCATCACGGAGAACTGGAGTTTGGTTCTCCAAAAAAGCCGAAAACAGTCGAAGCGCTTTTACTCCATTTTATTGACAATATGGATGCCAAGATAAACCAGTTTGCTGCGATAACGGGCGGGCAGAATTCAGTATGGAGCAGCTATTCCAAGCAACTTGACAGATATATATTAAATACAAAAATATTTATGTCAAAAACCGGCGATAATGATAATGTAAATAAGACGGAAAACAATGATATGGAAGCGGAAGAAAACGGTATACCGAAAGAAACGGGGGAACTATTTTAATCTCCGTTATTCTTTCGTTATTCCTACGTTATTCATATTCCCATTTATCAATACAATCTTGAACTATTCTATACACTTCTTTTAAAGGAATTTTCTTGGCACCGGCTATTTTTTTAAGCTCATCATATTCCGGTTTTCTGTTCACAACCTTGCCGTTTAAAGTGGCGACTTTTATACCCAGCGTGCCAAATGGAGTTTTCAGATTCATTGTGCGCCTTTTTAAGCATATCTTATCCATCTTTGATATCCTTAATCCAAGGGATGATGTTTCTTCTAAAACGGCGTTTGAAATTTTTTCTACGCTTGATGCTTCGCAAAGAATCGTTAATAATACACCGGGTCTGCTTTTTTTCATAACCACCGGAGTTAAAAATACATCTAAAGCGCCGTTTGCAACCAGTTTTTCTATAACATAATCGTAAATCTCCGGGTTCATATCGTCAATATTGGTTTTAATCTCATAAATCTCCCCGCGGTTTATATCATTCCTGTTGCCGCTACTATTATTATCGCTTTTTAACGGCCTGCCGTAAAATACCCGTAACACATTCGCCATTGTATTTAACTCTTTCATACCGCACCCGTGCCCTTCCGATATTATCTCCATAGCGGGAAACCCTTTTGGAAACCTTTTAGCGTAATACTTCAAAATGGCTGCACCGGTAGGAGTGGTCAGTTCTTCCGCATCTCCCCAGGAATATACCGGAATTTCTTTTAATATAAAAGACACGGCTGGCGGCGGAACTATCAAACGGCCGTGTGCGACATCAATAAAACCAGAACCTAAATTAACATCGGAACACGTGATATCGTTAACTTTAAGCCTGCTGATTAAAAAAGCGCATAGCGATATATCCAAAACGGTATCTATGCTTGCAAGCTCATGTAGATGCAGTTTGTCAAAGGAGTTGCCGTGAACGGCACTTTCGGCTTCGATAAGTATATCGTATATAAGGTGAATGTCGTTTTTGATCCTTGGTTTTAAGTCAAATAAATCAATCCGGCGATTTATTTCGGAAACGGTTTTAAATTGTATTTTAGCTTTTCTGCCATCAACATGAAAAAATAACCCAGCTAAACCAAGCCTTTTAACTTTTTTAAAAGAAATATCCGCATACGAAAAATCCTTAATGTTCAATCTGCCGATAAATTCTGCAATTTCCTTTTCTTTTATCAGAGATAGATCATAAAGGGCGCTGACAAATTTATCACCGGAAATGCCGCTTGAGCAGTCTATATAAAGAATTTTATCCTGCATGCGATCTATCCTATATCGTTATATTGCCTTAACTTAAACCTCACGCCTTTTTCGAGGGCTACTTTCCGAACCGCCTCCACGTCAAGACCTTCAAGTCCAACCGCAGTAACAACGACATCTTTTATACTTTTTCTGGACTCGTCTATAAAATCCAACACGGAACTATAAGGATCAAGCCCTTTTTTTAAGCGGGGCTTGCATATTTCGTTATAATAACTGCTGTTATGGGCATTTAAACTGACGCTCACGCTGTCAATGTATTCCCCCAGTTCTTTCACGACATTACGCCCGTAAACGGCGTTTGCAAGCCCGTCGGTATCAAGCCTTACTCTAATCCCTTTATTTTTCAAATGTATAGCCGTTTTTTTTAAGGTATCCAACCTCAGCGTCGGTTCACCCAGACCGCAAAAAACCACCTCTTTAAAGTTATAATAGCGAAAGACGGAAGAAATGACTTCTTCAAAATCAGGTTCCTTTTTTAGTTCAAGGTTATAGCCTTTAACATTGTAGTTATTCTTACCGTCCCAGTATTTGGGGCAGAAGCCGCATTCGTTCGTGCATCTATTTGTAAGGTTGACATATACACCAGCGCCTATTTTATATGCAACGGCAGGAAAAAATCCGGCAACATCCGTCACTCCAAAAAGATTTACGGTATTTTCAACCGTCAATTCTTTAAATTGTTCCAGATCAACGTCTTTCTGAGCGGCTATCACCTCTGCTACAAACCGGACATAAGACGGCTCATTTCTTTTCCCCCTGAATTTTTGCGGAGCAAGATACGGGCTATCAGTTTCTATTAATATCTTTTCGTCGGGTATATCTTTGGCAATCTGCCTTAAGTATGAATTTTTCTTATATGTTATATTACCCGAAAAAGATATAAAAAATCCAAGATCAATAAAATCCTGCGCCGTTTTAAACTCCTCGGCCGAAAAACAGTGAATTACTCCGCCATAAAAACCGCCCGAAGATCCCGCATAACTTCTTAATACCTCTAAAGCATCTTTATACGCATCCCGGATGTGGATAATTAATGGAAGTTTGTGTAAAAGCGCAAGCTCGATCTGAAATTTAAAAAGCTCCTTCTGGGCTTTTTTCTCTATATCACCGAGGCTATCCGGAAAATAATCAAGTCCCGTCTCCCCGACTGCAATAATTCTTTCTTTATGTTCCGCATAGTATTTTTTAAACAATCTTTCAATATCGTTAAAGCTTTTATACGGGCTTTTAGGATGAACCCCAAGCGTCGTCCAGATGTTGCCGTTATTCGAAAGAATTTTGAATGTTCGTTCTATCCGGTCATTTTTGGCAAGGGAACCGATAGAAACAGCATGCGTTATACCGTTTTTACCCATTCTTTCAAGCACGGCGCTTAGATCACCGTCAAAATCCGGCATCTCTAAATGGCAGTGAGAATCTATCATTTTTATTTATACCTTTAAGCGGGGAAAGAGAGTGATTTGTTCATCCGCGATCTTAAAACCGTCCGTAAATATATTATCCGGTTCTATAAAGCGTTTATTTGAAGAAAAAGATTCTATATTCAATGCGGCATTAATCCTGCCGGACGTCTCGGGCATAAACGGATAGATGAAATACGATATATAATATAGCGATATTATGGATGTTCTTAAAACAGTATTTAAAAAATACTCCTTGCCCTGTATTTCTTTAATCAATTCAGGTTCCGGCTGTTTATTCCCTTTTTTTTCTTTTATTCCTAAGTCTATCTTCCATGGAGCGCTGTCGTTAATATACTTATTAACTCTATTTATAAACTGAAAAATATCTTCGAGTATTCTTGAAAATTCAAAATTATCGTATCTTTCCTCAAGAGAAGTTTTTAAATTTACCCAATAATCCGACAATCTCCGGTCTAATTGAGCGCATAATGGAACAAAACCGTTTTTGTATTTTTTTATCATGGTTAAAAGCCTTGAAAGTAAATTGCCAAGGTCATTTGCCAGTTCGGCATTATATCTGGAAATAAAATTTTTCATCGCAAAATCGCCGTCGAGCCCGAATGTAACCTCTCTCATTAAGAAAAAACGCAGCGGATCCGCCCCATATGCATCTATAAATTCTACCGGATCAACTACATTGCCGAACGATTTTGACATCTTTTTACCATCCATTAACCACCAGCCGTGGGCAAATATCGTCTTTGGAAGTGGCAAATCAAGGGCAAACAACATAATAGGCCAGTAAACAGCATGGAATTTAAGTATATCTTTTCCTATTATATGGCGGACATTGCTAAAATAGTTTAGGAAATCCTTGCCGGTTTTATTTTCAAAGATATAACCGGAGTATTTTGAATATTCTTTCATGCCGGAAGATAACAATAGCGCATACGTAAAGTCTTCTTTGGCTTCGCCGGTATATTTTAAATATCCCGCACCGGTTATGTAATTGACAAGCGCATCGAACCAGACATATATAATATGTTTTTCGTTCCCGGGAACGGGTATGCCCCATTTTAAAGAGGTCCTGGATATACTGAGGTCGTTAAGCCCCTCCCTGATAAAACCGGTAACCTCGTTCCTCCTAAAAGAAGGTTTTATAAAATCCGGGTTATTTTCGATGTGATTTATTAAGCGTTTTTCGTATTTCTTCAAGCAAAAAAAATAGCTTTCTTCTTTGAGCTTTTCGACAGGTCTGCCACATTCTGGACAATTGCCGTCCACTAAGGCTTTTTCCGTTAAAAATGTTTCGCACGGTATGCAATACCAGTCTTCATAATGAGAAAGATATATATCACCCTTTTCTAGAAGCTTTGAAAAAACCGTCTTAACAGTTTCTTCGTGATCTTTATCCGTAGTTCTTATAAACCTGTCGTAAGAAATGGAAAGCCGGCGAAAAAGCTCCTTGAATTTTATATGGACGCTATCTACAAGCTCATCGGTGGTTATTTTGCGCGAAAGAGCCTCTTTTTCGATTTTAAGGCCGTGCTCATCCGTTCCTGTCACAAAAAGGACATTATAACCGGATAGCCTTTTATATCTTGCAAGTATATCGGCGGAGATGGTCGAATACGCATGACCGATATGCGGAAGGTCATTCACATAGTAAATAGGCGTTGTAACGTAAAAAAAATTTTTATTTGCCATTTGCAGGATTATCAGGATTATCAAAAAATTCGCCTTGACACTCGTCTTGACGCCCGCAAACATCGTTCTTTTCCGCTGCTGCATCAACAGGCAGGGAGTTAAAATTATAATCCCTGTTGCAGGTTTCAAAGCCAGGCGAACAAAAAGACAAACAACATAAAAGCCTTCCGCAAGAACCGGTCAACCTTCCTGAAGTCTGATTTATCCCCTGAGGCTTTGCCGCTTTAAGACTAACGGGCGCAAGCTCTTTCATGAAGGCGTTGCAGCAGCACGGCCTTCCGCACATACCAAGCCCTCCTAATAGCTTGTATTCATCCCGTATATTGATCTGGCGCATTTCTATTCTCAAGTGAAACCTTCCAGCCAGCACCTTTACAAGATCGCGGAAATCAACCCTTTCTTCCGCGCTGTAATAAAAGATCATCTTATTTTCCTGAGAAAGATATTTAACCCGAAGAAGTTTCATGGGTATCCCCAGTTCTTCGATATTTTTCTTACAGAAATAAAAGCCGTCATCTTCTTGGGGATAATACCTAAAGCCGTTTTCGCTTTCAAAATTACTTAATTTCCTTAATATCAAAGGCATATCGTTAAGAATTCCGCTATCGTCAATCCTTGCGGCCCCAGCAATAAGCCCCAAAACAATCCGGTCATTGTTTTTTACAAGCACTCGATCGTTGATTGTCAGGTTTAAAGCCCCCGCGTTGGAATCTTCAATAGCGCCCCCTTCATATAACCTTACCCCTATAATTCTCATTTTGCACTTATATCCTTTAAAAGACGCACAAAATAACCGTCCGTTGCGATAGTCCTGTTTAAATTATAATTTATTTTATTAATATATGCCGCCGTAAGTTCGATCATCTGCATAATCATATTTCCGTTAAGTCCGGCATTTTTTATGATTTCCTTTATTTTGCCGCTAATATCAATATTATACAATAATTTCTCGTTTTTAGTCATAAAATAAACGAATATATCCCTTAAAATCAGAAGCAGTGTTTCAAATAAGAATTTTTCCGTTCCCTGCGGGTCGTCTTCCGAATTTTTCATGATCCTGTTAAATTTTTCAGACATTATATAGCCGTAAGAAAGCGAGCCACTATAAAATAATCCATTGGAAAAAAGCTCTGTAATATCGTTTCTGTATTCAAGGTAATTGCCTGTAACAAGTTTTTCAAGCGTTGAACAGCTTCCACGAGAAAGCCTCGAATAAACGTCTAACGTTCTTTTATCCACATCTTTAAATCTATCGCAGGCGTATTTTGCCAGCAAGTCTTCTGAAAGCGGCTTAAATTCCAGTACCTGACACCTTGATATTATCGTCGGCAAAATAGAACCCATGCTTGTCGTAATTAAAATAAAGACCGATCTTTCTGGCGGTTCCTCCAGCATTTTTAAAAGAGCGTTGGCGGCGCTCGCGTTCATTTTTGAAGCGTTGTCTATTATTACAAACCTGTAATTATCATAAAAAGGGGTTAACGACATATAGGAATTAAGTTCGTGTATTTTTTCGATCCTTATGGAATCATCTTTAGGTTCGATAAAGATAAAATTACTGTTCGTGCCGTTCAGTATGCCCCTGCATGCGGGACATTCGCCGCATGGACCGGACGGGCTATTCCCTTCCCGTTCAAGACCTAAGTTAAGATCCTTGCACAACATTTCTGCCGCAAACGAAAAAGCGACCGACCTTTTCCCAATCCCTTCGGGACCGTAAAACAAGAACCCGGCAGGAATCCTATCGTTTAAAGCCAGATTTTTCAAAAAATGAACTGCCTTTTCATGTCCGGCAATGTTTAAGAAACTATACTTATAATCTTTTAACCTTTCATTTTTTATCATCTTATCTTATATTATATTATCATTATGATCATTATGTTATGGCACCGCCTTCTTTTTCGCTTGTAAATTTTGCCGGCAACTATTCCATGCCTCCTTTTTGCAGATTAAGAAGCGGGGTAATATCTTCGATCAGATTTTCAAGAACCGCTTCTTTATTTTTACCGGCATCTATTACCCTTATCCTTTCAGGGAATTTTTCCGCAAGAAACAGATATCTTTTTCTCACGCGTTCAAAAAAATCACGCGATTTAAAATCAAAAGAGCTTTTATCGAATTTTTGCGATATTCTTAAAAACGCCAGAACAGGATCAATATCAAATAGATATGTCCTGTCAACTCTTAAATTTTGAAGCTTAAGAATAAGACTGTTCAGATCGAGGATCAATTTTTCAAAACCTTCAAAACTTTGATATGCAAATGTTGAATCAACGAACCTATCGCAGATGATAACCTCGTAATATTTTAATTTCTTTGACAGCTCATCCGTGTGGATAACCCTGTCGGCGGAAAATAAAAGCAGGCATGCAAGTTCATAAGAACCCTTATCTAAAGCATTTATTGAAGATAAATGTAAAGATAAAGAAGCGTCTGGTGCGGAAGCAAAAATAGAAGTATCCGCCGGCAAAATATCCGGTAAACCGCTTGCACCGTCCGTCCGGTTTTCTTTTTCGGATTTTAGAATATAATCTTTAATGAATTTTCCTATTATAAAATCTGAAGGCTCCTGGGTAAATAAAACCCTTCTGCCTTCTTTTTCAAGGCGGTCTGCAAGTTTTTTGCCTGCGGTCGTTTTCCCGCTTCCGTCAATGCCCTCTAAGGTTATAAATAAACTCATCCTCTTCTAATTAAATAAAGTTATCAGATAAAGTTATAGATTAAAACAAAAAATACTGATTAAATTACAAATTGCAATAGTTTTTTAATATTTTTCTAATAATATATAATAATATAATATATACAATATATAAAAAACTTTCAATGTGAATTGTTTTTTAATATGCAATTTATATATATATTATAATAAGAAATAAAATGGACATAAAAGAATTCGGCTATCAGTTCGATAAAGATTTAATAGCAAAGCACCCATTAAATAAAAGGGATGAGTCCAAGCTTCTTGTTGTTGACGTAAAAAACTTAAATGTGGAACATAAAAGATTTTACGAACTGGTGGATTATATAGAACCGGGCGATGTAATAGTCATTAATAATTCGTATGTAAAAAAAGCGCGCATATTTGGAAAAAGGAATACCGGTGGCAAAGTAGAAATATTTATCGTAGATTTTCCCTATACGCCTGATTTTAATATTTATCCCTTAAAATTACGATCACTCATCCGCTCCCATAAAAAGATAAAAGAAAATGAAAAGATAATAATTTCACCGTTCGGCGATAATGACAAAGAAATTAGAAACGAAGATAAATACGCCGGTATTAAAATTAAAAATCAAAAAACTTGCATGATTACCGCAAAAAAGCATTACGGCGGCGGAATTTGGGATATTTTAATAAATTCCAAAGAGGATTGCGACTACATATTTAATCACTGCGCCGGCATACCGCTTCCCCCTTATATAAAAAGACAAACGAATAAAAATGATGAAATTTTCTATCAAACCATTTATGCGAATAAAAACGCCGGTTATTCCGTAGCCGCTCCCACTGCGGGACTACATTTTACAGATACTTTGATTAAAAACATTAAAAAAAAAGGCGCCGTATTTGCGAAAATCACTTTAAATATCGGCCTTGGGACATTTATGCCGGTCAGAAAAAGAGATATAACAAAGCATGTAATGCATGATGAGCGTTACACCATAACCGAACAAACTGCCCAAATCATCAATGAGGCTAAAAAAAACAATAAAAAAGTGATCATAACCGGAACATCGTCGGTAAGATGTTTGGAGTCTTCGACGGACAAAGGCGGAACGGTCATGCCCGTAACGGACGGAGTAACATCGTTATATATATATCCGGGTTATAAATTCAAGATTACCGGTAATCTTATCACAAATTTTCACCAACCCGAATCCTCGCTTTTTATAATGATCTCTGCTTTAGTGGGACTTAATACTGCAAAGAAAATATACAAAAAGGGATTGGATAACAAGTACTCGCTGTTCAGCTACGGAGATGCTATGTTCTTATATAACATATAATATATTATAATATGACAATAATATTATGATTATGACAATTTTTACGACAGGGTGCATTTTGAAAAATATAAATTTAAAAAATAAAAATTTTAAGCTATAATCGTTTAAATGTTTAAAATATTAAATAACGACAAAAATACCGGGGCAAGGTCCGCAGAACTCTTTACCAAAACTAATAGTATCGAAACTCCCGTTTTCATGCCGATCGGCACGCTGGGAACCGTTAAATCGGTTTCCCCGTTCGAATTATATGACGAAGGATTTAAGATAATCCTTTCAAATACCTATCATCTTTTTTTACGGCCAGGCATAGATGTAATCGAAAAATTCGGGTCACTGCGTAATTTCATTAATTATAAAGGTTCTATCCTTACCGATTCCGGCGGATTTCAAATTTTCAGCCTCGCTAAATTCGCAAAACCGAACGGCGACGGCGTTGAATTTATGTCCCATATAGACGGCAACCGCCACTTTTTCACTCCCGAAAAGGTCATTAAATTACAGGAAACCTTCGACTCCGATATCATGATGCCTTTAGACATTTTTTCCGGTCCGGAAGCAAGCCGGTCAAAAGCACACTCGGATCTTTCTATTACTATTAGCTGGGCTAAAAGATCGCTCGAAGCCAGAACGAAAAAAGAAAACTTGTTATTTTTGATAACGCAGGGAAATTTTTTTGAAGACCTAAGAATAAATTGCGCGGCGGCACTTGCGGATCTCGATGCCGACGGCTATGCAATAGGCGGCCTTGCGGTGGGCGAAGATAAAGAAATCATGTTCAAAATGTTAAATTGTTCAATTTCAAAACTTCCGGAGCTAAAGCCGCGATATCTTATGGGCGTGGGAACCCCAGAGGATATATTAAATGCAATCGGATGCGGGGTTGATATGTTTGACTGCGTCCTGCCGACAAGAAACGCAAGGAACGGATTTGCATTTACGGCAAAAGGAAACTTAAATATTAAAAATGCTATTTACAGGGACGATACAGAGCCTATAGACGCCGAATGTTTATGTTTTTGCTGTTCAAACTTTTCAAAAGCGTATGTGCGCCATGCTTTTATGAGCCGCGAGATCTTCTCTCAGCGGCTTCTTACTATTCACAATCTTCATTTTTACGAAAAAATGATCCTTAATACCAGAAAAGCGATAAAAGAAGGCTATTTTGAAAGTTATAAAAATAAATTCATCAAATTAAGAAAAACGGGGGAGGAACATAATGAAAACATTACTCAATTTCTTTAATTCGTTCAATGTCAAAAATGTCTATGCAGCGGCAAATGCAGGAGCAAGCGGCGGCTCTGCCTCGGGTTGGCAGACGGAGTTCTGGAGTTTTGCCCCATTGATTGCCATAATAGTCATATTTTACTTGCTCGTGATAATGCCGCAGCAAAAAAGAACTAAGGAACATAAAAACATGATAGAATCCTTAAAGACCGGCGACGAAGTAATTACGACCGGTGGTGTTTACGGTACTATTACGGGCGTGGCGGACAAGGTATTTACATTAGAAATTGCAAAGGATGTTAAAATTAAGATAAATAGAACCATGATAGCAGGTAAAGTTTCTAAATAACTCTATAGATAACTCTTAAAATCTTTTAATAAATAAGGTGATTAAGCGCTATGATCAAAGAAGTAAAAACGAGAGTAATCCTTATCCTCGTTTTAATTGCCGTATCAATATTTTCTATAGTTCCATCACTTTATAAAAATACCCCCGGGTGGTGGAAAGGCGTCCTGGGCAATACCTCGATGCATCTCGGCTTAGATCTTCAAGGCGGGTTATATCTGATAGAAAAGGTCGAAACGAACAAAGCCATTAAAGAAAAATTATACAAGGACTATACCGACATTATATCTTATACGGTTAAAAAAGGGTTTAATAAACGCGATATAGTATTTAAAAATCAGCATGTCAAAATTTCCGGCAAGCTTTTAAAAAATCCTTCCAGCCTTCATGATTATATCCGGCATCACCATTCATCTTTGAAGCTTGCAGGAGATAAAATATTTTTTAAACCATCAACACTTGCCCTTTATAAAAAAGAAGCGGTCAGTGGGGCATTGGAAGTAATGAGGAACAGGATTGACCAGTTCGGGCTTATATCTCCCGTAATTGCAAGGCAGGGAAAAAATCTGATAGTTCTGGAACTTCCGGGGGTTAAAAACGTGAAACAGGCCGTCAGGTTGATAGGTAAAACCGCACGGCTTACATTCCAACTTTTAGACGATACGCCAAGTGCAGTAAAATCATTAAAAAAAGGCATCGTCCCAAAAGGCGACGAGATTCTTTACCATTCCAAATACAATAAATATACACATAAAATTACGGAGAAAATTCCCTATCTTGTTAAAAAAAATATCCTGATGAGCGGAGTGAACATTTCAAGCACAAGTGTTCAGGTAAACCAGTATAATCAACCTATAGTAGCTATTTCATTTAATTCAAAAGGAACGATAGAATTTGCAAATATAACGACGAAATATACAGGTAAAAGGCTTGCCATTATTCTTGACCATAACGTATATTCGGCTCCCGTGATAGAAGAACCCATATTAGGCGGACAAGCAACAATATCGGGAAATTTTACCATTGCAAAAGCCAACAACCTTGCTATTGCCCTCAGATCTGGTGCGCTCCCCGCACCTGTAAAAATATTGCAGGATGTAACCGTCGGACCCACACTCGGCGCCGATTCAATTCATGATGGTATCATAGCAGCCGTAATCGGCAGCATTCTTGTCATCGGCTTTATGATATTTTACTACGGATTATCCGGCTTGATTGCGGATTTCGCACTTTTAGAAAACATCCTTTTTCTTATGGCAGCGCTGTCCTTATTCGGTGCAACATTGACACTGCCTGGAATTGCGGGCATAATCCTCACCATTGGTATGGGTGTGGATGCAAACGTCCTTATTTTTGAAAGAATAAGAGAGGAATTAAGAGAGAATAAGCCTATACCCATTGCTATTGACAACGGCTATAATAAAGCATTCTTTACCATACTTGATTCTCACGTAACGGCTCTTATCACGGCGGCAGTCCTGTTTTACTTCGGTTCAGGACCGATAAAAGGCTTTGCTATAACTTTATCGCTCGGCATTATTATAAACCTTTTTACATCGCTCGTAGGAACTAAAGTTATCTTTGATATAATACAAAACAGGAAAAATCTAAAAAAATTAAGTATTTAAGGAGTATATAAAGGTGGAATTCATAAGAAACACCCATTTCGACTTTCTCGGAAAAAAAAAATATTCTTTCGTAATATCGTCCGTCCTCGTCATCCTCGGCATAATTGAGGTTATCATGATGGTTCTGGGTCTTGCCAGAATAGGAATTGACTTTACCGGCGGATTATCCATGCAGCTTCTGTTTAAACACAAAATAGCCTTGCCGGTTGTCAGAAAAGCGCTTGCTTCCGGCGGATTTAAGGATGTCAAGATTATTAAATTCACGGGAAAGAATGAGATCATAATTAAAACAAAGGCTGCGAACAGCAATATAAGAAAATATGCGAAAGACCTGCAGACGGTCGTCAAAAAAAGCATGCCGGGCAATGTTTTTAAAGTGATAAGCAGGGAGGAAGTCGGTCCGTCGGTTGGAAGAAGTCTTACAAGAGATGCTATAGTTGCCATCATTATAGCTATAGTAGCCATTATCGTATATATAACATGGAGGTTCGAGTTCAGGTTCGGGCTTGCAGCCGGTATAGGACTTGCCCATGACGTATTAGCCCTTCTCGGCATCATATTTATTTTCGACAAGGAGATAACCCTTCTTGTTATTACCGCGCTTTTAACGGTAGCAGGCTATTCGCTAACTGACAAGGTAGTTGTTTTTGACAGAATAAGGGAAAACTTGCGCCTTGCCAAAGAAAAAAATAAAGCGATTAACTTAGTGAATCTCGTAAACAAAAGCATTAACGAGGTTCTGACAAGAACGGTCGTTACTGCTTTAACGGTCTTTTTAGTCGTTCTTTCGCTTTTCTTTCTTGGAGGATTAGTTCTTCATGATTTTGCTTTTACCCTTCTTTCCGGCATATTAATAGGAACTTATTCTTCAATGTTCATTGCAAGTCCAGTGATGGTGGCGCTTAATAAAAAATACTATTCATAAAAATTCATAAAAGTAGCTGGGAAACTGCCGTAATGCATGATCCTATAAGAGATTTAATAAAAAATAATCTAAAAAAATTCTCGTTCGACCCTTATGTTGAATCTATAATTTCAAGAAGGCTTGCTTCCCAGCTTATTTTCGATCCAGTCTTTACCTTTAATACGCCCATGGTGCATCCGGATGACATGGCCCTTTTTTTAAATAATTGGACGTCCAATTATCTAAATCCGTCCTTAAGGTGCCTTCACGACCCCTTCTTAATGAAAGATATGAATAAAGCGGCAGATCGTATTATTGCAGGCCTTTTAAATAACGAAAAAATATGCGTTTACGGAGATTATGATGTTGACGGCATAACTTCAATATCCTTTCTCGTCCTTTTTTTAAGAGAACTAAAAAACCATATTGCCGGTATGAAAAACACGCCGCCGGAAGAACAGATTATTTATAAGATACCCGATAGAATCAAGCACGGATACGGGCTCGGGATCGAACCGATTAACGAAGTTATCTTTAATAACGATAACGGCGGTAAAACCGTTTCTTTGATCGTTACAGTAGATCTGGGCATTACAAATGTCGAAAGTGTGGCGTATGCAAACTCAAGAAATATTGACGTTATTATATGCGACCACCATGAAATTCCTGAAAAACTGCCGGAGGCTTATGCGATACTCAATCCAAAACAGCCTGACGACAAGTTTCCGTTCAAATTCCTGCCGGGCGCTGGCATAGCATTTAATCTTGCAATAGCCCTTCGCAAAAAAATGGTATATGGCGGCATAATAAAAACATACCCTAATCTTAAAAACTTTCTTGATATAGTCTGCCTTGGCATTATTGCCGACATTGTTCCAATGTATGATGAAAACAGGATATTGGTTCATCACGGTTTGAAAAAAATAAACGATAGTCCCAGAACCGGCATAAAGGCTTTAAAAAAAATATGCGGTCTGCATTTCGATAATGTCAATGAATTCGATGTCGCATGGAAAATGGCGCCAAGAATAAACTCTGCCGGAAGAATCGGCGATCCTTCCATAGCCGTGGAACTGCTGATCTCAGATACCCCCGAAAATGCAAAAATGTATGCGGAAAAAATAGAATTGTTCAATAAGAAAAGACAGGAGTTAGAAAATGATTGTTTTTCTACGGCATTAAAAAAAGCGGAAACCCGATTGACCGAACATGATAACTTTCTCATTTTGTGCGATGATTCATGGCACCCAGGCGTTACGGGAATTGCATCCTCCAAGCTTGCCGAACATTTTAAAAGGCCGGTTTTACTTCTATCAGGCTTTAAGCCGGGTATATTTATAGGTTCTGCAAGAACTTACGGTGATATTGATATTTATGGATTTTTAAAAAATTTTGATCAATTCTACCTGAAGTTCGGGGGGCATAAAACGGCATGCGGTTTAACTTTAAGTAGGGATATTTTCAGTAAATTTTTAGAAGGGGCAAGTCATTATCTCAAAACTCAAAATAGCATGCAGGTAACGGAAAAAAAGGCAGATTATGAAGAAGAAATTAACCTTAAAAATATAAAAAAGGAGTTAATATCGGGTATAAAAATTATGGCGCCTTTCGGAAACCTTAACGAACGACCAAAATTCTTAATGAGAAACGTCATCCTTGAAAATATAAAGAATTCCGCTAACACCCATTTTACCTGCGATGTACTTAACGATCGTCTTAAATCGAAAGCGTTTCTTTTTTCTAAAGGCGACCTTTTAAAAAACAGCTATACGGGATCAAATAATTTGAATCAGATGCGGGTAAACGGCATAATATTCGAATTTTTCAATGATTATATAAAAATATTAAACATTTTGACATAAACCGCTCTTTAAAATACAATATAATTTTAATTAAAACAGCTTTTTATCTTATTTTACCTTATATGATTTATATGATATTATGATATTTCACAAAGTCTTAACAGCCGTAGAAATCGAACGGGGGTCTGTAAAGATCCTCGAAGTGGAAAAGAAAAAAAACGGTTATCTCTTAAATAATTTCTTAAATAACACGATCGCTGGAGCAGAACCCCGGGAAATTTCAATTGAGCTTAATAATATTTTTTTAAAGAATAAAATCCGCAGAAAAAACGTCTATACGAATATCAAAGATAATTCCGTTTGGACATATCATCTTTTGCTTCCAGAAATGCCGGAAAACGACCTTATAAAAGCCGTAGAATATGAAATTAAAAAAAAACTGCCATTTCCTGTGTCTTCCGCAACCTTTGATTATATTTACACATATTCCTTAAATCCCGACACGTCAAAAAATATTAAAATAACCGTTTTTGTTACAAAAAAAGAGGATATTGACCTATTAAATGCTATCTTTACAAATTCGGGAATAAAGTTAAAATCGATCGAATGTAAAACGACGTCAATTTTTAATGCTTATCTGTATGTTCATGGAAACAGGAAAGGACATTACCTTTTATGCGACATAAATTCTTCCGTCGCCAGAATCATGATTATTTATGATAATTCCACGTCCTTTGAAAGAATTTTAGAGGACCCGGCAATAGCCGAACACGCCATAAATAAGTTAGGTAACATCATAGGAAGCGAAATTAAAAAAACCGTAGATTTTTACTATGCAGGAAAATCAATCGAACCCATAGAAAATATTTATCTTTCTGGGATTTACTCTTACGCTCCCGAATTTATAAAAAACGTATCAAGCATTGCGGAACTGCCTGTTAAAACCGATGGCATTATAAATTTAATGAATCGTGGTCTTACTTCCGGCGTGGCAGGCAAAATGCCTTTTATTCCTTCAGGTAAAAAACTGCTCAATAATAATCATAATGACGATTACGATAATAATACCTTACTCCTATCGGAAATAGACGAACAGTTTATACCGTTAACGGATATGTGGACGACATTCGGTCTTATTGCAAACAGATAAAAATAATCGCGCTGCCGGTTCACGGGCGTAAAAGAAAAAATATATGCGAATAACAAAAAAAACAAAAAAGAACAAAACCAGAATTAATTTACTGCCTTATGAGGACCGGATAAAAATATTAAACGCAAAAAAAAGGCTTATTATACTTATAATAATAGCAGCCTATATAATATTACTTGCAGTCTCGGACATCGGCTTCTACATGGCCTCGGTATCAAAAGGCAACATAATAGCGAAATTAAACGAGCGCTTGTTGGTACTGCGCAGTAAAAATATATTATACAAAAATATGAACAATGTAATTTTAAAAAAAGAAAAATTGCAGGGCATTTTAAAAAAAGAGATAAGCGCCATTGAAAAGTTAGGAGCCATGAAAACAAACTGGAGCGGAAAATTGATAAAAATAGTCGGGGCATCGCCGAACGGCGTCTGGCTTAACGGTATTTCGGCAGGAAAAGGAACGCTTAATATAAATGGCAACAGCCTGTCTTTAATTAATATTTCCGAATACATTAAAAACTTAAAGGCAACCGGATTTCTAAAAAAACTTTATTTAAAAAGCGTAGGAAGAAAGTCTGTTAAGGGAAATACTTATTATTCATTTGTTATAGAAGGCGTTTTAACTATGCGAACCTAAATCCGGATGTAGATCGTCCACCATAATCATAATATTGAATATTGAGTAAAAGATGAATTTCTTTGAAAAATTAAAACAATTGCTTTACTATTTGGGCCATAATAAGACCCTCTTGGTGGTAGGAATGCTTTTTATCTTTATTTTTCTGGTAAATGAAGATATCTTCATGAACAGAATAAATAAAAACATATCGAATGAGCATATAAGGCTGAAAAAAATTGCTTTGGAACTCAAAAAACTTAAAAAACAGTCGGCCTCTTTAAATATCGAAAAAAAGCGCCTATTTAATGTCCAAAGATCTGCGCTCGCATTAAAAAATAAACTTAAAGAAGAGGAAAAAATGCTTCCCAGAACATTTAAAATATCGGAATTAATCCGCCAGATATCAGAATCCACGCCAAAAACGAATTTCATAATCGAAACAGTTGTTTTTGGCAAGCCTGTCTTTAAGAAAAAATTTAGCGAACTGCCATTGGAAATATCCCTGATAAGCGGCTTCAACAAAGCCCTTATATTTATAAAAAATATAAATTCCCTAAAAAGAATTTTTTTAATTAATACTATACATATCTCGCCGGATAAAAAATTCTTTCCCAACGTAAAAATCGTTGTAAAAGGCAAAGTTTTTGCATTAAATTTATTAAAGTATTATCATTAATATATTAAATGTATTATTATATTTTATATTTAAGATATTTTTAAAATACATTATTTTTAAGGAGATGTTTTGAAACAGTTAAATGAAATATAATAAAAAAACAGTTTTAAAATGGCTTTTAGCCTCTTTTTTATATATTTTAATTATAATTATAACGGCTACGGCTGGGATATCATACGGCATAAAAAATCCTTTTATCCCGCCTTTTAAACAAAAACAGATAAAAAGCGCAAGCAAATTCGGCGATCTTGATTTGCAGGGAATAATCACGGGTTCAAGGCAGATGCGCAACATTGCAATAATAAACGGAAAACCTTATTATAAAGACTCGAAGATCGCAAACGGCATTATCGTTAAAATAACAACCGCCTCTGTAACAATTAAAGAAAAGAACGGAAAAATTATAAAATTAGAATTAAAAAAATATGAAGGTTTTACAAATTGAAACAAATTAATCAAAATAATCAAGGTAAAAATTAATGAAAATTAGAATTATTACGATATGCGTCTTTTTATCAGTTTTTTTTATGTTTGGGTATACAGGCACAGCATCCGGCTCCATAAATAAAAACATACCCAAAATGTATTATAATTTTTACGGGGTTAAATTGCCAAAAACAAAAATAACGATAAGCGGCGACAATATTCCTTTGAGATCTTTAATAATCGGATTAGCCCATGAATTTCATATCAATTATGCTTTAAGCAATACCGTTAAAGGCACCGTAACGTTACATATCGCCAAAGTTCCGTTGAATGCCGCACTGGGTATAATATTTGCGGCCGGTAATTTAAACTTTAGTGTAGAAAACGGCATTATTTTCATAGGCACGGGGTCGTCCCTAAAGAACAGTTATGCCGCATATAATATCAAGCTTAAGAATATACAGGCTAAAACCGTCCTTCCCGTAATAACGCCTATTTTACCTGCCGGCGCAAAGGCAATACCGTCTCCCCACGGCAATTCCATACTGGTTTATGATCTATCTTCCAACATAAATAAGATTAAAAAAATTATAAAAGGATTCGACATTAAGAAAAAGACCGTCCTTCTAAAGGCCCAAATCGTTGATGTCAGCGATAACTTTACCAGAAATCTGGGGGTATCATGGTCTTTTTCGCCATACAATAACAGCACGATCACTTCATCGTCTTCAAATATCACAGGTTTCAGTATCCCGACAACCCTTTCCACAAATACCATGAACATAAATATAGGCACCTCATTGCTAAATTTCGGGCTTATATCCGCCCAATTATCCATGGGTCAACAATTAGGGTGGGACAAAATAATATCCTCTCCCAATGTTTCGGTTCTGAGCGGCAAGTCTGCCACAATAAATTCGGGCATAACTATGTATTATTTAGCATATACTTCGTCTTCCGCCGGCGGGGTTTCAACTCCAACATCCCCGACAAGCGGGGTAACATTAGTAACGCAGCAGCCCATAACTTCAACGCTTCAAACGATCACCCTCGGACTGACGCTGACCGTAACGCCTATCGTTGAAAGCAAAAATAACATTCTTTTAGATATTACCGTATCCAATTCGCAGCCAAATTTTGCACAGCAGGTTGATGGATTTCCTACCACGAACAGCAAAAGCGTTACCACGACCGTAGTTGTTAAAAACCGCTCTACTCTGGTTATAGGAGGGATTTTGAGCACCCAGAAATCACGTTCCAATAATGGAGTGCCATTTTTATCCACATTACCTGTGATAGGCTATCTTTTTTCTTCCAGACAGAAAAGTGTGATAAAAGAACAGCTTATGGTCTTTATTTCGCCCGAAATTATCAAATAAAACCGGTTCCTATCAAAAAACCCGTTAATTATTATAAAGTATTATAAAGACTATATATAAAGGTATCCATTTATTTATTTTATTTATGAAAAAAAATAATCCGAATGACGATTCAAAGATGTCTTTTTTAGAGCATTTTATCGAGCTTAGAAAAAGGATTATTTATATATTTATAGCTATTGTTATAGGGATGGGGCTTTCATGGCATTTATCATACACCGCGATACACTTTATTGAATTGCCGTTAGAAAAACCGACATATATCACATATTTTTCGGGAATGCTAAAAAAGGCTATAAAGAAAAAATTGCCGGCGGCATATTATGCTTTCGGTCTTAATAAAACGCCAAAAAAGTTTGTAAGGCATATCCTGCACTACTCAAAACCTTTAGAGCCGTTTTTTATGCAGGTAAAGGCTTCAATAGTTATGGGATTTATGATAGCGCTTCCCTTTATACTTTTTGAAATATGGCAATTCATAAAACCGGGACTATCAAAAAAAGAAAGACGATATATATTTCCTTTTATGTTCTTTGGGACAATATTTTTTATCGCCGGTATGATATTTATGATACTTTATATATGGCCGGCGGTAATAAACTTCTCCTTAAGTTACCAGAGTCCAAATCTATCCCCTCTTATTAACCTGACCCACTATATAAATTTTGCTTTAAGGCTTAGCCTGATATTTGGGATAATATTTGAACTTCCTGTCCTTTCGGCATTGTTATCGTTTGCAGGTATAATAAAACCCGGGTTTCTAAAAAAATACAGGAAGTACGCCCTTATATTAAGTCTTATAATAGCCGCATTCCACGCTGACATAGTAACAATGTTCTTTATTGCGGTGCCGCTTTATTCCATGTATGAAGTAAGCATATTAATTTCACGCCTTATATGGGGCATGAAAAATGTAAAGCATATTTAGAAGAAAGACTATATTATGCTTTTTTTTACATAAAATTTAAACTTTCCTCCTTCTTCAAGGGATTCGAGTAGTTCATTGCCAGTTCTTTTGCACCATGCAATCATATCGTTTTTAGAACCCGGATCGGTGGAAATAACCTCAAGTATTTGTCCTCCGCCCATTATATCAATCTCTTTTTTTGTCTTAACAATAGGCAACGGACAGGATAAACCGCTCGCATCAAGGGTTTTGTTTGCAACTACAGCCATAACGACCTCCTTTGGACTTTATTAGATTAACAACTTTAACAATTTTACTACTATATTATTAAATTTTAAAAAAGTCAACATTGTGAAAATTTCCTGTCAAGGCAATTTAGAAATGTCCGCTTCTTAGCAATTTAGAAATGTCCGCTTTTGGTTAAAATTAATATTAATATTAAATGGTTTTTAAAATCTTTTTTAATTTAATTAATATTGCCTGTCGGGGTGGAAGAAAACCCTAAGCAATACTCTTGAAGCGAAGCGAAAAGAGTTTGCTTAGGGGTTCATTTTTTTGGAAAGCTCAATGTTATAACCTGCCTTTCGTGTCCAAGTTTTCCTAAACGTTTTCCGTTATATGTAAGATGTATCCCTCCTGCATTGCCTATTTTTATCCATAAGAATCTTTTTGCCTTCCAGAGCTTTATAGTTCCAGGATAAAGCATATAGGTGGACGGCTTCTTATTGTCTATTACGACTTCGATCCATGTTCTTCTTACCACGCTCCCTTTAAGTATGACCCTGTCCTTTATTCCTGCTATTCTTTCTTTAACGCCGTTTTTATGAAAAGGGCTTGTTATCAGGCTTTTGCCATTTAAAGATATTTTGTGTCCTGAAAATTTTTTCGAAAGACTTGTAAATAAATAAAAAAATGCAAAAAATAGAATAATGATCAACACCGCGATAAGTATTTTGAATCTTAAAACCTTGATTCTCCGGCGCTCTTCGATCATTTTTTGTTTTACGATATCTTTATGGGGCGGAATAACCCAGTTTTTTGCAACCGAATCAAATAACCGCAGAGCGTATGTTTCATCGGCTTTAATAGCCGATGCGATATATTTGATATAGCCTCTTATGATAAGAAGCGAAGGAAAATCCGAGAACTCGTCCGATTCGATGGCATTAATATAATGAAGGCGGATCCTCGTTATTTTAGACAGGCTCTCTTTCGAAATGTTTTGTTTCTCCCTTTCGGATCTTAAATATTTACCAACGGTTTCACCTGTTCCCATAAGATATTCTGCAATTTAACGAACTTAATGCAATAGCTTTTTTATTTTAAGCAGGTAATCGTGCGACTCTACGCCTAATGGGGCAGTTTGGTTTATTTGATATACTTTTTTAAACATCGCCGCAGACTTTTTATAATTTTTTAATTCGAAATATATCAATGCTTCCTTGAACATTGCCGGGGTATAATAAATGTCCAACTCAAGAACCTTCTTATAATTAATAAGGGCGAAGTTAAGCCTTCCTTTTTTAAAATAATAATCGCCGAAATAATAATATGTTAAAAAATATTTTTTGTTAAGAGCTTCAGAAACCAGCAGGTATTTCCTTGCTTTAACAAGATTATTTTCTATAAGATAAATTTTGGCAAGCTGCGTGTAACTTTCATATGGATCGTTATAAAATGGGTTGGAAAGGGCATTTTTCAAATTAATGGCTGCCTTTTTGTATTGTTTCTTTTTGATGTAAATAAGCGATAAATTATAGTATGCGTACGAAAATTCATGATTAATAGCGATTGCTCGTTTAAAATTCTTAACAGCCTTGTTTTGCCTGTGGGTAAGCATATAAACCATGCCGATCGCATTATAATTTTTCGCCGAAACGGGATTAAGGGTTTTAGCCCTAATAAATTCCTGCATTGCTTTAACATAATTCCCGTTAGAAAAATATCCTGCGCCCAATCTATAATAAAGATTGGATTTAAGCTTATTTGTTTTTGAGACCTGACCTAATCCGCAACCGTAAAGAAAGATAGACAAACCCGTGCATATCGAAAAAAGAATAAATATTTTAATGTTAATGCGCTGCTTCATTCTAATTCCCCAAAATAAGTCATATTTCTGAATTTATTAAATCTTGATTTTATTTCACCGGCGTTTATGGATAAAAGCCTGTCCACACCAAAAGATTCGACCGCAAATGACGCCATAATATTGCCGAAAACTAAGGCTTTTTTCAGGTTTACATCGCTAAAATCCCCGCTATTATCGAGATAACCGAGAAAACCTCCCGCAAACGAATCTCCTGCGCCGGTAGGATCAATCACGTTTTCCAGCGGATATGCCGGAATCATAAAAAATAAGCTATCCGTAAACATCGTTGCGCCGTATGCTCC
Source organism: bacterium (assembly GCA_021818985.1). GTDB lineage: Bacteria > SZUA-79 > SZUA-79 > Acidulodesulfobacterales > Acidulodesulfobacteraceae > JAKASO01. Next base: position 54,783 of record JAKASO010000003.1, read on the forward strand.
CCTTTTTAAAACTAATATTCTGGCGCCGAATTCGAATATCTTTTTAGCTGCCGAAAATATCGAAGACTCCCCCGTCAAAAGTCTTACTTCCGATTCATTTATAATAAAAACATCGGACTTCTCTATCACTTTTATAAGCCTGTTCTTTTTTTTCTCTATCCAGAAATTCATAGTATCTAATGCGATTAATTTAGGAGCTTTCATCTGTTTTAAAACATCAAGCTGGATATCTGGGTCTATATTTGCAAGAAAAAGCGTATCATTTTTAAACAAATGGGGGACAGACGGTTTAAAATCCATAAAAACGCCAAGCTCCGTGTTTAAAGTAACCGGATCCGACAGATCGTAATTGTAGCTGCCTTCCCAATGAAATGTCCTGCCGTCTTTAACAACAATGTTGCTTATATCAACATTTTTTTCGTTCAGAATATTTAAGAACCTTTCATCGAAATCCCTTCCGACAACCCCTATTATTCTAACATCGGTCAGATAGGACGACGCTAAGGAAAAAAATGAGGCGGAACCCCCTAAGATATTTTCCTTCTTATCAAACGGGGTAATTACATTATCAATGGCAATAGATCCAACGACGGTTATAGACATTATGATATATATAAATAAAATAAGATAATAATATTAAACTATGACTACTACCTAGTATAATTTAATAATTATATTATTTATACTATTATTTTATTTGCAAAAGTTCTATTACGCGGTAGAATTACGCAGTAAAATTAATTATATTAATTATAAAGGTTAAATATTGACAATTTTTTTAATGTTTCTTCCGGAACATCTTTTTTTGCCGTAATTATTGCCTTATCAAGCGACAAATGACACCCACAGCCTTTATTTGAAAAATCAATATATTTAATAGCATCCCTTATAATATTTTTAGCCTTTTCGGCATTTTCGTTCAGTATTTTTAGTATCATGCCGGCCGTAACGTTGTCCTCTTCTTCGTGCCAGCAGTCGTAATCGGTGGACATTGCAATAGTGGTATAACACAAGCCCGCTTCCCTAGCAAGCTTTGCCTCTGTGGCATTGGTCATTCCTATAATGTCAAGACCGCTGTTTTTAAAAAATACTGACTCGGCTTTGGAAGAAAATTGCGGACCCTCGATGCAAAAATAGGTTCCTTTAGCATGATATTTAATTTCCAAGCGTTTGCAGGAATTGACCGTTATGCTCCTTAAGTAAGGGCAGACGGGTTCAGCCATAGATACGTGCGCAACAATGCCGCTGCCAAAAAAAGTATTTTTTCTGTTTTTTGTAAAATCAAAGAATTGATCTACTATAACTATGTCACCTGGCTTTATATTTGTTTTCAGGCTGCCCACGGCGCTTACCGATATAATTTTCGTAACTCCTGCCGCCTTAAGCGCATATATATTGGCGGCATAATTTACCTCCTGCGGAAGTATTTTGTGCCCCCTTGCATGTCTTGGAATAAATATAAGTTCTTTGCCGTCTATTTCACCGTATACAAGACTATCCGAAGGCTTGCCGAAGGGCGTATTCACCGAAACCTCCCTTAATTTTTTCAGACCTTCCATCCGATATAGCCCGCTGCCGCCGATAATACCAAGAATATTTTTATTAATATCTTTTTTTTTCGGCACTTTAAACAAACCTCCGGTTCTTTTTATTATATAGCATTAATTATCATTACATTAATATATTTAATATATTTATATATAATATATATATCCATCTATCTATCAGCGGTTAATATTTCAGCGGTTAATATTTTTTATATAACACAAAAACCTTTCTTTTATATTGTTTTCTCCCGCCCTTACGATATTTACCCTGTCTTTTTCGACTTTAATTATCGTAGATGCCCCGCCGTCTAAAGTGCCAGCATCCACCGCTATTACCCTATTTTTAAATTCATCGCGAATACCGGAAAAACTCTCAACCGCTTCTTTAAGACTATTACAGCCGGTTTCACCGGAAATATTAGCACTTGTTGAAACTAAAGGAAAATCTATTTCTTTAAATAACTGCTCGATAAACGGATGAGAAGAGATTCTTGCGCCTATAAGTCCGGAACCTTGATTGAACAAATACCGTTTTATAAGCTTTGATTCAAAAAGAATAGTTAATGGTCCGGGCCAAAATATAGAAATTATATCCTCCTCTTGTCTTTTCACTAAAACCATGGAGGTAAGCATCTTTAAATCCCTGATCACAACGGGCAACGGCTTCGATCCATCCCGTTTTTTAATTTCATATACCATGCCTACCGCATTATCGTCAAGTGCGTTGACACCAACCGCATAAGACGTTTCGGTAGGATAAATAATAAGCCCCGAACCTTCTAAATGCCTTTTTATATCTTTATAATCATTTTCTAAAATGTCTTCAAAATTATATATCTTCACGAATCACTTTATGGTATTATTAAGATTAAGATCGGATTTTACAACCTTTCCTTCAAGTTCTTTCCTGTATTTTTTAAGTTTATTTAAAAGAGCCGGGTTATTTAATGAGAGTATGGAAACTGCAAGAAGGGCTGCGTTCAAAGCCCCGCTTTTCCCTATAGCGGTAGTGGCAACGGGAATGCCGCCAGGCATCTGCACTATGGATAAAAGACTGTCAAGGCCGTTTAATGATGAAGACGGGATAGGAACCCCTATTACTGGCAATATGGAGCATGCCGCCGCTATTCCTGGTAAATGAGCGCTCATTCCGGCAGCGGCTATAATAATTTTAAATCCTTTACTTTCAGCCCGTTCAAAAATATCCACCGTTCTTTTTATACTTCTGTGGGCAGAAGATACGTGCATTTCATAACTAACATCAAACTTCTTTAAGATTTGAACCAGCCCGTCCATTTCAGAAACATCATTTTCTGAGCCGACGACAATCAGTATGTCCATAAATTTACCCCTCTTAACCAGTATGGATTTTTGATCCGGCAGATAAACCGCCGGGGATCAAGGCATCCATACATTTCTCCCTATATCATTTCTAAAATAAGCATTTTTAAAATGTATTTTTTCTGCAGCATTATAAACCGTGTTGATTATATGGGGGATATTAGAACCTTTAGCGCACAAATTCAGAACTCTTCCGCCCGCCGTCCAGTATTTTCCGTCTTTTTTTTTAGTTCCCGCATGAAAAATAAAAAAATTTTTATCATTATAAATATCTGCGGTACTGCTCCCGACACCGTCAAAATCTATCTCGTAGCCTGTTTCATAGTTCGACGGGTAACCGGACGAAGCCATAACAAGGCAGATAGAGTTATTTTCTTCAAACTCGAGATCGTAAGCGTCAAGCTTTCCGTCTATGCACGATTCAAAAAGTTCGACAATGTTGGATTTCAGCCTTATAAGAATTGACTGGGTTTCCGGATCTCCAAATCTGACATTGAATTCAAGAACGTAAATATCGTTATCTTTTATCATAAGACCGGCATAAAGAACGCCTTTATAAACAGTCCCCTCTTTTTTAAGGGAATTTAAAACCGGATCTATTACCGTTCTCTTTATACTTTCCTCAAGATCACGGGAAATTAAAGGATGTGGGGAAATAGAGCCCATTCCGCCGGTATTTTCTCCTTTATCGCCATCATGCGCCTTTTTGTAATCCATAGTTGTAGCAAGGGATTTATAGACATTGCCGTCGGTAACGATCATATAAGAAAGCTCTATCCCATTGATATAATCTTCGACAATAACGGTTTCGCCAGCTTCCCCAAAAATCTTTTTATTTAAAATAAGATCAAGATATTTTTTTGATTCCGCGATGCTTTTAGAAATAAAAACGCCCTTTCCAGCGGCAAGCCCGTTTGCTTTAATGACGGCAGGATGAGGTTTATTTTCAACAAAACCCATGGCAGCATCAAAACTTGTAAAAGATCTATAGCCGGCAGTCTTTATACCGTTCCTTTGAAGGAAAGCCTTTGCGTACTGCTTGGAAGATTCAAGAAGGGATGATGATCTATCCGGACCGAATATCCTTAAACCATTGGCATTAAATTCATCGACTATACCCAAAGACAACGGAAGTTCTGGACCTACCACCGTTAGATTTATTTTTTCGGATTTTGCAAAACCGGCTAATCCGCCAATATCGTCCTGTTTTATAGGAACGGTGCGAGCAATATCGGAAATTCCACCATTTCCGGGAGCACAGTAAATTTCGGCATCAGGCTTTGAACGCACTATAGCACTTATGATCGCATGCTCCCTGCCGCCCGAACCGACAACTAAGATTTTCATGTATTCATGTATTAATTAATGTCTAAAATGTCTTATCCCTGTAAATATAAGCGCAATATTCGATTTTTCCGCTTCTTCTACAACCTCATTGTCCCGCATCGAACCCCCCGGTTCGATTATCGCGGAAACCCCTATCTTTTTCGCATATTCGACAGAATCCTTGAAAGGAAAAAAACCGTCCGATGCCATAACAAAACCATTTTTTCCTTCACCGTAAGCGCCAAGCATTTTCTCGAAAGCAAATTTAGCGCTGTCTATCCTCGACATCTGACCGGCGCCGATACCGAACGTTACACCGTCTTTAGCATATATGACGGCATTTGATTTAACATGTTTTGCAACCTTCCATGCAAATACGAGATCGCTCCACTCTGCTTCATTGGGCGTTTTACGGGTAACAACCCTGAAGGCGGACACATCGTCTTTTTTATAATCTTTTTCCTGCACAAGCATGCCGCCGGCAGCCGACCTATAATAATAGATACCTTCTTTTGAAATAAGACCTTTATCAAGCCTTATTATGATGGTATTCTTTTTTGTCTTTAATATCTCAAGGGCTAAAGGATCATAATCGGGGGCAATTATGATCTCTAAAAACAACGGCTTTAATTCTTTGGCCGTAACCGGATCAACGGTTCTATTAAAGCCGGCAATGCCTCCAAATGACGAGATCTCATCCGCCTTTCTGGCTTTAATGAATGCGTCTTTTAAATTTAAAGCACTTAAAGCGGCTCCGCAGGGATTTGTATGTTTTATTATAAAAGAAAAGTATCCGTCCTCATCTGCGTAAAAATCGCGTATAAAATCAATCGCAGAGTCAATATCCAAGAGATTATTATATGATATTTCCTTGCCCGAAAGCTTCTCAAAGCCGCGATAATTTGCTTTTTCGGGTGACGCCTCCGATACATAAGAGGCATAAAACGAGGCTTTCTGATGCGGATTTTCCCCGTATCTTAAATCATCTATTTTATGCAATCTGATATCAAGCCGGTTTTTAAGATCGCTATCTTTATGCTTGTTATTGTTATTATTATTATTATTATTTATAATTTCGCCTTTTTCGCTTAAAAATGCGCATATGTCGCGGTCGTATTCACTTGTCAGCCGGAAAACATGGGTTGAGAGGTTCTTTTTAAACCCTTCTGGCACTTCCTGCCCACTTTTAAGAAAAGGAATTATGCCGGAGTATTGTTCCGGATTTGAAAGAACGGTAACATATTTAAAATTCTTAGCAGCCGCCCTGAGAAGCGAAACTCCGCCGATATCAATAAATTCCAGCTTTTCTTCAAAAGAGATATTTTTTTGTTTCATTTCTTCAAAAGGATAAAGATTGACCGCGACGATATCTATAAAATTAATGTGGTTATTTTCAAGATCCTTTATATGGTCGTTATTATCCCTTAAAGCAAGTATCCCCCCGAATATTGCCGGATGGAGCGTTTTAACCCTTCCACCCAAAATTTCCGAAAAACCGGTTATCTCACCGATTTTTCTCAGACCGGCTAGTCTAATCTTTTTTAAATAGTTATATGTGTTGCCGGTGGCTATTATGGTATAACCCGCCTCGTTCATGAAACGGGCAAGTTCGTCAATACCGGTCTTATCGTAAACAGAGATGATAGCATAACGCATAATTTTATCTTTAATACAACATTAAGATATAATAAAATTACATGAAATTTCTATTGTATTATATAAAATTTTAATATATAATTTCAACGTTTATTTGTATAAGGAATACTTCTTGGCGTTGGAGCCGGGGATGAAAAAAAGCCGGAATTTCAACGTTTATTTGTATAAGGAATATGACTATGAAAAAAATTGGCTTGACAAACAGCAACGGTTCATTAAAAAAATATATTTTTTTAATTATTTTAATTATTGCTGTAATAAATTTTTTGAGCGGCTGCGCTCTTCTTTTAGTGGGCGGACTTGCGGGAACCACAGGCTATCTTGCGGCAAAGCAAGGTTACACGGTTCAGTCCCCTATCAAAAAACAAAGCAATAAATAGCACATTAGCCTGCATGCCGCAATAAAAGTCAATAAAAGTAGTTATATATATTAATATATTATATATATTATTTATATGGATTCAACGAGAACATTCCTGTATATTTATTTAGGCATATCTATTATTACCAGCGTTTTTGCCCAACTTACGATGAAATACGGAATGCAGGGTTTCGGCGAACCAAAAAATTTAGTTTCTATAATATTTATGTTTTTAAATCCTTATATATTGGCGGGGATTTTTCTTTATCTGTTTTCAATGTTCTTCTGGATTAACGTCCTTTCTAAAATCGAACTTTCAGCGGCATATCCTTTTGCAAGTCTCGGAATTATTTTAACCGTAATACTTTCATCATTAATACTTTCCGAAAATATACCCCTTATAAGATGGATAGGAATATTAACCGTCCTTTCCGGTGTATATCTTATTGTTTCATCGCATAAAGTAAAAGACTAATATAATAAGAGATATGAAATATGAAAATAGACAGGATAATTATAGACAGGCTGGAAGAGTCGGCAAAGTTAAACCGGCTGATCGTTAAAAATGCCGGTTTGATCTCTTCCGTAAAAGAAACGGCAGAGTTAATTATAAATACTTATAAAAACGGCGGAAGACTCTTTATAGCCGGTAATGGCGGCTCTGCCGCCGATAGCCAGCACATTGCGACAGAGTTTGTGTCAAGATTTTACAAGGAAAGAGCCGCGCTCTCAGCCGAAAGCCTAACGGCAAATACGTCTAATTTAACCGCAATCTCAAATGATTATGATTTTGCCGTGGTCTTTTCAAGACAACTTGAAGCAAGCGGGATGGAAGGTGATATTTTTTGGGGAATTTCAACTTCTGGTAATTCTAAAAATATTATAAAAGCACTTGAAAAGGCAAAGGAAATGAAAATAAAAACCATCGGCTTTACAGGTCAAAACAGCGGGAAAATGGCGGACTTATGCAATGTCCTTATTTCGATCCCGTCAAAAAATACCCCGAGAATACAGGAATATCACATAACCATAGCTCATATTATATGCGAACTGGTCGAATCAACCCTGTTTCCAAACAAATAACCAATTTTCATGGAAGGAAACTTATAGGTATAATATTAGTATAACATGATATAACATGACAATGATTGATCGAATGATTGATCGTTGGAGATGAGCGTTAGTTGACAATCTTTTTCAGTGTTTTGTCAAGAGCATTATACGGCTCAAAACCACGGATTGTTTTTACAAGTTTAAGACCTTTATATATATAAAACATCGGGGTTCCGGTAACACCAAGCATTGTCCCTCTATGCATATCTCCTCTTATTAAGGGAACCATCGTTCTATTTTGAACGCATGCCTGTTCTTTTTTCATATTAATGATTTTGCGGGCTTTTTTATGTAAAAAATAGTAAATATTTCCCATAACGCTCCAGAATGCCTGATATTTATAAAGAAGCTTCCTTACCTCAAGATATTTACCCTGAAGCGCTGAACAGTCGGCATACTCAGCTGCTTTAAAAGCAAACTTATGCATTAATGTCAACGGAAAATCACGGTATATTATGAGAACTTTGCCAGTATCAACATAATTTTTAATAAACAAAGGGAGGTCGTCCATTTCAAAACGCCTGCACCAGGGACATTGGTAATCGCTGTATTCTACTATTGTAACATTTGCATTTAAGTTCCCCTGTATTCTTTGTTTATTTACGATTTTCCTAATTGCCGTTCGATAAGTCGCTGATGTGCTCGCATACGTTTTTTTTGCGTTTGCGGATATTAAGACCGTCAAAATCAAGATCAATACAAAGATAAGAAAGGAAAAAATTGCAACGGCAGGTAACGACGGTTTAAAAACCAAATTCCGCTTGTTTCCGGATACACCCTTTAGCATAAATCACCTCTTAATTAAATTAAATTGAATATATTTCCTATTGCCATTAACCCTTTTTCTAATCCCATATCTAATATAATATCCCTATTTTGTGTTGTCAACTTTTAATTTGTCTATTGAATTTAACTTTTAATTTGTCATAATATCCCTATTTTGATGCGATTATATCTTTTAATCATTAATCATGCGATTAAGATTAAGGCATTATTTTAAGGTATCAGTTTCCATAATCTATAATTTTTCGATTATAAGCGAATACAAAAGCGGCAGCATTATTTCATGATGACCCGTAAAAGAAAAAAACCTTCCCGCTTTTTGGGTCGGTCTTTCAAGCACATTTGCAGCCGGCCTATAATGCTGCAAAAAATCCATATTTACGGTTATTATATCGTCTACGGTATAACCTAAATTTCTTGCAAGGGTCAAGGCTTTGAGAAAGACTTCGGGCATTATAACGGCAGAGCCTATATTTAAATATGCCCCTTTTTCAAGTTTTGATACAACGGATGTAAATATCTTAAAATCAATAAGGCTTGATCTTCCAATAGCGTCGCCGTCGGCTGAGGGATGCATATGAATAATATCCGAACCTATGGAAACATGAACTGTAACCGGAATCCCAAGTTCATAGGCCCTTCCTATAATGCTTAGGTCTTTGTGCTTGAAATCGGAACCGGAAATAAATCTTCCTATTGATTCGCCGATACCTTTTTTTTCCTTTGCCCCAACTCCGATAGCACTATTCAGCATATCGGCGGTATCTTTTGCCATGCCGAACACGCCGTTATCCATCTCTGCGGATACATCTTCGGACGTTTTTCCGCAGTAGCTTATTTCAAAGTCATGTATTATACCGGCGCCGTTTAAAGAAAGGCTATTAACAAACCCAAGCTCCATAAGATGGATTAATACCGGAGAAAGTCCGACTTTTATAACATGGGCGCCCATGCCGATCGCGATTATTCCGTTGTTTTTATGACGCCTGATAAGTTCGCCGGCAAGCTCTATTAAGTCTTTTGAAGCAAGAAAATCCGGAAGACCGCTTATAAATTCAAAAAAAGACCCTCCTTTTGTCCATCTTTTAGTAAAAGAATCTATGCTTACCTTGGAGGGTCTATCTTTAAGAAAATAAGTCTTAACACCTTTGTTGTCTATTGGAGTTATTTTCATTTATAAGAGAAACCGCTGTTTATTTATTAACATAAAAGATGAAAAATTTCTATGACATTTGCATTTTAATTAAGTAAACTAACCGGTGAATTTCTGAAAATGAGTTTTATCGGCGCCACAGACGGGACAAACCCAGTCGGGCGGAAGATCTTCAAAAGCGGTTCCGATACTGATCCCTCCAATAGAATCTCCGGCGGCGGGATCATAAATATAACCGCAAACGTCGCACTGGTATTTGTCCACGGTTATTACGATCTCCTTTCAAGTTTTAAGTTCAAGGCTCGTCTTAAGTTATATTTATATTTATAATATATACTATTAATTTTTGCTTACCATAACAATATTATAGCGTGGTAGCATGTTAACATGCTACCACGCCTTGGATTATTCTATTATTTTGACGAAGTTTGTCTTATCAACTCCGCAGACGGGACACAACCAGTCGTCCGGAATGTCCTCGAAAGGTGTGCCGGGCGGAATTCCCCCGTCTGGATCCCCTTTTTCCGGATCATATACATAAGGACACGCTTCACAAAGATAATTGTCTTTTTTTATTTTGACATTTATTTTTTCGGCTAACATAATAATTTATACTTAATTGATACTCTCCTTATTTTTTATATTCTCCTTAATTTGCCGGGATTTCATAGATTTCATAAACGTGAACTCCCCCTCAATGAATTAAAGAGTTTCTATGCTTCAATGTCTATATTATGTCTATATATCATATATATCGTATATATTTTTTTATATTTTACCATATTTTAATTAAATTATTAAGTTTTGTTTTTTTGTTTTTTTTTATGTAAAATAACTATTATGGTTAGAGGCGATAGCGATAAAAACATCTTTAAAGAAAGAATAACCTCGCTGCTTATTTTACTAATTGAACTTAATGGGGGGATAAATTTCAAGATATCACCGGAAGAAGCGGAAAAACTTATAAAACTTCCCCCCGACCAGTTTTACGGCGATTATTGCATACCATCGTATTATTTGGCTAAATACGGATTTAAAGCCCCGCCGGAAACAACAGCCTCAGAAATTTCGGCTATTTTAAATTTTAATTCCACTGCCGGCATAGGCGGCAAGCGTATTGCAGTTTTTAAAAACCTCTTAGATAAAGTAAAAGCATATAACAAAGCAAAACCTGGGTTATCCGGCAGGCAGCCCGTCCTGTATTTCGAGGATCTCTTTAAAGCCGTGGAGGCAAAGGGTCCTTATATTAATTTTTACGTTAAAAAAGATCTTTTTTCGGCTTTGATAATCCGCTCTATTCTGAAAGCTGGAAACAATTACGGCAGGAATGTAAGCGGCAAAGGAAAAACTATCGTGATAGATTTTTCATCTCCAAATATAGCCAAGCCGTTTGGCGTAGGGCATCTTAGATCTACCGCCATCGGGGCAAGCCTTGCCAATATTTACTCGTTTTGCGGCTACAAAGTAATAAAAATAAATTATCTCGGAGATTTTGGAACGCAGTTCGGCAAGCTTATTACCGCATTCTGCTTTTTTAAAAAAGGTTTTCCATTAAGCGAGTTTAAAGACGAACCGATAAAATTTCTTTACAAGCTTTATGCCGGATTTTATAAAGAAGTGGAGGACGAATCTGCAAAGTCAACCGATGCCCGTGTGAAAATCAAAGAATGGGGCGGGAAAGATAATGCTAACGCCAGCGCCACTATGTCATGGCGCAGTTTTCTAGAAACTGACGCCCGGACGAGATTTAAAAAATTGGAATTTGCTATGGGCAAAAACAAAAAAGATTTGAACGGTTTTTTAAAAGATTGCAAAAGCAATAGAAACTTGGATAATACGAAGATGGACATAAACATAAACTCTATAAGAAACATTAAAGGTGGCAACCGGAACATGAACACACCGGAAAATTACAATAAAAACGGGACGAATATAGACATAGACCGCGACGAGCTTTGTAATTTCTGTAACCGCCGTAAAGACGGCGCAGGCGAATTTGCAATATGGACACGATTCAGAAAACTGAGCATAAACGAATTTAAACGCATATATTCTATTTTAGGAGTATCGTTCGATTATTACGAAGGGGAGTCGGAAAGTGCTGTTTTTGCCGGCGATATAGTCAATATTCTTTTAAATACGCAAATAGCAAGGCAAAGCATGGGCGCCATCATAATCCCCCTTGATTTCGGCTCTTCTAAGGCTTCCGGTAAAAACAAAGCTGAAAATAAAGATAAATATAACGATAATAACGATAATGAAACAGCTGTTCCGGGACTGCTTGCCAAAAGCGACGGAACTTCACTTTATCTCTTAAGGGATATAGTTACCGCTATCATAAGATATGCAAAGTATAATTTCGACAAGATGATATATGTTGTCGGCTCCGAACAATCGCTTCATTTCAACCAGCTTTTTAATATTTTTAAGATACTTGCAGAAAATAAAGATAAATTAAAGGGGGGGCATTCTTTATTAGCTGAATGTATAACGGGCATCGAAGGTAAATTATCCCATGTTAAATTCGGCAGGATTATCGGCATGTCAACCAGAAAAGGCAATCTGGTATTTCTGGAGGATTATGTTAATGAAGCAAAGGAAAAGGCTTTAAATAAAATCGTCGAAGTTACGGACGACGGCAGATTGTGGCTACATATGCCTGATTCGGCCAAAGACAAACCTTCTTACTATTCCACCGAAATTAAAGATACCGCGCTGAAAATAGGTCTTGGAGCAGTTATTTTCAATGACCTTAAAACACGCCGCATTACAGATGTCAATTTTAACTGGGACAACGTTTTATCGTTCGAAGGGCAGACAGGTCCATATCTTCAGTACACGACGGCAAGGATAAACAGCCTTATTTCGCGCATTTGCACAGAATACGGCGTTGATAAGGACAAATATATAAAAAATATAAGGAGCAAAAAAAAAGCCGGCGAAGATGAAGCGGATATGCTGCACATACCCGGCACAGACGAGGATTTCGGCGATATATATTCCATAATAAAATATCTTTCTTTGTTTTCCGATGTAATAAAAGAAGCGGCAGATTTCTCTGAACCGTCCATCGTCTCCACCTATCTTTTGGAATTAGCATCGCTATTTAATAAGTATTATCAAAATTATAAGCTCTTAGGGCTTGAAATAGAAACGATAAAAAAAAGGCTGTTATTTTTATATGCCGTAAAAACCGTTATATCGTCCGGTCTTGCCATGCTTTCTATTCCGATTCTCGAAAGGATGTAAGTGTAAGAAAAAATGATCACAATGGAAACACCGCGGACGCTCCTTATCTTGAGGGGGAACGGCTTAATTTCGCTCAAATATAAACAGGATTGAAGCGGCTCAAATGGCTTTAAATGTCGAAAATTTATCCGTAAGACTTTCTTTAAACAAAGAAAAGTTCAATGTTATTGATTCCGTTTATCTCACCGTAGCGGATAGGGAGATCGTTGCGCTTGTCGGCGAATCCGGCGGCGGTAAATCATTTCTTGGTCTTTCTTTAATGCGGTTAAACCCTCCCGGCGTTTCCAAAATTACTTCGGGTAGTATTTTTATTTCAGGATATAAAAATGACATTTTAAAGATAAAGGATCGTGAAATGATTGATATTCGCGGAAAATTGATATCAATGATTTTTCAGGACCCTAACGTGTCGCTTAATCCAGTGATGAAAATAGGCGATCAGATCACCGAGGCTATTACGGCGCATAAAAAAATAAGTAAAAAGGCTGCTTATGAACTGGCAGTCAATTATCTTGACCTGATGCGGATAGACGGAAAAGCAAGATTCAATTCATATCCCCATGAACTTTCCGGAGGGATGAAGCAGAGAGTTATGATAGCAATGGCAATGGTCTTAGACCCGGCAGTTTTAATCGCGGATGAACCAACCACCGCGCTGGATATTACAACCTCGCTGCAGGTTTTTGCCCTCATAGAAAAAATGAGAAAAGAAAAAAATGTAAGTGTGATCTTCATCACCCACGATCTAAGTATTGCAAAGAACATATCGGACCGGATCATTGTTTTTTATGCTGGCCAGATTATGGAATATGGCAATAAAGACGATTTGATATATAACCCTGTCCATCCCTATACCATGTCTTTGATCAGGTCTATTCCGGCATTATCAAAGGATTACGTTCCTGGCCAAAAGCTTTTTACAATAGAAGGCTCTCTTTCTCTTAACGATTTTCAAAAAGGCAAATGTAGATTTTACGACAGATGTTTCAAAAAAAGCGAAGAATGTCTTAACGAAATACCATTAAAGAACATAAAAAACGGCAGGTTAGTTAGATGCATCAAAGTCCAGAATTATTGATAGTAAAAAAACTGAGCAAACATTATCATTACTATAAATCCGTTTTTAATCTGAAAAAGGATATTATAAAAGCTGTCGATAATGTTTCTTTTGAGGTCAAAAAAGGGGAGATCTTTTCGATCGTCGGTGAGACCGGATGCGGAAAATCAACCCTTTCCAAACTTATCTCCGGACTTATTCCGGCAACATCGGGCACTATCCTTTATGACGGCATCCCGCTTAATTATAATTTAAAAGGTTTAAGAAAAAAGATTCAGATCGTTTTTCAGGATCCGTATTCCTCCTTAAATCCAAAAAAAAGGATATATAAAACCGTTTCGTTGCCGGCGCTTAAGAATAAAATCGTCAAAAGACATGAAAAAGCCGATTTTACCGCTTCCCTGCTAAAAAGAGTGGGGCTTGACGGAGACTATGTGTTTAAATTTCCTTATGAGCTTTCCGGCGGTCAGAGACAACGCGTATCTATTGCAAGGAGCTTGTCGGTAAAGCCAGAACTTCTAATTCTGGACGAGCCGGTATCAGCGCTTGATGTTTCGGTATCAGCCCAGATATTGAATTTGCTTATTGACCTGCATGAAAAAGACAATATAACATATATATTTATAACCCACGACCTGAAGATTGTAAGGCATATAGCAAACAGTGTTTGCGTTATGTTTAGTGGAAAGATAATGGAAATCTCGCCGGTAAATACCTTTTTTGAAAACCCTGCCCATCCGTATTCTAAAATATTGCTTGAATCAACGTTGTCTTATGAGCCGAATAAGGTCATAAAATTTATTGACCTTGGAAAAAAAATAAATACAGCCGGAAATAACGCGCCGGCGGGCGGCTGTGTCTATTATCAAAGATGCTACGCGGCTAAAGATATATGCAGGGATCAGGAACCTGAATTAAAAAAGATCGCGGGAAAAGATATTTTCGTAAGCTGTTTTTTTCCTTTTGCCGAGGCGGAAAAATAGATGAGATGAAAGATAAGATAAATGGTCCGCCTCTTATTTCTTTATTCGTCTTTATTCATCCGGCTGATTGAATGTATCGTCTTCGTCTATGATAGAGAGATTTCTGAGGGTTTCATGGTATTCTTTTTCCGATCTTTCTTTTTCTTCTTTTTCCACGTTTGACTGGCATGTTATACAAAAATTAGAGTACGGGATGATCTTGAGCCGTTTTTTTGAGATAGTTTTTCCACATTCATCGCAAACCCCGTATGTTCCTTCTTCTATCTTTAATAGAGCATTATCAATCTCTTTTAGTTTTTTTCTTTCTCTATCCCCAAGCATATAAGAAAGCTCGCGGTCCCGTTCATTTGATGCGACGTCATATATATCTCCGCTTGGTTCGGGCGTGTTCTTAGACGATCCCTCTTTAATACTTATATCAATCTCTTTTAAGAGGGTTTTTTTTATATTGATCAGAGCCTTTTTTGCTTCTCTAAGCTCTTTTGCATTAAAGGTATAGGTTTTTTCATTCTGTTCCAATATTTTTGAATTTTTACCGCTTGCCGCCCCTTTCTTTTTCATTTTTATATCCCCCTTCTTTATATTTCCCTTCGCGAATAGGATGCGTAAAAAATAATTGGTTTAGTATATATTGAATAATTATCAAAATCAAGCATAATGTTTTACTTCAAAATTGCCGCAAAAGCTTGCAAAAAAACTTCAAACATCCATAAACACCAGTACCCACAGCAATTACATTTTTCACCCGTTTATAAAAAAATAGCTATAAGCTATATATTATATACATTGAATATGGTATTTATATGAATTTATATGAAAATGAAAGGGGAAGGGGAAGGCCTGAAAATACTTAATCTTTAACTGGTGTGTCCGGCGGGATTCGAACCCGCTACCTCAGGAGTCGGAGTCCTGCACTCTGTCCAAATGAGCTACGGACACAAAACACAAGCCAAATTATGCAATTAATCATAGCACAAAAAAAGGGGTTAATCAATCCTTAATCAGGTAGTGTGTCAAAGCAATTTAACTACTGCGGTTAATGTTAAAAGACATATCCTCACATTCAGTTAAAATTAATAATACATCTAAATAATGTTCAAATCTGTTTATTTTTTGATATAATTATATATAATAAGATACAATTAAGATGAAAACGATAACCACAGAAAGAATTTTCGGCGCTTCCGGCTACCATAAAAAGGAACCCCCTTTAAGAAGCCCGTTTCAGATAGACAGGGACAGGATAATTCATTCAAGCGCTTTCAGAAGACTGCGCAATAAAACTCAGGTTTTTGGCGTATATACCCTTGATTATTACAGAACAAGGCTCACCCATTCCCTTGAGGTTTCGCAGATCGCCCGTTCCATCGCTTCAAATATAAACAATGCCCACGGATTAAGTATAGACCTCGACCTTATAGAAGCCATTTCATTGGCGCACGATATCGGACACCCTCCTTTCGGCCATTTAGGCGAAGAGATAATCAACGATAAATTAAAGATGCTTGTTTCCGGAAGATACGGCTTTGAGGCTAATGCCCAAAATATAAGAATACTTAACTTTCTGGAGAAAAAAATTTACGATCCTGAAAATAAAAGGCTATGCGGATTAAATCTTACATTTAAAACCGTGGATGGCATATTAAAATACAAGCTGCCTTTTAAATATTCCGACAAATGCAGGCATTTTATGTATGATTCCGATGAATTCATATTGAGGCATTTGCATGGAAACGAATTTATTGAATTTTTAAAAGAAAATGCTGAAAATATCAATAAAAAAGAAAACAAAAAGATAAAGGAATTCTTTTTTGAAGTTACAAGAAGCTTAGAATGTCAGATTTTAAACGCCGCCGACGACATAGCTTATGCTACGCATGACATTGAAGACGGCGTCGAATCCGGATTAATAGACTTAAGCGGGCATACCCAGATCAAGAAATACTTAAGCGAAGAAAAAGACGATGAAGATATGGAAAAGATCGAAGCCGATATAGACAACTTTTTTAATAATATCAGTAAAATATTAAGTCCCTATAATTCATATAATTTATATGACAATGCCATGCCCAATTTAAAAAAAAAGATAGACCTCAAAGAATTTTTTTCAAATTATATTTCAAAATTCATTATAAATATAGATATAAAGGAAAGATTCGGACTTTTTAAAGGTTCGCCGTTTAATGAGCCGGTACCCGGCATTGACCTCAATAACGATTCTTATAAATATATGTTAGTCTGGAAAAACGATATAAACAAAGAGATCAAGGCATTGAAAAAGATATCATATAAATTGGTTATGGAACACAGGGAAATATTATTAAATAGATACAGGGCAAAAAATATTCTTGGAAAATTGTTCGACTTGTTTTCCAACACGGATAATTTAAGACTCTATCCCGACGATTTTCAAGAGCTTTATGAAAACGACTTTTACGGCGAATACGAAGCTGACAATATTTGTGTGATGTGCCGCGATTACATAAGCGGAATGACGGATATTTACGCCATAAAATTATATTCCACATTATTTGAAACAGGCAATATAGCCGAGCTTTCCCCGTATTAGTTCACGTATTAGTTCAGATATATAGATCACACATTAGCCGTTATATATACGGAACCGGCAGTTTTGTTATCCGGCATAAATTTATACCGGCTTATTATTTTTTCAACAAATGTTTCGGCTTTTACCAAAGCATAATTCAGATTTGCGCCTTTAGCAAGATATGCGGCAAGAACAGCCGAAAAGGCACAGCCTGTCCCGTGTATTTCCTTACCCATTTTGATCCGCTTTCTTTCATATATAAAAAATTCGTTATTATAATCAAGCGCGATATCCGTTATCACATCATTTCCAAGGTGGGAACCCTTAATAACGATACTACTAATCTGCGGAAATATCCTGCGAATGGACAGAGCCGCCGTTTTCATAGAATCAACATTCTTAATAACTTTTTTTGCGATCAGTTCCGCTTCCGGTATATTGGGAGTAATAGCCGTTGCGATATTGAACAGCGGAATTAAAAAATTCAACCCCCCTTTGCCGGCTGCTGCATTTAATTTCTTTCCGGAAGTAGAGATAAAAACAGGATCCACAACAACCATTCCCACCCCGCCCACTGAGATATACCTCGCTATTAATTCGCTCTGTTCTTCATTTGAAACAAGTCCGGTTTTAACGCAATCCACCTTAAAATAATCGAACACCGCCCTCAGTTCAAATTCAAAAACATCCTTGCTTACCGGCTTTATTTTATAGATCTTGTCCGGGTTCTGGGCGGTTACGGCTGTAACAGCGGATAATCCATAGATCCCTAATTTTGAAAATATCTTCGCATCGGATGTAATCCCAGCCCCTCCGGAACCGTCAAAACCAGCAATGGAAAAGGCTTTAATCAAAGGAAGCGCCGGGCTTTTTTTATCTTTCACGGCTAATATAACCCTCCCACGTTTATGCAACCATAATCATAAATCATGCAAGTTTTGAATCCCTTATTCCCTTCATTATATTGAAAACCTCACCGGCGCTGTATGTATTTAAAACAGATTTTTTGGTCGCCCAACCTTTTCTTGCCGTATAAATTCCATAAGGCATTACATTAAGCCCATATACACTGTGCGCATCCGGATTAATCGAGATCATCACGGATTTTGAAATCGCTTCTTTTATATATCTCCAGTCAATATCAAGCCTTTTAGGGTTTGCATTAAGTTCAATGATCGTATTATACTTGCTACAAGCATCTATGACGGCATGAATATCAAGAAGATACGGATTTCTCTCAAGGAGAAGCCTTCCCGTTAAATGCCCTATCATTGTAGTATATGGATTTTTTATCGCCATTATTATTCTTTCCGTCATCGCATCTTCGGTCATGTTAAAACGGGAATGAACGGAAGCAACAATAAAATCAAACAACGAAAGAACATGATCTTCATAATCCAATTTTCCATCCGGCAGTATATCTGATTCCACCCCTTTGAATATCTTTATTTTGCCGGCATATTCTTCATTCAGCTTGTCAATATATTTGATCTGGCTTTTTATATCGTCCGCGCTTAACCCACCAGCATAGTAAGCGGATATGGAATGGTCCGATATCCCAACGTATTTATAGCCCATTTCTAAAGCAGTTTTTACTACCTCCTCAAGGCTATGTTTTCCATCGGTATATGTGGTATGCACATGAAAAATCCCCTTAATATCGCTTTCCTCTATAAGAACCGGAATATTATGCTTTAACGCTTCATCCAGCTCTCCCGTGCCTTCGCGAAGCTCCGGCGGTATATACTGCATGCCGAAAAGTTCATAAATATCTTTTTCACTTTTAACGCTGATCTTCGTATCGCCTTTAAATATGCCATATTCGCTTATCTTATAGTCTGCTTTTTTCTCTAAACCCCTTAACTGTTCATTATGAAGCTTAGAGCCGGTAAAATGGTGAAGGGCGTAAATATAATCCTCGTTTGCGACAACTCTAAGATCAACATGGATTCCGCTTTGTAAAACAACGCTGAGCTTCGTCTCGCCCATGGACTTAACTCTGGAGATAAGGTTATATTTAAGGAAAAAATCAATTAAAGCAGATAAATTTTTAGAAGAAGCAACTATGTCAATATCCCCCACCGTTTCAAGCTTTCTTCTTAATGAGCCTGCTACTTCCGCATTTAAAACAAATCCTGAATTTTTTAGATAAAAAACTATCGCTTCTGCTTCGGGTTCGGCTTCATAATATAGAAATCTCTCTTTAAACGACCTGTATTCGATAATGGATTGCTTCAGATTTTCTACGGTTTTATCTCCAAAGCCTTCAATGCCCGCAATTCTGTTATTAGAAATAGCGCCTTCAAGCTCGTCTATATTTTTTATGTTCAAAATATCGTAAAGTGACCTGGCTTTTTTCGGACCGAGCCCGCGAAGCTTCATTAACTCGAAAAGCCCTTCTGGAACGGAACTTTTCAGCTCATCGTAATAGGCTAAATGCCCAGTGGTAATAAGTTCTTTTATTTTTAACGAAAGGTCGCTGCCTATTCCAGAAATTTTTGGCAGTTCCCCTTTTTCTGCCATTGCCTGAAGGTTTTCCTGAAGCTGATTTATAATCCTTGCCGCATTGGAATATGCGCGAATTTTAAAGGGGTTTTCTCCTTTTATCTCAAGAATTTCTGCTATCTTTCCAAAAATTTCCGCAATTTCTTCGTTTGTAATTTCCATAAAATAAAAACACAGCCCGCCCTGTTATGGAAGAAAAAAGTTTTGCAATTTAACGGTGAAAATATAAACAAAAAAATAAAAGGAATTATTTTTTTTGTTTATGGCAATTTATTTTATTTTATTTTATAATAAAAGAAATTAAAATTAAAGGGGGAAACCTCATTACGATCCCTTAAGGTATAATCCCCTTTTAGGAAACTGTTAGGAAATTGGGAGTAAGGAAAAACGCATGGGACTATCCGTAGAATTTATTGCTTTTGTTTTTAATATAATCAATATTATCCTTACTATATATATGTGGGTAATCATTATAAAAGCCTTAATATCGTGGGTAAATCCCGATCCTTACAACCCTATCGTCCGTTTTTTAAACGATATTACCGATCCGGTTTTAAACAGGGTAAGGGCAATTATCCCATTAGGCGGCATAGGTATTGATTTTTCCCCCGTAATTGTAATTATCGCCATTTTTATAATTCAGTATCTTCTGCATTATTTAGAATATCATATTATAGCCGGGGCTTTTTTAGGTTCATTTTGATTTAATTTTAATATATTTAATTTTAATATAGATTTTAACAGGATTCATACAGGAAAGAAACGGTAAAACGATGAAAACAGTGAAAAAAGAACAAAAAGGGTCTTTCGTAAGTACAATTAAAGAAAGCGCCTCTTTTTCCAATCTCCAGAGGAAGAAAGATTATATCGCTCATATAGACGAAAAAATCTTAAATATTCTGCCCCCACGATCGATCGAGGCCGAAAAGGCTATACTGAGCTCTATTTTAATTGACAGCTTTCAGGTGAATTCCGCCGTCCAGATCGTTAATGTTGACGATTTCTATGATGTCATTAACGGAAAAATATTTAAAGCCATAATAACATTAACCGAAAAAAATGAACCCATTGACATAATAACATTAAAAAATATTCTGGAACAGGAAAAGGATACCTCCGGTTTCGATCTTACAAATTATCTTTTAACCCTGATAGAAATGCCTGCGGGACTTTCCAACGTCGAACAGTATGCAAAAATTGTAAAAGAAAAGGCGATTTTAAGGAACCTTATAAATGCTTCAAATAACATCCAGCGTAAATGCTTCGACCAGCAGGATCCGCTTGAAGATATACTCGATTTTACCGAAAAAACAATTTTTGA
Organism: bacterium; assembly: GCA_021818985.1. Taxonomy (GTDB): domain Bacteria; phylum SZUA-79; class SZUA-79; order Acidulodesulfobacterales; family Acidulodesulfobacteraceae; genus JAKASO01. Next base: position 75,726 of record JAKASO010000003.1, read on the forward strand.
TGTTACCGAAAAGCATACCTCTAAAACATATTACGAGATATATCCCTTGCTTTTCAATTATTTCAAAAGACTAACTTCAAAAGATGAAGATGAAAAAGATATATCTGGAATTCACAGTGGTTTTAAATATTTAGACGAACTAACCAACGGTTTTCAACCCTCAGATTTTATTATAATAGCCGGAAGACCGTCTATGGGAAAAAGCGCGCTTGCTCTAACCCTTGCAAGAAATGTCGCATTGAACAAAATACCGGTTGCCGTCTTTTCGCTTGAAATGTCTAAAGAACAACTCGTTACGAGATTGGTGTCCATGTCTGCAAGGATTGATTCCTCAACCCTTAGAAAAAGAAAGATATATGATCCCGATATTGAAAAATTACTTACCGCAATGCGCTCTTTAGAAAATATACCGATATATATAGACGATAGCTCAGGAATTTCCGCAATGGAATTAAGGGCTAAGACCCGCCGTTTAAAGATCGAAAAAAATATAGGTCTTGTGATAATAGACTACCTTCAGCTTATGAGGACGTCGCCATATATCGAATCGAGGGAGCAGGCTATAGCGGATATCTCAAGATCTATAAAAAGCCTTGCCAAAGAGCTTAAGATCCCGATAATCGCTTTATCGCAACTAAACAGATTAGTGGAATCACGTTCGGACAGAAGACCGCAATTAGCTGATTTAAGGGAATCAGGAGCCATAGAACAGGATGCCGATCTGATATTATTTATCTATCGTGAAGATGTTTATAAGAAAGATACGGAAAACAAGGGAATTGCGGAAGTGATTATAGGCAAGCAAAGAAATGGCCCGACCGGCATTGTAAAATTATCCTACGCGGATAGATTTACCTCATTTGATAATCTTGCCTCTACTTATGAAGATACGGACTATGTGTAGAATAGAAGAGTATTAATCATCTTTATCTTAGAAATAAAATTTATTTACATCCCCTAAAAGGTTATCAAAATAATCTTTTTTATCTTTATCTTTATTATTAGATTTAGCCGCCGTTTCTTTTTCTTTTTCCTTATCAACAGGGGGTTCTTTCTCTCCGTTTTTTTCTTCAATTTTTCCTGCCTTTTCTGTCCCTATTTCTTCTATCCCTGTTTTTTTTAGGACATCCGCAATGGATTCAACAAATTTTTTATCTTCGGCAGGCGCAAATAATTCAATCTTTTTACTTTCTTCCTGTATAATCAGATCAATATTCGTCGTCAAAAGACTCTTAATAGAATGTATAATCAGCAACCTTTTATTTAAGAGGTCATTGACATTCGCATATATTTCCGAATATTTTTTATATGCATCGTCCACAATCTTTTTTGCTTCGACAATGGCATTGTTTCTAATAACTTCGGCTTCTTTTTTAGCTGCGCCCCTTATGTCGTCCCCCATGGATTGCACCATTATAATAGCTTCGCGTATAGTCTTGTCTTTTTCTTTATATTCTTTGATCTCCTGATTTTTTTTAACAAGTTCCTCTTTTAGATTATAAAAATCTCCGTATAGCTTTTCAAGGTCTTTAGAAATCAGTTCTAAAAAATCTTCTACCTCGATTATGTCATAGCCTTTTAATCTTTTAGAAAACTTCTGCGATTTAATTTCTAAGGGAGAAAGTTCCATTTTTTATCTCCTGATAGCCCAACCGTTTATATCAATTTAATATAAAGTTAATATAAAGCTCCTTTTCCGATCGCCGGCTGGATAAAACCTCTATGCCGTTATACTATTATATATTATATATATAATGCGATATATGATGCGGCTATGATGCGGCTTCTTCGGGAACGACATTCACCTCGCTTTCCGCCATTACTCCTGGATAAAGCTTGATCTTGACCGTATGCATGCCTAAATCCTTAATGGGACCTGCAAGCACTATGTTCTTTTTGTCAATATCGAAACCAAGTTTCTTTAATTGTTGCGCTATATCCATAGAAGTTATCGAACCGAATATTTTATCATATTCCCCGACCTTTACCGATAAATTCACAGGCGTTTTTTCGATTTTATTTTTAAGATCCGTCCATGCATTAATGATTTTTCCTTTACGCCCGTTAATGGTCTTCATCTCGTGTTTTATCATTTTCAAGCTTGCTTTAGTTGCGGGAATGGCAAGTTTTTTCGGGAACAGAAAATTTCTTCCGTATCCATCCGAGATATTAACGGTATCGCCCATTTGACCTAAATTCGGAACATCTTCTTTAAGTATAACTTTCATGTCCACTCCTTAAGAACTTTATAAGCTTTATGAACCTGTATTTTATTCATTTCATATTAAATTTCATATTAATATTATATTTTTTATATTTTATTATTTAATAGTTTTAAAATCAAGGATTATCTGTGTTTTGCCCCTTAATCTATCTTTGTCTTATACCAAAATTACCAATAGAAATTTTTAAAACTATTTCAAAATATTAAAAATCATACAATCTAATCCCTCAGCTAATCTTTTCAACTAATCTTTATAGCGCCAAGACTGCTACTAATGGGAACTTTTCGGAGGCTCGGTTAAATTATTCAAATTCAATTTTCTAAAGTTTAACCATTCATCCAGAATACCCATCAACACGACAAAAACAACAAAAGGATTGCTAAATAAGAATATTAAAGCATAAGATAATATTCTTAAAAACAAATTCAAATTTACTTTTTTAAAAAAGAAAGCAATTATGGTCAGCCCCTGAATAAAATAGACGGATGACGATACGACTATAATATTATATCCTAAAAATTTAAACAAGCCCGGAGAAAATATGACAATTCCCAGACCCGTCAGCAAAACGATAATAAAAAAATCAGAAGACCTCCATGTCATTAAATCGCCGGCTTTTTCAAAAAACCCGTGTTCGTCAGCCTTTAAAAACTTTTTAACAATAATAAAGCCTGACCATAATCCTATCCATGAAAAAACAATAAGAATGGCAGGCAGTAATAAAAAGCCGTCTTTTACAACAGTCATAAGAGCCGGTTTAAGTTTTGCGATAGCGGAACTCGATATCCCTATAGTCTCATATACCCTTGAAATTTTATTAAACACTAAAATAGAGCTTTTATTTAAAGCGGCATAAAGATTTATATGAGCGCTATAAATAAAAAAGGCGATCGCCGCGAATATCAAAAAGTATATAATTAATACAGGCAGGGCAACTGCCCATGTAAGCGTAAATTTTTTACTTATTATAAGAATGGAAAATATTGCCGGAATAAATACAAATATCAAAATCTGAAGTAACAGCAATAAAACAGAGGCATTTTTATTGGGCAAGGCGGTATAAAAAACCCATATAGCGGCGACGCAAACCAAGCCGCAAAGAAATACAGATTTTATTCCAAAATTCTTAAAAAACCATATCAATAAAAAGCTAAAAATTAAATAAAAAAGCGGATTAAAAAAAGAATAATAACCGCCTCTAACTGAATTAATCAGTAAGAAAAATAAAAAAAATGTAAAAAATAAAACTGCAAAAAAACGTTTCGCTTCAAACATTTATTGAAGTATAAGGCAATAAGGCAAGATTTCTTGCTATTTTTATAGCTTTTGTGATTTTTCTCTGATGATATGCGCAATTACCGGTAATGCGGCGAGGCATTATTTTGCCTCTTTCGGTGATAAAATTTCTTAAAAGCCTTGAATCCTTATAATCAATCTTAAGGCCGGGGATGGAGCAGAATCTGCAAGCCTTTTTTCTTATATAGGAACGGCGAGTAAATGCGGTATCGGCAGGTTTAGGTGACCCTCCGCTTCTTCTTCTATCCATTAACGGTTTCCTCCTCTTTTTTTGGCTCAAGATCCTTTGTAAATATTAAAGTTTGGTATCTGATGCAGTTATCCATAATCCTTAAATTTCTTTCAAGCTCGAATATAGCCGTATTTTCACCGGAAAAATGCAGTATTATATAACGACCGCGATTGAATTTTTTTATGTTATAAGAAAGTTTTCTTACTCCCCAATCGTTGATCGCTATTAAATTTCCCTTCTTATCCGAAATGATCTTTGTAATTTTTTCGATAGCTTCATTATAGACATTCTCATCCGCATCGGGATTAAAAAGAATAACCGTTTCATATTTTTTCGCTTTGCTATGTTTGATTTTTTTTAGAACATTTTTTTTCAAATTTACTTACCTCCGGCCAAATTTTATTACTAAGTTATTATTTATTATAAAGTTATTTTGCTTTACTTTATTTTACTATAATGAATTGATTATATCTTTATATTTAAGAATTTGCAATATGTTAAATTAGTTCAAAATTGCCGGTAGAACCTGCAAAAAATCTTCCAATATTTATAAATGTCAGCATCCGCGGTAATTACATTTTTCACCCCTTTATAAAAAATAATTATATACTATATACATTAATACAGTATTTATTTTATTTTTATATAGTGCAAGTGTTAGTTTAAAATTTTCTGCCGGCAATTTATAAATAAATCAGATTTGCCCCTTATAACTGTCCTTTATAAGAAGAAATATATGTTGAAGGAGTCGAGATACATCTCATTGACCTTTTAAGCTTACGCATGTGAAACAGCGGCATCTTTCCGGTAAGGATATACTTTATGACGAACAGAACATCGGCAACCCTGAGATTCAATCTCTTATAAGAGGTTTTATAAAGATTTGAGAATTCTTCAAAAAATTCTCTTTTCGGTAAGAACGTTTCAAGCACCGGATGAAATAAATCAAAATAAGAATAGTCGAGGGTAACGAGTTTATCTTTCAGATCGTTAAACAGCTTTGTCCCCGGTAACGGGGTTAGCACGGAAAATGCCGGCACGCTTATCTTGAGCCTCTTAACGAATGCTATAAGTTTTTCAAAATCAAATTTTGTAAATTCCGGTGAAACGATAAAAGACGCCGTAACGGCAACGTCATGTTTTTTTGCTATATAGTAAGCCTTTTCGTTTATTACGGAAGAATTGCTTTTATTTATACTCTTCAATTTTTCATCGTCTATGCTTTCAAAACCTATAAATATATTTGAAAGACCAATCTTTTTCCACTGGGATATTAACTCCGGATGTTTTACGATAGTGTCGCTTCTTGCCTGAATAGTATAGAGCTTACGTATGTTTGCTTTTTTTACAAGCTCTCCTATGCGTATCACCCTTTTTACATCGCTAAAGAAATTATCGTCTGCTACAAGAATATAATCCTGTTTTATTTCTTTAAGTTCGGCTACGACCCTTTCGGGCGACTTTGACCTGTAAGAGCCCCTGTAAAAATTCCATACGCTGCAAAAATCACATTTAAATGGACAACCCCTTGCCGTTTCAACACATGCTAAAGACGTCCTGATGCCGAGATAATATCTTTTCCTGTATTCTTGAGTTAAATGCCGGGCAAAAAACGGGAGTTCGTTTATATTTTTAATTAATTGCCTCGGCTTTGTCTGAATCTGCTTGCCATTCTCATTATATGCGATACCGCTGATACCAGACAACGGCGTTTTAGATGCGTATGCCCTGACAAGCTCGACGGAAGTTACTTCCCCTTCTCCTATAACAATAGCATCCACCTCCTTTACATTAAAATCCAAAGGATAAACCGATACATGATGACCGCCTATGAAGACAAACTTTGCGCCGTATTCATTTTTTACCCTTTTTGCAAGTTCGATAGTTCTATATACGTCAGGGGTAAATGAACAGGAAAAACCATAAACTTCCGGTTTAAAGTCATTAATAATATCATCTAAATATTTGTCTGAATTTTTGTCCACAGCTCTCAGATCGGCTATCCTGACGTCATGCCCGTCATTAAGAAGGCCGCCGGCAACAGCTTCAAGCCCTGTGGGTTCGATTAACGCAACATTGCTTAACCCCATAACACTTTCGTTATCGGGCTGCATAAGTAATATTTTCATCTTTTATCTTATTTTATCTTATTTTTTTTATCTCGTTTTTGTATGTATATTATCAAATTATAGTTAACATTTTATTATTTAATAGCTTTAAAAACAAGGATAACTTTATATAATGAACAATTAATTATCATGTTGTTTTATATACATATATAGTCGCTTTCATCTCTCTTTTAAAAAAGAGAGTAAAAAGAGAGTATATCGCTTAAGATTTCCTAAATTATATACATATAATTTTTAATTTACAAGAACTTATATTTAATTATATCATATAATAAAATAATAAAACTAAAATGTCTTTATAAACCTTAATCCAATAATCCAACGAGGAACAAATCCAGAAATGGTGAAAAATGGGCAAAAAAAATACAAACGTTATAAAAATAAATTCTCTGCATTTATATTTAACAAAAGATTTATATACCGGGTTCTTCATTTCTTAAAGGTATCGGGTCCTGGATTTATTGTGATGATAGCGGATATGGATGCCGGTTCCATTACCACAGCCGGTGTTTCTGGAGCGCAGTGGGGTTATAAATTAATATTGCTTCAGGTGCTGCTTATCCCGATCCTTTACCTTGTCCAATCCATGACTTCAAGGCTCGCCTGCATCACAAGAAAGGGACACGGCGAACTTATCAGGGAGTATTACGGCAACGGATGGGCTACTTTTGCCACGGTAACATTATTTTTCGTGGTATTTTCGGCTTTGATCACTGAATTTTCCGGAATTGCCGCCAGCGGGGAGATATTTAATATCCCAAAGATATATTCAGTTGGAATAAGTTTTTTAATTTTAATGTTCGTAGTCTTTACAAGCGGTTATAAAAAAGCAGAGAATATTGCATTTATTTTTGCTTTAATAGGTTTTGTATTTATTCCAGCTGCGATATTTGCTAAACCCGATTATCACGAGATGATTTTTAAAGGCTTATTAGGCAGTCAGCCGGTATTTAACAAAGACTACGCATGGCTTATAGCGGCTAATGTCGGCGCCGTGGTTATGCCATGGATGATATATTATCAACAAAGCGCGACGGTTGACAAAAATCTATGTAAAAAAGATATAAAGCTTGCGGAAGCAGATACGCTTGTAGGAAGTATCGCGACACAGGTTCTTATGATCGCGGTAATAGTGATGACTGCCGCCACGCTTTACAAAAACGGCATAAAACCGTCAACGGCAAAGGCGATCGGAATATCGCTTATGCCACTTGCAGGCAGGTATGCGGGGCTTCTTTTTGCAATAGGGCTTTACAGTTCGAGCCTTCTTGCGGCATTTGTGGTTTCAATGGCTTTTACATGGGCAGCCGGCGAAACATGGGGCTATAAACACAGCCTTAATCATAACTTTAAGGAAGCTAAACCGTTTTATCTCACATATATAGCATTAATATTTATTTCTGCGGCATTAGTGCTTATTCCCGGCATACCTTTGGTAACCATAATGGTTGACGTCGAGGTGTTTAACGGATTTATCCTGCCGGTAGTTCTCGGTTTTCTAATCATTCTTGCGGGAAATAAAAAAGTGCTGGGAGAATATGTTTACCCCAAATGGCAGCTTTCCTTAGTAAGTTTATTGGGGGCTGTAATGGTAATCCTTGGAATAATAACGGCATTGCCTAAAAACTTTCTATAAATAATGAATAATCACGCCGTAAATCCTGCTTCCAAAATCAGGATTTGGAAGCAGCAACGCCTGCGGCGCCGATAACGCCGGCATTATTGCCAAGTTTAGATACGGCTATCGTGAGATTATTCGTTGCAGCTTTTAAGGCTCTTTTTTTTACTTCGCCTTCAACAACCGCCACCAGTTCTGGAAACCCCTCGATAATACCTCCGCCAAGAATTACCATGCAGGGATTAAGAAGATTTACGGCGGTAACAACCCCGTCCGAAAGATATTGACCGGTTTCTTCCATTATCCTAACGGCTACACCGTCATTGAGCTTATAGGCTTTACTAATTGTAAAAGCCGTGATGTTTTCAATTCCACCAGCAAGGTCAATTATATTCTTAAAACCTGCCGGATCTTTAAGCGCCATTTCCTTTGTGCGCTCGGCAATGCCCCATCCTCCAGCATAAGCTTCGAGACAGCCGTAATTTGAACAATGACACTTTCTTCCTCCTGAAACTATAACAATATGACCTATCTCCCCTGCCGTATTACCGCAGCCGCCGGTTAAACGATCGTTTATTACAATGCCCGAACCTATGCCGGTACCCACAAAGATACATAAAAGATCCTTTACGCCAGTTCCGGCGCCCCGCTTCCATTCCCCGTACGTTATAGCAGTAAGGTCGTTCATAACAAAAACAGGCAAATTAATATCCTTTTCAAGAATCTCTTTCAACGGAATATTCCGCCAGCCTAAATTCGGAGCGAAAAGAACACTGCCAGCATCCCTATCTATCTGTCCCGCTATGCCTATCCCAACACCTTTAACAGATGATACAACAGGGGACGCTTTTTTCAATAACTCTTTAATATTAAGGGATATATTGCGAATTTCATTTTTGACCGGATCATCCGGATTATATTTTTGATTATGATTTAGGCCGGATTGATCATTTGCCAGCGATTTAGATTTAATAAAAAAAGAGGAAAAGGCGGCAATAGCGCCATTTTCGCCAACAACAGCAAGTCTGACGTTCGTCCCCCCAATATCAACCCCTATAAAATAACTATTCATCCTTAGTCCGGCGCTATGCCTATACCTGAAAATACTTAAAAAATTATATTCTTCATATAAGCTGTGTTACCTCTTTTACATGAAATACTATTGCCGCTCTTGCCCATGAAAAACCGGATTTTATTTTTTCAAAATTTGGACCTTTACTTTCAAATCTTGCGTTTCCTTTTTTAGTTATTTAATTATCCGTTTTTAATAATTAAGTCTTTCTTATCATGCTGATATCATGTTGATATAATAAATACTTAGATTCAAAACTTTTATAAAAGCCGGGTATGTCTTTACCATCCATCGGTTTGGCAAAATAATAACCCTGGACAAAGTTACAGCCGATTTGTCTTAAGATTTCATAATCCGTTTGCGATTCAACTCCTTTTATGATAACTCTGATATCCATCAAATTTCCAATCGCAAGAAGTCCTTGGACGGCTTTTATGATTTTTTTATCTTCGGAAGCTCCGTAAATAAAATTCCTGTCAATTTTTATTTCCGAAATTGGCAAACTTGTTAAATAATTAATTGATCCGTATCTCAAACAAAAATCATCTAAACAAATCGCTGCATTATTTTCAATTAATTTATTAGAAATATCGACAGCTTTTTTAAAATCAAACTTGAGAGTGTCTTCCGAAATCTCCAGCATAACGGCTCCGGGTTTGACAAAAAAGCAGGTAAAAAAATCTATCATATTGTCAATAAATCCCGCATTGTAAAACTGATAGGGTGAGATATTCACGCTTATCCTAGACTTAAATCCGCTATCATTCCAATTCTTTTGCTGATTAAGGGCTTTCTGAAAAAGATTATATGTCATTTCTTCAACAATCGAATGATGTTTGATAAACGGCAGAAATTCATAAGCGCTCTTAAATCCTTCTACTGGATCGTTCCATCGCAACAATGCCTCAAGCTCCACAATTTCATTCGTAAATATATTTATTACAGGCTGATAATAAACCGTAAGCTTGTTGTTTATCAGAGCCGATTTAAGTTTTTCAATTAATTCCATTTGATAAATATTTTTTGCGGTTATATCGCCCTCGTAAACTATATAACGGTTTCCACCACTATTTTTCGCTTCATATAGAGCCAGATCGGCATTTTTATATAGCTTATTGATGGTATCGGCTTCAGCATAAAACGACAAACCGATGCTTATAGAAATTATGATCTCCTTTTCATTTATTGTAACAGGAGACTTAAATTCGCTTAAAATTCTCTCCAAAATTACATAAATATCGTTTTTATCTCCAACATCTTCAAATAGAACCGCAAATTCGTCTCCGCCAAACCTCACAACCGTATCAATTTTTCTCACGTTATCTTTTAATATATTTGCGACGATCTTTAAGAGTTCGTCTCCAAAGCTATGCCCGAATCTGTCGTTAATCTTCTTAAATCCGTCTAAATCGCATACGGCAAGTGCAAGGGTCTGAAAATTTCTTTTTACACTTTCAATCGCCTGATTTGTTCTTTCCGTAAAAAAACTCCTGTTAAACACGCCGGTAAGCCAGTCGTGGACTGCAAGATAATGCAAACTGTTTTCCAAATATGCTTGTTTGTTTTCGCTATTAATCTTTTTTATAGCCTTTGATACGCTGGCTGAAATTTGCTCTACAAGCTTTATTTCTTTATCTTTAAATATATTTTCTTCACTGCTGTAAATCGCAAGTATGCCCGTCAAAGAACAAACGCTATTAACGTAATAAAACGGAACGGCTATAAGGGATTTAAAACTGTGGTATTTAGCCGCATTTAATAATATCCCATCAAATCCTGATAACATTAACTTATCCAACTTATCCTGGTCTGCCATAACAACCGAACTGATGGAATTATCGCCATAAATTTTATCAACCGGAAATTTTATTTTATCAAAATCGTCTTTGCACAGTCCCGCATAGGCAACGGGAATTATGAATTTTTCATCAATAAAACCGATCCATGCGCAATGAAACCCATTAAATTTAACAATAACGCTGCAAACTTCGTAAAGCATGTCAATATTATTATTTGAACTAAAAACCAGTTCATTAATCTGGGAAAGCATATTATAGAGGTTGGAGATGCGATTAGTTTCTTTATTGAGATGTTTAAGCTCGTCAATCATGTTTTTTCGCTGATATGCCACGGCAATCTGTTCGATAATCGCCTCAATCACATTTATTTTACTTTCTGCCAAAGGCTCCCCAAGCTTATAAAACCAGCCAAAACTCAAAAATCCGATAGCCTTGCTAAATGAATAAACCGGAAAGGATAAGACGGACTTTAATCCCACTTCTTTAAATGCCGGAATGGCATTAGGATCGTTTTGATAGTCCTGAAAAAATACTATGCCGGCTCTTTTAGAGATGATTTTATTTTTAGTTTCTTCATCGAACGGCTTTTTTAAAACGCTTTCATCTGCGTATTCAGGCGTGCCGATTAAGTATTTAAAACCCATGCTACCGTCTTCTTCAAGAAGCGCAAGCCCCGAAACACAATTGCCACCTGCAACTTCTATAGCCGCTTTAACGGCTTCCATAAAAAACTTTTCAAAATCAAGCTCTAACGAAAGTTTTCTTACCGTTTCAAACAGCAATATGATATTATCATTGTGATCTGTATTCTTGAAATTATACATATGTAAATTTGATAAAACGGCAACGATGGATACATCGTCCCCACAGGAGTTAAAACCTCTGATAACTCTATTTTATATGATATAAACAATAAAAAATTTGTGACATGAAAAGGAGGATTTATTTTAATTTTAGTTTAATTATAGTCTATCATAAGTCTATCATAAATTTATTTTTTCAGTGTAATCGGGAATATAAACGCTAAATCCTCTTTCTTCGAGTTTGCTTTTATAAACGCCCATAACGTCTTCGTCGCCGTGAACAAGACATACCTTTTCAGGCTTGAACCTTAAGGCGGTTATCCATTCTATAAGTTCGTTCTGGTCGGCGTGCGACGAAAAGCCGTTTATCGTATAAATCTGGGCGTTGACTTCAAAATTTTCACCCAGAATATCTACTTTCTTTTCTTTTGCGACGATTTTTCTCCCCAGAGTGCCTTTTGCCTGATATCCGACAAATACCACGGCATTTTCTTTCTTCCATATATTGTGCTTAAGATGATGCAGGATTCTGCCGCCATGGAGCATGCCGCTTCCAGCAATTATAATAGCCCTTTCGGATACTTTATTTATATTTTTTGATTCTTCCACATCTTTTACGATGTTTAAATAAGGAAAATTGAACGGGTCGCCTTTTTTAAAAAGCGGAATATTATCTTCTTTAAAATAAGAAAAATTTTGGATGAATATATTAGTAACATTAAGGGCTAGCGGAGAGTCCAAAAAAACCCTGCATTTCGGCAAGAGCCCCTGCTCGTAAAATTCCCTGAGTATATACAGTATATCCTGCGCTCTTTCCGTCGCATAGCTTGGAATCAAAACATTGCCGTTGTTTTTAAACGTTTCCTTTATGACTGCCAGAAATTCTTCTTTTGATTCTTTAAAACTTCTGTGATTTCTGTCGCCGTATGTCGTTTCCGTATATATTATATCCGCCTCGCCTGGATACTCGAAATTTCTCACTATAGGTTTTTCTTTATTTCCAAGGTCTCCCGAAAATATTGCCGATTTGCCATTTTTTTTAATCTTTACAAAAGAAGAGCCTAAAATATGTCCGGCATCGTGCGCTTCTACAACAAAGCCGTTTTTTAATTCATAAGGCTTGCCGTATTCTAAAAAAGGGTCGAAATAATCGAAAGAGTCCAGCACGTCCGATTCGTTGTATAAAAGGCGGGGTTTTTCTTCGTTTCTTCTCAAAGATTTTTTCAATTCGTATTTATAATTTTCGGATATTATTTTTCCGGTGTCTAAAAGTAAAACCTTGGCAAGTTGATAAGTTGGCTTCGTGCAGAGAATCCTGCCTTTAAATCCATTTTTTATCAAAAACGGGATTCTTCCGCAATGGTCTATATGGGCGTGCGTTAATATTAAATAATCGATGCCTTTAGGATTAAAATCGAGCCTGTAATTTCTCTCTTCAAATTCCCTCTCCTGAAACAGCCCGAAATCAACCATTACGCTTGAATCGTCTTTTTCGTCTATTAGCAGGTGGCAGCTTCCGGTAACGTTTTTTGTGGCACCGAACGATTTTATAATCATTTTTCATCCTCATCGCTTGTATAATTAGACCTTATAATATACTTATAATATACAATGTACAATGCATTATATATTTCATTAGATTCTTATGCAAAAAATAATTTCGCTTACGGTAAAGACTGGTTCAAAAACGGAAAGTTATGAAATACTCGACGAAAGAACAAAGAACGCTGAAAATTTCGATTAAAGAAAGACCCGTCGAAAACAAAATTCAGTATTTGCCCGACATAATTATATTGATGACAAGCCACAACCCTAATATTACAGCTACTATATAGCCGATAATTCCAAGCGTTTGGACAATGGAGACATGACTTGTCGAAGCAGAATTCATCAAATAGGATGAGCCTACTATCAGCGCCGCAATTATCAGGCTGAAAGAAATTCTGCTTGAGGTTTTATTCAAACTAGTTGAAAGCGCTTCAATATCGGGCGTCCTTATCTCAATTCTTACCAAATCCCTGGCAAACTTGTCAAGGATATTTTTCAGCTGTTTAGGAAAAATATTAACAAGCTCCCAGAAATCATAGTAAATTTCTTTAAACCGCTTTAATTGGTAAATTTCCAAGAATTGTTTTTTAACAGCGCTTTTTGAATATTTTAGACCGGCATCAATCAGTTTAAAGTCGGGATCAAGGTCCCTTATCAATGCTTCCAAAAGAATCAGTGTTTTATTTATAAGAAATAAATCCGGCGGGATTTTAATTTTAAATTTGCCGAATATCTCCGAAACTCTAGCAATATAAGCGCTTAAATCTATTTCTTTCAGGGATTTATCATAATACGGATTTAAAAAATCGCTTAGTCGTTCAGTAAATTCTTCTTTAAACTTGCCGAAGTCTCCAATATTAGAATCAAAAAACCCAAGATTTACATACTGGTTTACCAATTTTCTAAAATCTTTCGTCATGAGTCCTTCAAACGTATTTATTACGCTTGTAATAGCTGTTTTGTCAATTTTCCCCACTATGCCGAAGTCAAGAAATGCTATTCTGCCGTCGTCCATTATGAGTATATTGGCGGGATGCGGGTCGGCATGGAAAAACCCGTCTTCGAGTATCTGCTTAAAATAAGCATTAGCTATTTTTTCCGCTGCCAATTTTTTGAAAGCGGGGGGCAGCCCTTGTAAATCTATATCGTTAATCCTTTTGCCCTCCAAGAGTTCGATAACTAATATCTTCCTCGTCGTATATTCCTGATAAATCTTTGGAATATGCACATCACTGTTATTTTTAAAATGTTCTCTAAAAGTTATGCAGTTATAAGCCTCGATATTAAAATCAAGCTCTTTGCGTATAGCTTTTGAAAACTCATCCACAATGCCCACCGGGTTAAACATCTTTGACTCCGGAATAAATCTTTCAATCAGGGGGGCAAGAAAGGAAAGGATTGAAATGTCCGATTCTATATTCCTGCCGATGTGAGGCTTCCTGATTTTTACAACAACCTTTTCGCCGTTCTTTAAAACAGCTTTATGAACCTGGGCAATAGAGGCTACGGCATGCGGAACTTTGTTAAAGCTTTCAAAGATATTTTCGATATCTTTTCCTAATTCCTGGGTTACGACTTCTTTTATAACGCTATAATCGAGAGGAATCATCTCGTCATGAAGTTTAAAGAATTCATTTGCAAACTCGGGAGTAACCAGATCCGGTCTCGAAGACAGGATTTGCCCTAATTTTATAAAGGTAGCGCCAAGCTCCTCAAACGCTAGCCTTAACCTTTTTTCAATAGGCTCGTTGATTTTCTTCTTCTTACTACCTGCCACCATTTTAATTATAATACGCTCATGAAATGGAATATATTGCTGCAGGCTTAATTTTTCAATCAGATCACCAAATCCGTATTTTGAGGCAACATAAAGTATTTGCCTTAATCTTTTAACATTTTCAAAGATTTTACGAGCTTTTTTATATACGGGCATTTTAAAATTCCTTTAAGGTAAAGAATATCGAGGCAGCGCTAAAACAGACAATAAAAAACTTGCCCAGCAGATAGCAAATACTATCGAAGTAGATCTCGTCCGTAAAAAATTCAGCATGCCAATTAAAAATAATTATACATTTTTGACTGCATGAGAGCAATATATAAAAAGTTTAACTAATATTTATTAAAAAAATAATTGAAGGCAAAAGGTTTCTTGCTAAGTATTTTTACCGGTTTTTAAAGATAAAAATATAGCGGTAAAATATCTTAGATCGGAAGGTAAAAAATATTCCATTCAGATAGTTATCTACGGACCGGTTGTAAAATCGCTAATTCCTTCACACAAGCCGTATAGTAAGACGCTTCATATGCTCAGAAGTAAAGGCGTTAGTTTCAGGGTCAGCAGCAACGCCTTGATGTTAAACGGCATTAACCCTAAAAACATACCCGGCTTCGTAAAGATAGTTCCCGGCGGCACCCTGCAGGTTTTTAAGAAAATAAACGAGGGTTATACTTATCTAATTGCAATGTAAAATGTCAAACACTTTAATCATATAACATATAACATATAAGGAGGTGAAATTATGAAAAAGATTTACGAATTGATGTTATTTCAAGAAATTCCGGCAGAAGAATTTTACAGCATTATCATGGAAAACTTTGTATTAAAGGATTCTTGCTATTCCTGCAAATCCTGCACAAAATAAGTGCAATTTGCATAATTTATAACCGCCCCTCCTCCAAATTGACAAAGATATTAGAACTTAAGGAGGAAGGGGCTTTTGAACACTCCGCAATTCCTATGCTATATATAAACGCATGCCGTTTATGCTCATGGCATTTGCGGCTCCCATTTCAACCAGTCATTTACGAACCTCTCGGTAATAAATTCAAAGGCATAGAAATAAAACAGGCGGGGATTGACATAAAGAAGCTTATAAAAAGGAAAACCTTTAAGATTTAATTAATAGGTTAATTGTGATACAATAGCAAATTATGGATGTCTTTAATAAAAAAAAGCTATTCCTTCTATTCCCATTCATCCCAGTCATAGTTTTTATTATCTTTATTTCCGGTTGCTCAAAAAAACCCGAAGTTCTAACAACCCTGTCAGCAAAACGCCTGATAGCAAAAAACATTGGATATGCAACCTTCTTTTCCGTTCCTTATTCAAAAGCGGTAAGCGTATTAAACGATAAATTTTATCTTGTATTATTAAAAAAAAGGTATATTAAGTTTAATAAAAAACTTGGTTATACTTCTTTTACGCGCCACTTTAAACCGTATTTGTTTAAAAAAGCCAACAAGACATACATAATTTTAGGAATTTTTAAATCTATTAAGGTCGAACATATTAAATTTATTTCTAAAATCAGGGCTTTTGGCAGGTTTTCTTTTAACTTTAAGCCGAATCCGGTTTATAAGCTTATGGCTAAAAATGAAATATATTTTAGACAATTTAAAATCCTAAAACAAGGAAAAGCCCTCGCGATATTTAAAAAGAAACCCTTTCTGCAATGGGGGCTCTCAGGCTTTAAGTCCTCAATTTTATCCGTTAAGAAATATGCGGGGAAAATAAAAAACAAATAAAAGTAAAAGTAAAAATGATAATTAAATAAAACAGCTGTGAATTATTGAATATTAAATGTAGTAGCAATAAGAAATGGATAAAACCTGGCTTTTGCAAAAGTTGGACCTTTTTAAGCTATTGCCCCATTCCGTTGTCGAAGAAAAAGAAGATTCACGCCACTCCATTTTATCTGATGCTGAAAATATTGAAAGTGCCGTTGCGATTTCCGATATAGCGATATGTAAAGTACCGCAGGAAGAATTCGCATCTATAGCAAAAAATTGCTCCGAGCTTAATTTAAAGATAGTTAAAATTGTCGGATTGAGATTTAAAAAGATAACATCCAAAATAGCAAACCTTTTGTATAAAGATTTAGATTCCAGAATTGCATGGGCGCTGATAGAGCTTTATGAAAAGTTTGGCAAAAATAACCCCGTCAATACACGCTTAATCGGCATTAAACTTACCATGAAGAGATTGCCGCCCTTGTAGGAGCATCAAGGCAAAGAATGACGATGATATTGGATAAACTAAAAAAAGCGGAATAATTGATTTTTCCGGCAAGCGTATATTGATAAAGAATTTAGAAAGCCTTAAAAATATTGCCGGCACTTAAGTATTGGGGATTTTACAGAAGGAATAAATATTTTGCATTATTGTCTCCATCGAGACATCGTTTACCATTATAATTATGATATAATAGATAATAAATACATAATATGCAAAATCAGCAATGTATAATAAATTAATCAAAATATCAAAAACGGAGAATTTTTACCATGGCAAAAGTTGCGATCATCGTTTTAGAGGGGACAGAGCTTAAAGAATCGGTTGCCAAAATACGGCATGCAATGATTTATTCAAAAGAGATAAAGGCTTCGGGTAATGAAATAACCCTCATTTTTGATGGAAATGGAACTAAATGGCTTGATATAGTTTCTGACGAAACATCGGAATATGATTTTTTAAATAAACTTTTTAAAGAAATTAAGGAAATGGGAATAGTATATCGGGCATGCGGCTTTTGTTCAATAAGAAAAGGGGTAAAGGAAAGTCTGTCAAAAAAGAATATCGAATTTTTGTCCGAATATGACGGACACCCCGACGTTGGAAAGCTTATAAATGCCGGATACCAGATAATAGTTATATAGTACATAACAGCATATAATAATAGTTCATGTCTACAATATAGCCTTCCGATTAAAAAAAATTTAAATTCAAAAGAGCCACAATATAGAAACACATGTCGTTTTTGTAATTATTGCTAATTATATTCACCCACGAGGTGAAAAACAAATAAAAAAGGAGGTTAATAAATATGTTAAAATTAAGAAAAGGTGGTAAATATGTTCATACCACGTGTCTAAAATGCCTTAAATATTGAGGTTTTGAGTGGTCGGGACGACAGGATTTGAACCTGCGACCCCTTGCACCCCATGCAAGTGCGCTACCGAACTGCGCCACGTCCCGAAAAAACAGAAGCAAATACGAGAAAAATACGAGAAATATGTAATTTTCTATATTTCTATATATGATAATGGTTTTACGTTTATAATCCCACAGTTAATTAATTAAAATTAATTAAAATAATTAACTACAATAATAAAACTACCACTTTGGATATGAAAATGCAATATTATTTTTTATATTTTTTAGCTCACGCGAACTTGAAAATGGAAAAATAGGTGGTATAATAAAATAAGGGGTAAGAAGAAAGAAAAGAAAGAAGGAGGTGTTTCGTGTATGGCAAATATCTCGGTTTGGGAACCGATAAGTAGCATTAGAAGCGATTTTGAAAAATTATTCAACGATTTTGTTCCGGTAAGCATCAAAAGGTTATGGGGCATGGAGCCCGGGGTAATGGAACCTTCGGTGGACGTAATCGAAAAAAACGACATGATTATGGTAAAAGCCGAAGTGCCGGGAATATCGAAAGATGATTTAAAACTTGAAGTCCATGACAATAAACTTACCATAAAGGGTGAGCATAAAACAGAAAAAGAAGAAAAAAAAGAAGACTATTACAAAAAAGAGATTAGTTTTGGATCTTTTTACAGATGTGTTGAACTTCCTTCCGAGGTTGCGAGCGATTCGGCAAGTGCAACATTAAAAGATGGAATTTTGGAGGTTTCTTTAAAGAAAACTGCTCCATCAAAGCCGATCGAAATCGAGGTAAAATAAGGAAGATAAAAATAAGAATTGCCGCTAAAGCGCTCTACTAATGTGAAAAGTGAACATTTTGCCGCTTTTAACCATTTTTAATGCTTAGTTATAAGCACATTCGTTATCATAAATGGAATGAATGTAAAACCGGGTTAAAAGCGGCAATTTTTTTATCAAAAATCACCTTACCACAAAAACTTTAGCATTTATTTATTGACGGCTCCTTTAAGGGATTTGCCGGCTCTAAATCTGGGCGCTGTCGAAGCCTTAATCCTGATCTCTTGTCCGGTGCGCGGATTTCTTCCTTTCCTTGCAGATCTCTTAATCGCATCAAATGTTCCAAAACCGACCAGTCTTACTACTCCGCCCTTTTTGACCGCATTTACGATAGTAGCTGTTATTGCATTTAAGACCACTTCGCTTTTTACCTTGTTAAGTTTTGCTCTTTTTGCAATTAGATCAACCAGTTCCGCCTTTGTCATAACCTCACCCTCCATCTTTTAAAATGGTTCATTTAAAATTTAAAACAATTCACCGTCATCATTGTTATAAAGATACTTAAGCTTTGCATTTTATGGATTCTTAATCTATTTTCAATTCTTTTTTAATCCCTTAATATCTATCTCTTAGTATCTATCGGCTTTTTTCAACATTTTTTAAATTTTATTTTCATTAATTCGTTCTACAAATCCAAATTTCTTCAATAAACTCTTCAATAAACTCTGGCGGATTTATAATTTTTACGGATTTATAATGTTTTAAACTGCATAAGTCCATACTCCGTTACTATTTACTACTTTGTATTATATGATATAATTTTTCATATTCGTTAATCTCCCACATTAGTTATTTTTTTGTTTGAGACATTAATAATTATAACATGTTCAGGGGATTTGTTGTTCTATTGTAGAATTAAAGTTATATCTTACTATTTATTTTTTTAAATTAATTTTTTTAAATTAACCTTATTTTTAAACAAATTGAAGGCCAAATGTCTAAAGAAAATGTCTAAAGAAAAGGAAATGGTGAGCGAGTACGTCTGTCTTACGACTGAACAAGCAAATCAAAAAATTAAAGTGTACGGTTTGAACGCCGTGGAAGAAGAAAAAAAGAATCCTGTAAAAGAATTTTTAGAAAGGTTCTGGGGGGCCTATTCCGTGGATGTTGGAATTTGCGGCGTTATTGGAAGTTATAGTTGGAATAACCAAAGGGCAGGACGTAAAGTTTACTGAAGCCGCAATAATACTGGCGCTTTTAATATTTAACAGTATAATGTCTTTTATGCACGAAGGCAAAGCTCAGCAGGCGCTCGAACTTTTAAAACAAAGGCTTACTGTAAAAGCGAGAGTCATGAGGGACGATAAATGGACCATACTCGATGCAAAATACCTTGTCCCTGACGATATCGTCCATTTAAGGATGGGCGATTTCGTTCCTGCGGATATAAAACTTCTTGACAGCCAGATACAATTAGACCAATCTGCACTTACCGGAGAATCCCTTCCCATAGAGGCGGAGAAAGGAAGCGTCGCCTATTCAGGCTCTGTGGTAAAAAGAGGCGAAGCTACCGGAATTGTCGTTGCTACCGGAAAGGAAAGTTATTTTGGAAAAACTGCAGAACTCGTTAAAATAGCCAAGACCAAGAGCAACCTGTCAAAGCTTGTTTTTAAAATCGTCAAATATATAATGTATATGGATTTTATTCTTCTGGCATTTTTTCTGGTTTATGCCCTTTCACATGGTTTTAGTCCCGCCGATACTATAATATTTATCCTTGTTATTCTAATTGCCGCCATCCCGATTGCGCTTCCGGCAACTTACACGCTTTCCACGGCGCTTGGAGCAATAGAACTTTCTAAGAAAGGGGTTTTGACTACTAAATTGTCGGCCATAGAAGAGTCTGCAGCAATGACCGTTCTGTGTTCAGACAAAACCGGAACGCTAACGGAAAATAAGGTAATACTGGAAGATATAACCCCTATTGGAGAACATACGAAAGAAGAACTGCTTACATACTCTATTATGGCAAGCGACGAAAAAAGTCAGGACGCATTAGACGACGCAATTTTCAAGGTTACTAACCCTATGAACTTAAAGCCGGAAGGAGAAAGGGTTTCTTTTACTCCGTTCGACCCCGCTACCAAAAGAACCGAAGGCTTATATAAAGTTAGCGGAAAAGAAGTTAAAATATTTAAAGGTCAGCCGGTAACTATATGGAATTTGACACAGCAAGATGGTTTAGAAGGGGCATATAAATATGAAGATGTAGAAAGAGGGCTTGCTCAAAAAGGGGAAAGGGTTCTTGCAACCGCTTATGAAAAAGGTGGAAAATACGAATTCTTAGGTTTCTTAGGGTTTATGGACCCCGAAAGGGAAGACTCCAAACCACTCGTTAATGAACTACGCAATCTCGGCGTAAGAACAATTATGCTTACCGGAGATACCACTATAACTGCTAGAACTATCGCCAAAAGGCTTGATATAGGCGAAAGAGTATGCGAAAGAAAAGAACTTCTGGAAATGAGCAAGGATAAAGAAAAAGAAAAGGGGCTTGCAGATTACGATGTGTTCGGAGGGATTTACCCTGAAGACAAATATAACATAGTTAAAGCTCTGCAAGGTAACAATTATATAGTCGGCATGACCGGCGACGGGGTAAACGACTCCCCGGCGCTTAAGCAAGCAGAGGTTGGCATTGCCGTTTCGGGTTCTACCGATGTTGCAAAAGCCGCCGCAAGCATTGTCCTTACCAACCCGGGTTTGTCGAATATAGTTTCCGCCATAAAAACAAGCAGGGAGATATTTCAGAGAATGGCAACATGGGTGCTAAATAAGATAGCGAAAACGATAGAAATTTCCTTTTTTACAATATTCGGCATTATTCTTGTAAACTATTATTATAATACTCCACCAAGTAAGTCTTTTATAATTACGCCCGTGCTTGTTATTTTACTGCTTTTTACCAACGATTTCGTGACTATGTCTATTTCAACCGATAACGTTAAACATTCACTAAAGCCAAATGAATGGAAGATTAAGAACATGATAATCGGTTCCGTGGCTATGGGCATATTTCAGTTGATTTTTTCATTTGGAGCGCTTGTTTATTATAAAATGCAAGGTCACTACGACATGCACCAGATTGCAACCATAGTTTTTTTAATAATGGTATTTACGGGACAGGGCGTTCTTTATTTAGTCAGAACCGGAGGTCATTTTTATAAGAGCTCACCGTCAAAATATATGCTTATTGCAACCATAGGGGATTTAATCGTTGTTTCTTTACTGGCGACTTTCGGTGTCACGTTTAAAAGCCATCCCTTGATAGCGCGGATTCCATTTACGGAAATAATAAGACTGTATGTTTTTGGAGCTATATATCTGTTCTTTGTGGATATAGCAAAAGTATGGATTTTCAGGAAATATAACGTCAGACCGTAGTTTTGCCGGCACTTTGATTAAAGCATGCCTATCCGCAAAGAAATAATACAAAGACCGGTTAAATTGGTAGAGAAAGAAACGACTCATGCATTGAGGGGTAGTTCACAATTATAGTTCTTTTTTATATGTATTTTTCTTACAAAAAATACCTGCCAGAAAGGTTTTACAGCCTTAAAGCCGTCCATTACAACGGAAACGGCATTAACCAAATTATTATAAACAGGCTCGGCAATCCTTTAAATCTTTCAAGAAATTTTAAATACCTTAGAATAACCGGGGTAAAATATATTATAATTAACAAAACTCTTCTTTCTCAAGAATACGGCTGGAATAAGAACCGTGTAAAAGAAGTCATAAGCGGATTAAAGGGGGATACTTCTATCTTGAGCGTTATATATAACGGAAAAAATACGATGATATTAAAACTTAAATTTTAACAATTATGAAAATATGAAAAAACTTTCTCTTCATTTTAGGAGACATTATATATATATTATATCTCCTTAGGCTGCGGCTAAATTGAATATTTAGAAAATGCATTTATGATTTTTCGCATTACTCTTTTTAATTGGTCGTTTAAAAAACAGCAGGCAAACCCTAAAAAAGCATATGCGTATAGATACAGGGTTTGTCAATAATATCCTAAGATTAATCTTGAGTTTTATTGTAATATGCATTACAATAATTATCATTACAATAATTATCAAACCATCAAAATTTTAAAGTCTTAAATTTTAACAATAAATATTATGAAATTTTACGACAGAATTAAAGAATTAAGGATGCTCAGGTCGAACTTGGTATCCATTAAAACCACTTCTATAATGACGGTGATTACCGGCAGAAGAAGGGTAGGAAAAACGAAACTTATACTTGAAGCTTTCGGTGAAAACATGCTTTATTTGTTTATAGCAAGAAAAGAAGAAAGGCTTTTATGCGAAGAATTTTCTTACCTGATTCAGAATAAATTAAATAAAAAGATAATAGGCAAAATTACTGCTTTTAAAGACCTATTTGAATATCTTATGGTTTTATCCGAAGAAAATGCCCTTACTGTTGCGATAGACGAGTTTCAGGAATTTTATAACATAAGCCCTTCAGCTTATTCAGATATGCAAAAGATCTGGGACACCCGCAAAAATAAATCTAAGATGAATTTAATCCTGAGCGGCTCCATTTATTCGCTTATGAAAAAAATATTCGAAAATTCAAAAGAACCTCTTTTCGGGAGGGCGAACAAAAAAATATATTTAAGACCTTTTGACGTCAATACTTTAAATAAAATAATAATGGAAAACAATAAATCCGCGAATAAAATAGATATCTTGAGTTTCTATACGTTTACGGGCGGAATAGCCAAGTACGTTGAAACATTCGTCGATAACGACGCCTTAACATATAACAAAATGCTTGATTTAATTTTAGAAGAAGATTCAATCTTTTTAGACGAGGGCAAAGATTTATTAATAGAAGAATTCGGAAAGGAATACGCTACATATTTTTCTATCCTTTCTTTAATTGCAAGCTCAAAAACATCGAGAAGCGAAATAGAATCTATTCTTGATAAAAATACAGGCGGCTATTTAGACAGACTTGAAAATGAATATAATATAATAAAAAGGATAAAACCCATATTTGCAAAAGAAGGCGGCAGAATTCAAAAATACGTTATAGAAGATAATTTTTTAAATTTTTGGTTCCGGTTTATTTACGGCTACAAAAGTGCCATCGAAATTGGGAATTTAAAGTACGTTAAAGATATAGTAAATAGAGACTTTACCTCTTACTTAGGGAAATTTCTTGAAAAATACTTCATCGAAAAACTCAAGCTTTCTAATGAGTTTTCAGGCATCGGCACATACTGGGAAAAAGGCAATAAAAACGAAATAGATGTTGTTGCGGTAAATGATATGGACAAAAAAATATTGATAGCCGAAGTAAAATTAAACCTTGAAAGAATCAATATTAATAAACTTAAGGAAAAATCCGCAAAACTAACGCAAAAATTCAAAGAATACCGTTTTGAATACAAAGGATTTTCAATCGAAGATTTATAGATGTTTTATTTCGATGGAAAAGATAAAACAAATATGCCGATAAAAAAGTTTTTAAATTTAATCCGAGATTTATAATAAAATAAAATTAATAAAAAATGAAAATAATTAAAAGTTCAGGTTGTGAATCAAACGAGCCACAGACTGGGGTCAGCCCGCTTCGGTGCGGTTCAGCCCGTCAAGCAAAAAAAGGGACTGAAACAAGCGCATCCGGCGCCATTTCCCGAAGAATTGCCATTTCGTTTAATTCAACTGTATTCTTTCAAGGACAATATTATTCTCGATCCCTTTATGGGAAGCGGAACAGCTGCTGCCGCGGCATTAAAATCGGGAAGAAAGTTTGTAGGTTACGATATAAAGCAGGAGTATATAGACCTCGCTGAAAAAAGAATTTCACAGCTTTTAATCCGTATTAGTTAATGGATTAATAATTTTAAAGCCAATAATTTTAACTATATTACAGAGATTATCGTCGGCAGAAACAAAATACCAGTCGTCTTCGGAAATTAGGCTGAAACATCCGAGATGCCGAGATGCATTGCATCTAAAGTTCTAAGACCGTGTTTTTTGCCGTATTTTTTAAATAAATTTTCGGATTCTTGTAAAACGGGATAGCTCATATTCTCCACGTTAAATCGGGCAATTTCTTCTTCAAAACCTTCAATTGCCAAATTCAAAGAATACTCATCTATCTCGTTATTTCTGAATCGTCTATATAAAGCGCTTAAAAACTCTAATTTACAAAGGCCTAAAACGAAAATTTTATTGTCTATGGATGTTATAAGTTTTGTAACTTTTTCCGAACCGTCTTCTTCGTGAAAAAATAGAATCATATCCTTTCTTCTCTAAGTAATACGATATCTTTTCCAAGAGAGCCTTTTATACTTTCAAGCGCCTTTCGCACTTTTATATAAGATAAGCCGCTCTTTTTAACGGGTTTTGTTTGCACGGATTTTAACGCGATTACCATATCGTAAACTTTTATGATTTCGGACGGTTCCAAATGTTCTAATTCCTTTATGGTTTGGTC
>JAKASO010000063.1 GCA_021818985.1 bacterium
GACCCTTGCGTTTTTTAATGTCTCGTAGCTTGAAGGATAGATATTTTCGTATTTTATCGTACGCCAGAATCTTTCGATAAATATGTTGTCTATAGCTCTGCCCTTGGAGTCCATAGATATGGATATGTTATGTTTTACCAGCGTATTTATGAAGCCTTGCGCCGTATATTGCGAACCCTGGTCGGAATTAAATATGTCCGGTTTGCCGTACATTAACAGCGCATCTTCGTCCGCTGAAAAGACATGCTTTTCAATGCGTGCGTACGAAGATATGTTTAAGACCGATAACGTAAGATTTTCGTCCATTGTGAAAGATAGCCGCCATGCAAGTATGCTGCGGGTATATAAGTCTATTACGGCGCAAAGATAGGCAAAACCGGAACTAAGCCTAATTTTGAAGCTATCTCGTTTATGGATTTACCGGTCTCTAAAAGCTCCAATATGACCTTTGATTTAAACTCCGGCGTAAACTTTCTGTATATATTCTTCTGCGTGTTTTGAAAAAGCATGTCTTTTTCAGCAGAAGAATATGCGCATAGCGGGCTCATTTTAATTCATATCGTTTTACTGAAAAAGCATTGCTTTTTCAAAGCTTGTAAAACGATATATCCTTTTTAATATTAAATTGTTTTAGTTTTTTAATAACCAACAGCGGCTATTAAAATTTTAACAGATTTTTATATTTAGGGAAGTAAGATTTTAAAATTACTGTCTTGATTTATTGGTTCATTATATTTACGGTTTTGGAATTATAGCCGTTTCTCCTGTTTGTTTTGCCGGAAAGAGCGTCCTGGGCAATATGGGACTCTACTTCGGCAGACAGGGCCGTTTCCACGAGTTCTTTAATTAGAGGGGTAAGAACTCCGTCTTCTCCAGTTAGTTTCCTGCCGGACATTAAATCTTGAACCGCCTGGTTGAAGTCGAAGGCGGAATTCTTTTTGAGTTCTTGGAAAATAGATTCGGTTCTTTGCTTCATCTGTCAGTCTCCTTGTATAAGGTTAGATTATATCAGACTGACACGGAATTTTAAACGGTCTCATTATTTCTCATAATTCATAGATTTTATAAATATTTTTTATAAATAGCAACTTTTTATATTTCTTATATTATTTGTTTTGTCGTATTTATTTTTTTTCTCTCACCGAAATAACCCCCGTCCTCGCTTTTTTTAGCCCTTGGGCATGCGGTAAGTATGTTCGTACCTATCTACCACAAAACTAAAAAAAACGTCTTGACAATGGGTGCAGTATAAAGTATATTATTAAAATATTATTAATTATTTAAAATTAGTCTTTAAGCATTAGGAGGATTTAAATTATGAACACTTCTCTAATCAAAGATGAAAACATTTCGAATGAAGTTGATTTGCGTAGGTCATACATTCCTTTTATTCCTAAATCTAAGTTTGTTTTAACTAATAAAAGAATTTTAGCAGAATTTGTTAACGTTCTTTTATGGATAATACCCATCGGAAAAAATGAAGTTACATATCCATTGAATCAAATATCCGGAGTTAGGATAGATACAAAGTTTAGTTTTAAAGAGGTTATGATAGGAATTATAGTAATTATCTTAGGTATTCTTACACTCAAATATATTGTAGGAATAGTAGTAATAGCTTTAGGCGCAATATCTATTCTTAGTAGCTTTCAAACATTCATAGTTATTCAAAGTACGGCAGGCTCTGCAGTCTCTCAACAGCTCATAAAGGCTGATAGAAATAAAGCGACAGAATTTATAAATAACGTAAATAATACTCTTGCCGAGAGATTGTAGATATAATGAACATAATGCAGATCCCTGCCAAATTTTGAAGTTGCGTTACGCATAGTTACTAAGAGAAAAGAAAGAATTAATCTTATTACAAATTGTCAAAAATACTTATTTGGTGGGATAACATTAAATCATCATTAGAATAAACTGTTGAAATTATTCCAACATATTATATTATAAATTATGGGTTTCAGCTTTCGCGGGAATGACACCGGTTGGGTTAAAAGTTAAATTTTCGCAAAGTCATGTCATTCTGCCCACTCAGGAATCCGGAAAAATAAATTTTTAACAATGATTTAAGGGATTATATTGAAAATAATTATGGAGGTTAAGGTAATGATTAACAATATTTCTTTTAAAAAATCAATTTTATTATTAGTTATTTTATCTATTGTTGTTTTTATAAATGGTTGCAGGATAGTAAATGCTGATTCTATATTTAATAATAAGAATATTCATGTTTATCATATTAAGGGCAGTCTTAATGGTATCGCAATAGACGGGTCGGGAAACATCTGGGTAACAAATGCATCAAATAGAACAGTTACACAAATAAGCTCAACTGGCTCTATATTGGAGACTTATCCATTGGGTGATTCCCCTCTTAATATTGCAATAGATCGACATGGAAATATATGGATATTAATGGAATTTAGTTTAACCGAATTAAATCCTGTTCCATCTGGTGGGGTTCATATAAAAAATATACATAATAAAAATCTAGAGTGGGGTTCTGCAAATTCGGGCGGTATTGCGATAAACGGCGGAAATAATATATTGGTTAGCCATGATGATACTATAATGGAATTTAGTCATTCAGGCTCTATTGAATATAAAATTAATGATAATAGCTTAGACTTACATGGTGGTGATATTGCAATTGGTTATGGGGCTGTCTGGGTAGTTGGCAGGCGTTCAATAACCAGATTGAATGATTCCGGACTAAAAATATATAGTATTGGGAGTTATACTACTGCTATTGCCTTAGACACATTTAACTCAGGAATAATTTGGGTTACATACGCACAACGTTACGGACGAGAAGGTGACGTGATAAAGTTAAATTCATCCGGTGCTACTTTAGGTATGTATAAAGTAGGTGTAAATCCAGAAGCTATCGCAACAGATGGCTCAGGAAACGTCTGGGTAGCAAACCAAGGTGATTATATAAACAACGATAACGGTTCAGTATCGGAATTGAGCCCATCAGGAGTTTTGCTAAAAACTTACAATGTAGGTCAAAGTGCCTCTGCCATCGCGATAGACGATTCAGGAAACGTGTGGGTAGCCTGTAGAAATGATGTATATGAGCTTATAAATGTGGCAACACCGGTCAAAACACCTTTAGTTTCCTATTTAAAATAGTTATCATATTTTCGTGCCAAATTTTTTATAATTACCCAAATTTATAGAGGATGCTTTATGAAAAAAATTTTTACTTTTTTAACGTTATCAATTATTATTCTTACTTTCTCAGGTTGTTCTAAAATTTTTCATGAAAAAATAACAATGAAAGATTTGCTTCCTTACAACAATCCCAATATGTTTTTTGCATCTAAAACCTCATATAAAGCTGTAAATACAGATGCTGCTATATGTCAGTACGATGTAAAATTGGCTCGTAAATTAAACACAAAGTATAATAGAGGTGTTCTTATTGTAGGTATTCCTAATGGGCATGTACGCAAATATAATCGTTTTAATAAGTATTATAAAGCATTTATTGTCGTTTTTACAAAAAAAGGTTATGGTAAAATTTATAAACAATTTAATCAATTATGTCAAACTGTTACTACAATTGCAATGACCCAATAATTCTTTGATCCTTCCATAGAAATTTCTAATCCCCAAGCAGCCATTTTTCGGCAATTATTTTTACTTTATTTTATCTTACTTTTAAAATTTTAGTTATATTTATATTTTTCCATGGTTTTTATAAATAT
>JAKASO010000064.1 GCA_021818985.1 bacterium
GGAGAACTCATGCTTGGATTTGCTCTTTCCAAAGGCTATGGTGTAGCCAAGAACAAAGCCAAGGCAATATATTGGTTTAGAAAGGCGGCGGACAAAAAGAATGCCGGCGGCGAACTAATGCTTGGAATTGGATTACTTTCTAACACGAACGAATATTTTAAGAATATAAATATAGATTCGGAAGCAAAAATAAATTTAGGCGCCATATTTACCGATGAGACGGCATTTGATGCAACAAGTTCAACTTTCATAAGCGCTGGCTACATGGCGGATAAAGAAGCGGATATGTCATTTCCCGTAAAACCACATCCGTTTTATTATGGCATGCGCTATTATACTGATATTCAGCCATACCGATGCATCGGTATAACAAATTCAAAAACGGGAAAATTGACCGATAACGGATATAACTTACTTGCAAACGGTGCTGAAAGAACGGTAGTATCTAGTGCGGGTACGAAGGCAAAAGGCGGATTTGGGGATTTAGGATTTTTACCGGGAGGCATGCTTTATTTCTACTATTATGTTAAAGTATTGCCTACTGCAAGCACGGCTATTCCTGCCAAACTCAATGCTCCGCCGGCATTTCCCCCGCAACCGAACGGCACTTGCGGGAATGGTTACGAGGCTTTTGCCGTAACCAACATTGCAGGTAATTTGCAGGTTTACGCGGCAAACGACTATTCGTCTAATCCTGTCCTAGTTTACGGAAAATATTATAAAGCGGCTAATAAAACGGCTAATCCAATATACTGGCTTAAAAAGGCGGCGAAACACGGCAGCATGGGTGCCGATTTTATTCTTGGAACAATGTATCTTCATGGCACAAAAGAAGGTGTTCATGCTGATACTGCTGATGCCCAATATTGGTTTAGAAAAGCCGGCCGGCAGAAAAATCCAACTATAGATTTGTTAATTGGCTTTATATATTGGAGATATGAGCATAAGGGTAATTCTACGACTAAGACTGTAAATGCTAAGGCCTTTTACTGGTTTAAAAAGGCTGCTAAATTAAATTCTTCCACAGGGGATTTGTTAGTCGGATATCTATATTTATTGGGAAAAGGCGTGCCGAAAGATAGCGCAAGATTTTTTTACTGGATTAAAAAAGCTGCCGAAAATGGTAACCCTGAGGCTGAATACATGGTCGGGCTTTCTTACTATAATGGCGGCTTAAACCGTTTAGGCATACATATACAAAAGAATAAAACAGTAGCAAAATATTGGTTTAAAAAGGCTGCCAAAAAAGGGGTAACAAACCAAAATGAAAATGAGGTATTCGCTTATTCTAATAATTTTTTAGAAAAACAGATTAAACGGATTATGAAGATTTCATTTAATTCTATACTAATAATGGAACATTAAAAATTGCTAATTATGATGTTTACCTTGTCCAAAACCTTGAGGTAGGATCATTTAAAATATTATAATACGTATAATAAATGAACTTCAAATTTAGGAGGATAAATTATGAATGTTATTTTAAACGGGTTGGTAAGGACGATAATTCCGGTTCAATACGGGTATGCAGGAGCAGCGGCCGGAGCGGCAACAGGAGTAGTGGGAGCTCTTTTCTTTTTTATGATAATAATATTCGTTATATCAATCGGCATATACATATTCTTTATTTACGGGATTTATAAAATCCTTATAAAAGCCGGATATCCTAACGATAAGGCTTTGCTGTACACCCTGCTTTTTACTTTTATTCCTATAGTCAATATATACTTATTTTACCTTTTTGCTTATAAGAACGACTGGCCGATATTGCAGCAAGTTGGAGTTTCAGGAGGCGTAAAACCCTATTCCAAACCAGTGCCAATCCCGGCTAATAGAGTAACTGCGACTCGAAATACGGTATATACTCCACCTCCGATGCAAAATATTCAGCCGGCGTCCCCGGCAGGTTCTCCCAATAAGGCTTCGACTTCGGATGCGGTAAAATGCCCTAACTGTGGTGCCGAAGTTAAAGAGGGCTCCCGTTTTTGCGGAAAATGCGGAGGCGAAATAACCGCAAGTAAAAAAGAAGAGCAAAATAAAAAATGCCCCGATTGCGGAACCGAAAACAGTCCCGATGCGAAATTTTGTGAAAATTGCGGAAAGCCTTTATAGTTTTATAGTTATATGAACCAATTTAAATGTTTCAGATTTAAAGTTTAATTCAGCAATAGGAGGATTAAACAAAATTCTATAAATAATACGATAGATAATGCGCCCAACGCCCCTAAATCAGTAGTAAACCAAACGGAAAATTCCGCATTGGCAGGCGGACGCCGGTTCTGCTTCGAAGGTTTATAATATTTAAAAGCAAGAAATATCGCAAACCATCGGGATGTCATGCCGTTTCCCGCTGCTTAAACCTTTGCTTAAACCTTTAAATAAATAAACCGATATGAATTTTCATGTTAACATCGCTCTTCATTATTTAAAGCCTAAAAATAGTTCATTTATATCTTTGCTTAGCTTTATATCAATACTGGATATAACTATCGGCGTAATGGCTTTAATTATTATTATATCGGTAATGAACGGGTTAAACCATACCTTAGAAAAAAGGGTTATAGGAATAGAATCCCAGCTTATCGTATTGAATTATAACGGTTTTATAGATCATTATAAAAAAGCTATTAGAAAGGTATCCTCTATAAGTGGCGTAAAAAGCGTTTCACCGTTTATCTATACCGATGTGATGATATCTTCGGCTTCTACCTCAGAAGGAAGCATTTTAAGAGGAATAGATATTAAAACCGAGGAAAAGGGGACCGACTTAAAAAAATATCTTGTTAATGGGAATTTATCCGAACTTAACAACAGAAAGAAAAATGAAATAGTTTTAGGTAAAAACTCATTAAAAGCTTCTTCGTCCATTTTCCATATAACCCCGTCTTTATCTTGAACAGTGTAGTTATCTTCTCCCTCTTGTCTCCATCTATATTGATTTGAAACATTAGTGTTACAGCAATATGATAATGTCACTTATTAGCAAAGTAGAAATGTCACCTCTACGATAATGCTATAAAATATTCTCCTGTAATTAAATTATTATATAGGAGGATACAATAGCAAGGGACATTATCATGGCAACACAAGCAGAGCTAAACAGACTTCACGTAATTAAAAAGATTTTAGAAGGCGTCATTACACGGACCAAAGCAGCGGAGCTGCTTTCGTTATCCGTAAGGCAGGTAAAAAGATTAGTTAAAAAAGTAAAATTAACCGGCGATGTTGCCGTTGTGCATTCCTCAAGAGGAAAACCCTCGCATAGGAAACTTTCGGATAAGATTAAATTGAAAACGATATTACTATACAAAGAAAAGTATCCCGACTTCGGTCCAACGCTATTTTGCGAAAAACTTCTTGAATACCACGACATAAAACTAAGCGACGAGACTGTAAGAAAATTGTTATTAGATGAAGGTTTATGGAAAAGAAAAAGAAAAACTAAACTCCGCAAACAATTAAGGGAAAGAAAGCGCTGCTTTGGCGAGATGCTTCAGTTAGACGGTTCCAATCACGACTGGTTTGAAAAAAGAAGAAATAAAGCCGTTCTTATGTCCTTTATAGACGATGCCACAGGTTTTATATTTTCAAGGTTTTACGAATACGAAGGAACCTTTCCCGCAATGGACTTATTAAAAAACTATA
>JAKASO010000004.1 GCA_021818985.1 bacterium
TTGATAAAATTTGGTTAAATATGAACGGGAGTTTAAACCCGGGAAACCTTATAAAATACGTGGTGCCGAAGGGGGGAATCGAACCCCCATGAGGTTGCCCTCGCCGGATTTTGAGTCCGGTGCGTCTGCCAGTTCCACCACTTCGGCATTCATTATTTAAATTTATTATTTAAAAGGTAACGACTTTATCGCTTTCTTTAATGATCTCGTACATATCCTTCATCGTATTAATCGGACACATCTGCGTGCCTTCTTGATTGCGTGATTCGATGCACGTTCCGCAAGCCAATATTTTACCACCGGACTGAAGTAATTTTTCCGCCTGCAGGGCGGTATTGAATTTTTCGGTGCTGATCCTTTGATACTCAACGCCTTTGCCTATGAGAAATATCTTTACCTCGTCTTTTTGCCCGATGCAAAAGTTAGCATACCGGAGTGCATTCCAGGACGTCTCGGCGTCATTGCTAGAAATGATGATTCCAATTTTCATTTACTTCTCCCATTTGCCCTGATCTTCATAATTATTTATAAAATTTATGAAAAACTACTCGATAAAGCCTTCCTCTTTGAGATCGTTAACGGCATTTTGTATTACCCCCGCAGATTTTCGTAAGCCTTCTATCTCTTTTTCGTTTAAGGGCAATTTGATTATTTTTTCGATGCCGTCTTTAGATAATATTGCCGGAACGCCGGTGTATATGCCATTTATTCCATAATAGTCCTCAAGATAGACCGAAAGCGGCATTATCTGCCTTTTGTCTTTAACCATGGACTCGATAATTTCCGCCATGGCAATAGCGGGAGCAAATACCGTTCCGCCTTTAAGTGAAATGACCTCCGCTGCGCAGGTTCTTGAGTGTTCGGCAATTTCTTCAAGCTTTTCTTTATTATATCCGGGGATATCTTTAAAAGGGATGCTATTAATGCTTGCAAGAGAAAATATAGGCGTCATGCTATCGCCGTGTTCGCCGAGGAACATTATGTCCACGTCTTGCGGATTAAGATCGAAGTATGAGCCTATCGCAGAGCGCAGCCTTGTGGTATCAAGCATTGTTCCCATGCCGAACACCCTTTTTCTTTCAAAACCCGAAGTTTTATAAGCAACATAAGTCATTATATCCACAGGGTTGGATACTACAAAGAGGATGCAGTTTTTGTTATACTTAACAATATCTTTAACAATGTCTT
Organism: bacterium; assembly: GCA_021818985.1. GTDB lineage: Bacteria > SZUA-79 > SZUA-79 > Acidulodesulfobacterales > Acidulodesulfobacteraceae > JAKASO01. The sequence goes on from JAKASO010000004.1 coordinate 1,189, forward strand.
TTAATATCTGAACATTTTTTTTGTTAAGGTCAAGTCTTGATTCACCCGGATTTCTGGGGATACCAGCTGTAATAACAATAATGCCGGCATCTTTTACAGAATTATAATCGCCGGTTTTAACTCTTGTATAACCGCTAAGAGAAGTGCCGTGAGAAATATCCAGCATTTCACCTTTTGCTAAATTTTCCCTACTGTCAATCATAACAACTTCTCTTACAATATCCTTGAGGATAAGCGTATATGCCAGGGTTGACCCGAGTCTTCCTGCGCCGATTATGCAAATTTTCATTTGATAACCTTTTTTTCGAAGTTAACGTAACGTAATATTAGTGCAATGTTTTAATATTTTTAATATTTGTATTTAAAAATTTAAATTATATAAAATATTGTTTTAAAAAATCAATAAATTTTTTGATATCTTATTTTTCTATTCCAAATCTTGAGGGGATATTTTTCCGGTAATAATGCTTTATTTCTTTCATTTCTGTTACAAGATCAGCCAGTTCTATAATTTCCGGGGCGGCATACCTTCCAGTTAATATAAGTTCGAGTTCGCTTTTTTTATTTTTTATCAGATTCTTAAGTTCTTCTGTGCTTATAATACCTAAATGAACCGCTACATTAATTTCATCAAGCACTAATATGTTTGCGTCGCTTTCACCCGTTGCAATTTCCCAAGCCATTTTAAAACCTTCCCTGTTGAGTTCTATATCTTTCTGCGGGATACTGTTTTTGTTTATAAAACACGGACTTCCAAACTGGTAGATCTTAAAATAAGGGTAAAGCCTTTCCTGTGCTTTAAATTCTCCCGTATAAGATCCGCCCTTAAGAAACTGTATAATAACAGATTTAAGATTATGCCCGCTTGCCCTGAAAGCCTGCCCTAATGCGGCGGTTGTTTTGCCTTTGCCGTTGCCTGTATATACCTGCACCATTCCTTTTTTTATTTCAGGGTTTTCTAAACCTTTGAACCAGTTATTATAAATTGAGAGGCTCTTTTGATCCTTGCCCGGAGAGGTGCAGTTATCTATAAGTTTTTTCATAAAATTTCTATTATAGCGTTATAATATTATAACGCTATAATATGTAAATATAATTAAATCTTTTTGGCGATCAAAACCTGATTGGATAAATATTTTATGCTTTTATTAAAAAATTTCCGCGCCGAAAGGTATTTGCTTGAAGGAATTTTATATCCTTTTACAGCAAAAAACGATGTAAACAGTATATGATTTCCTTTAATCAGATATTTAGCCTTAATGTAACCGATCGCACTCTTTATAAATATATTACGGGGTTTAACGCTAAGCCTGTAGCCGGAAGGTATTTTAAGTTTAATTACATCCTTTTCTGAAAAATTGTATCCAAGCACTAACGGATATTTTCTTTCTTTCAGGACGGTAATCTTTGATAGTATTGTCCTCACTCTTATTGGAAGTTTAAACAATAAAACATTCCCGCTTTTTACGGCATACCTTTTTGCCTTGAAGGAGATATTTTCTAAAAAGGGCTTATCCATACTTTTTTCATTTTTAAAAGCATAGCGTATTATCGTTGCTTCCGGAGAGATAGCCGCAATGGTCTTCAGGACGCCGGATAATTTTTTTCTGTGCGAAATAGATGTTAACATATATTTTTTATACATATCGTAAGCGCCCGTATATTTAATGTTTAGTTTTGAAATAATTCCGCCGTTTTTGCCGATCGCTGCAGATTCTCTGAAAAAAATATTATTTTTTTCAGGCGGAAATACAGGCGTTTTTGCAGGTATGCCCTTGCCGTTTACGATTATCAGGACATTTCTTCCCTGGTCCATAGTTGGCAGATCGCCAAATGTCGTTACGTTGGAGGTGGTGTCGGCAAACATAAAATGCCCGTTTTTTAGTTTTATAGCCGTTATTTCGTGGTCGAATACGAAAGGAGCCGGCAACTTGATGTTCATATCTGGTATCATAAGAGTAGGAATAAGCACAGGGTAAGCTTTGACGCCGATTAAAGAAAGCATCGAAGTAAAAAGGGTTGCGTGATCCTTGCAATCGCCCAGCCTGTTTTTAAAAATAGAGTTGACATTGCTTGGTTTATAGCCATTTATGCCAAATTCGTATCCGACGTATCTTATCTTTGTTGCAACGAAATCATAAATGGCTTTTATTTTATTCAATCTGGTTTTCCTGCTTTTTTCGATTTTTTTAATAAAATTTTTTACTGAAAGTCCAGGCTTTATCACGTCTTTAGTAAGACTAGAATACCAGCTGGCAACATCGTTCCATGATTTTACGGATGAAACTGCTACGTGCGGGATTATGGAGGCAAGCGGCGGCGTAAAATTTTCATGAGAGATCTTTTTCCTGTTCAAAACAGTCCAAACTAAGGTCGTATATTTTTTGCCTTTAATAATTTCAGGTTTTTCATTTAAACTATATTCGGCATATTTATAATATATGCCTTTTGGTATCTTTAATTTATAAACTGATTTTTTTAATGGCGAAGCGCCTCCAAAATAATCTTCCGTAAAAAAATTGTCTTTCATGTAAGGTTTTATGGTAGTCTGTTTAAATTTGTAGTCTATCGTGGAGCCTTTTGAAAGACCTGGAAGCTGGACGACCTTCATTAACCTGTTGGAAAATACCGGAGCGCTCATGCTGACCGGAGCGGTAACGGTTGTTAAGTCGTTTAAATTAATATTTATTATCCTGCCATCGGGTTTTATTATTTTTATGAAATATATCTTTAACTTCTGATTCTTTTTCGAAAAAGAAAAGTTTAATTTCGCATATTTTTTAACGCCTTTTTTTTTGAGAATCTTTATTTTTTCATGTTCGGTAATTATATCCTTAAAATGCGGCGTTATTTTTTCAATGGTGCGGTCGAGCAATGTTTCGGACGCTGCGGAAGTTCCGGCAAAGGTATTGATGCCGGAAGCACAGGCATTGGAAACTGTCATAAAAGTAAAAAGTGGGAAAAAGAACATAGCCAAAAAAACGATCATAATGGTTAAATGACCGTGTGCATATTTTGTAAAGTTAGCAAATTTCGTAAATTGTTTTAGTTTTATAATAAGATCCATAAAAATACCCCTATGAGTAAAGCCGGCTTTTAGAATTATCGTATGTTATCGTACGGTTGATCGATTAATTATTTATAAACTGGTGCCGGAAGGGGGAATCGAACCCCCACAAGAGTATTCTTACACGGCCCTGAACCGTGCGCGTCTACCAATTTCGCCATTCCGGCAAAAAACATTATAAAATGTAAAATAAAAATATAATGGAAAAATAAATATGATGTGTTATGATTAATAAATATTTTACTAATTATATTTATATTTTATATTTCATTATATATATTTCACATTATTATATATATTTCATTATACAGGAAAAGGTAAAGAATTGAAAAATAAATATTTTAAAAATTCGATTAATTCGGTTAAAAAGAAAAATAATAGCGGCATTGATAAAAACGATATAATTTTTTTATTTTCGGAAGAAGCGCCCGCGCCTCTTTCCCTGACCGACATCAAGCATCATTTTAAGATAGGTTCCCATAAAGAACTTGTAAACCTAAGGGCTATTCTTGATCAAATGGTCAAAAACGGCGATCTGATTTTTACAAAGAGCGAAAAATACGCCAACCCCGAAAAGCTCCATTTGATCGAAGGCGAAGTTCTTTCTGAGAAGAGCAACTATTCTTTTGTCAGGGATTTGTCCGGCGGAACGGATATATATGTTAAAAATAATGATATGATGGGGGCGCTGCCAAAAGATATAGTAATCTTGCGGATAGTCCCAGATAATGCCCATTATTTGAGAAAGAAGCAGGCCGCCGGTCGAAAAGGCATAAAAGATCGCAGAGGCACGGTAATCAGGATAATAAAAAGGCAGTTAAAAAGTTTTCCGGCCGTTGTTAAATTAGAAAGAAACATTGCCGTCCTAACTCCAGTATCTTCCGATTTTATTGACACATTCTATTTTGACCTGCATCATTATAAAGATAAAAGCAGGTTAAAAAACGGGACAATAGTTAATGCTCTTTTACCGGAAACGGATGACCTTTCGTCAAGGTTTGCCGTAATAAAGCAGATTATAGGCGATATCAACGACAGCGGAACGGAAGAAAAGATAATAATAAATAAATATGATTTATATGAGACTTTTAGCGAAGAGGCTTTAAAAGAAGCCGAAAAGATAAAGCTGGATTTTATGCCTGCTGAAAGAAGGATAGATCTGACGGCTTTGCCTTTCATAACGATAGACGGGCAGGATGCCAAAGATTTTGACGACGCTGTATATTTAACCGAACCAGGCAATCCCGCCGCCTTCTATAAATTATATGTGGCAATAGCGGATGTCTCGCATTTTGTTAAACAAAATAGTAAATTAGACGAAGAGGCTTTAAAAAGAGGAAACTCGACGTATTTTCCAAATAAAGTCTATCCTATGCTTCCCGAAAGGCTTTCTAACGACCTGTGCAGCCTGCTGCCGCAAAAGAACAAGTATGTTATGGTCTGTGAGATGAACTTCGATAAAACAGGGAAAATACTGGACACAAAGATCTATGCCGGGGTTATAAAAACGCTTATGAGGCTTACTTATACTGAAGTTTATGGTTTTCTGACGGGAATAGAAAAAAATCGTGACTACTACTGCTATGGCGGGAATCCTAAAACAGTAAGATATGAAAGCACAGGTGAAAGCAAACTTTTGCCGGTAAAAGACATGCTGATCAAGATGCGGAAATTTGCTAAAATATTAAGGCAGAGGAGATTTAAAAACGGCAGTCTCGATTTTGACCCGGTATCAAGCAAGGTGATTCTTGATGAAAATGGCGATATTTCCGGAATAGTTTCTGAAGAGCAAAATTTTTCCCATGAGCTAATAGAAGATTTTATGATAGCGGCTAACTGCGCTGTTGCAGGATTTATTGAAAGCAGGAACCTTCCTTCAATATACAGAGTGCACGAAAGGCCGGATGAAGAAAAAGTAAAGGATTTTTTAAAGATCGTTAAATTTTTCGGCTATTCTTTTTCGATAGATTCTTTAGATACAAGCAAAGATTATCAACAAATGCTTGAAAAATTAAAAGGAACGGAATTATCCCCGTTTCTCGAACAGGTTTTTTTGAGGTCAATGAAAATAGCTGCGTATTCCGAAACAAATATACGGCATTTCGGGCTTGCTGTGAAATCCTACACTCATTTTACCTCGCCAATCAGGCGTTATGCCGATCTGTTGGTGCATAGAATACTAAAGAAGATATTATACGATAAAGATCAAGGTCAAAAAGGTGGTGAAACGGGATATTCCGCCGAAACCCTGAAAACCTTGGCAAATTTTATTTCACGCAGGGAAAGACTTTCTACCGAAGCAGAAAGGGAATATACCGAATTTAAAAAAATGCAGTTTTTAAAAAAGAACGGCTCAGTCATTTATGACGGTTATATTACAAATGTAACTAATTTCGGCTTCTTTGTCGAGATAACAGGCTATTTTATTCAGGGTTTTATCCATGTCTCTACAATAGCAGATGATTATTATGAATACCATGATAATACCAAAACCTTGAAAGGACGGCATACTAAAAGGGTTTTTAAAATAGGGGAAAAGGTTAATATAAGCATATATTCCATTGATCTTCTAAAACATGAAATAGACTTAAGGCTTTTGTCTATATGAAAACATTAGAGTTTTTTAAATTTATTAGAGCAATAAAAAGGATCAGAAAGGTCTCGGTCATATTTGTAAAACACGGTTTTCTTCAGCTTATTACTAATATAGGGTTGTCTAAATTTTTTATTTTTAGGAAGTATCTTAAAGTAGCCTATCCGGTAGAAGATTTTGAGAACGTGCCCGGGGAGGTCAGAGTCAGATATGCGGTGGAAGAACTGGGTCCTGCATTTATTAAGCTCGGGCAGATGCTTTCGCAGGAGGTTAGCATCGTTCCGATCAGCTACAGCAACGAATTAAGAAAGCTGCAAGACAGCGTAGAACTTAACCGTATGGAATTTCCTTATATCAGGGAATTTATTAAAAAGGAGCTTGGAAAAGATATCGAAGAAATATTTCTTAGTTTTGATGAATTTCCCGTGGCGTCCGCTTCACTTGCGCAGGTGCATAAAGCGGTTCTAAAAGACGGAACTAATGTAGCGGTCAAAATAAAAAAGCAAGGGGTAGAAAAGATCGTAGAGAGCGATCTCAATGTGTTGTATTTTATCCTAAAAGTGATTAAAAACCCTGTCAAAGAGCTTTTATATATTGATAATCTTGATGAAATATATAACGAATTTAATAAAACTATAAAGGGCGAGCTCGATTTTTTACAGGAGGCTGGTTTTACCGAAAAAAGCCGCAGATACAACATTAATAATAATTTAGTTGTTATTCCAAGGATTTACTGGAACTATTCGACCCGTTCGTTATTAGTCGAAGAATTTATTGACGGAATAAAAATCATGGATAAAGATGAGCTGGCAAAACAAGGGTATAATACGAAAAAAATCCTCAGAGTTCTTTTAAATCATTTTTATAAGCAATTTTTTATTTTTGGTTTTTTTAATGCCGATCCGCATCCGGGCAATATTTTTGTAATGGATGAATCGAGAATCGGCGTTATAGATTTTGGTTCCGTTGGGATTTTAGCTAAAGATTTAAGACATCAGTGTTTCGAATATTTATTTAATTTTATTAATGGAAATTACGAAGAAGTTGCTACGATATTTATAAATATCTGCAGCGGGGATCTGACGGAGCGCGAAGAAAGGGATTTCAGGTATGAACTTATGGAATTCATCGAAGGTTTTTCCGCTAAACCATTCAAAGATATATACAGCGCCGAGCTTTTTTTAGATACCTTGAAAATCGCAAGGCACCACAATCTCAAAATTCCGGTGGAACTTTCCCTTTTGTTTAAGGCCCTTTTATCCATTGAATTTATTGCAAAGATTCTTGATCCCGATTTTACGTTTATTACGGCGGGAGAAGGCTATTTTGATTTTAACGAACTGACAGGCGTTAAAGAAAAGACTAAAAATATTAAAGAAGATATAGTAAGTGGATTGAAAAGCTATAAAAATTTTTTTACAGAATTTCCTAACAAAGCTGAAAAAATAATGAAAAAAATGTCGGATGACAGCTTTTCCATAGATTTTAATCATAAAGGACTTGATGGTCTTATAAACGAAATGGAAAAATCAAGCAAAAGGCTTGCCAGCAGCCTTATACTTATTACCGTAATAATTTCATCAACCGTTATGATGTTTTTTGGGAACGCTTCCTCAAACGGGCTTATGTTGACAATGGGTTCTACCGGCTGGATAATCGCTATCATTTATCTTCTTGTAATAATATTTAAGTAAATCTATTATATAAATTATATAAGATATAAATTAAAATATAAATTGAAAATATTTAATATTCAGGATTTAAATTTCGATTTTGCAAATTCTGTTTTGACGGTGGGAAGCTTCGATGGAATACATCTTGGCCATAGGAAACTTATGGAAATTACGAAAGAAGCCGCCTCAAAATTTAATTCCGTTTCAGTCGTTCTTACATTTCACCCTCACCCTTTGAAAGTCTTAAAACCAGACAGGAAAGTCCATCTGATTACCACTTTTGAGAAAAAAACTGAGTTAATAAGGGAGATCGGAATAGATTATCTTATTTATATAACTTTTACTACGGAATTTTCCAGAATGAATCCCGAAGATTTCGTAAAAGAGATTATATACAAGAAATTAAAACCTCTCAGGATTATTGTAGGTCATGATTTTGGTTTTGGAAGCGGAAAGACCGGCAACACTTCCCTCCTTGAAAAATTAGGCGTCGAACTAAATTTTGACCTGATAGTTGTCAGTCCCGTAAAGTTGGAAGAAGAGGTCGTTTCAAGCACCGTAATTAGAAAACTTGTGCTTCTTGGAGATGTTTCAAAGGTAAGTAAATTTCTTGGCAGATACTATTCTGTTCACGGGATTGTTATAAAAGGGAGTAAAAGAGGTAAGATTATAGGGTTTCCTACCGCCAATATAATACCGGAAGAGGAACTTTTTCCAAAAGACGGGGTTTATGTAAGTATCGTTAAAATTGACAGAAAAACATACAATGCAGTTACCAATATAGGCGATAACCCTACCTTTCCGGATGAAATTCGCAGGATTGAGTCGTATATTTTTGGTTTTAACGGCAATCTCTACGGGAAAGAAACTGAGGTCTTTTTTATCGAAAGGTTAAGGGACGAGATAAAGTTCGGTTCCGTTGACGCGCTGAAAGAAAAAATAGCCGAGGACGTAAAAAGCGCTGCTTCAATATTTAATAAAAGTAAAATAGAATTAATATAAAAAAATTTGCTTTAATTTTTCTTCTGATAGTGATATATTATATTTATATTATATATTAATTATATATGTATATATGCATATGAAATTATTTTACTGCACTTAATATCTTTAATGCTTGTATAATAGGATAATATACAAGGATTAAAGTAATATACGGTATATATGGTCATGTTGGGTAAATTCTTAAAATTAAAAAAGATCAGGATTTTAATTTTAAGCGTTTTAACCGCAAGCCTTTTGGGGATAGTTTGGTTTTTCGCCTCTTCTATTTATATTGCCTATAATGCCTTCGGAAATTCGCGTGGTGTACTTTATTCGCTAAAGCCGTCGTCTATCATTTTTTATAACGGAAAAGACAATTTATACAAGCGGTTGTCCCCTTATTTTTTGAATAATGTCCCGCATGATGCCTTTTATTATGCATTCATTATCGCGGTTGTTTTTGCGGTCGTTATAATTTCAGGCATGTTCTTTTATTTTTATAAATTAATATCAAAACAAGATGATCTGGAACTAAGCTTAAGTTCGGTAGAAAAAAGCGTGCTTGAGGTTCCTTCCCTTATTTTTCATGAGATCAGGAATAACATTAATGCCATATCCGTTAATTCGAAGCTGTTAAATGTCAAACTAGAGAAAATCGGCGGCGGTGCTTTGGGCGGGCCGGCAGGCAAACCGGGCATGGAGGATATTCAATCGGGCATTAAAAAGATCGGGGATTTAATCGAATCCGAAACTTCTAAATTGAATTTAACTATGGAAAATATTGTCAGGATTACAAAAAATTACGATCTTGTTCTTGAAGATACGGATATTAGAGAGTTAGTAAAAGAAGCCGTTGATGCGGTTACTTCAAAAGCCGGTCATAAAGGTGTTAAATTAAATTGTAAAGCAGGGGAACGGGTGATTGTTACAGTAGATAAACACCTTATGAAGCATGTGCTTATAAATTTAATTTCTAATGCCGTAGATTCTTATGACGATACTTCTTGCGATTTTAGCAAAGATGTGTATATATATTATTCTTTTTATCTGTCTAAACTTATGCTTGTTGTTCGCGATAATGGACGGGGCATGAGCGGGGAGAGTTTGAAAAGAGTTTACGAACCGTTTTATACTACCAAGAAAAACGGCATCGGGCTTGGGCTTCCTATAGTTAAAAAGATCATTGACGCTCATGGTTTTTCAATGTCCATCGAATCTTACAAAGGAAAAGGGACTACAGTTTCCCTTATATTGGGGCATATCGTTAATTAAATGCAATAAATTCTTACCTTTTATTATTCTTTTTTCTTCAATAAGCTAAGGCTCTACAATATTATGGCAGGCAATTACTACGAGCCTCGTTCTTTTATGAGTTTGGTAAATATGGTAAATATAATGATAGTTGAAGATGACGACGCTTCGCGCTACGCCCTTGCAGATTATATAAGCATGGGAGGGTACAGGGTTTTTGAAGCCGGAGACCTTAAAACGGCTGCGAAAATATTAAATTCGGACCATATTGACATAGTTGTAACGGACTTAAAGCTGCCTGACGGCACCGGTCTTGAACTCTTAAAGACGATAAAGGATCTGACAGAAGATATCGAGGTGTTGATTATTACCGGTTTTAGTTCCGTCAAAAGCGCTGTCGAGGCAATGAAAGCCGACGCTTACGACTATATTACCAAACCAGTCAACCTTGAAGAGTTAAGCCTGATACTCAAGCGGATCGTTTCGAAGCAAAAGCTTGTTAATGAAATAAATCTTCTCAAAACAAGATTGGACGAGAAATTTAATTTTGGCAATATAATCACCAAATCAAAAAAAATGATAGAGACCATTAATACCGCAATAGCCGTTTCCAAAACCAATTCTACTGTTTTGATAGAAGGCGAATCCGGTACTGGAAAAGAACTTCTTGCCAATATAATAGTTAATAGCAGTGAAAGAAAAAATAAACCGTTTATCAAAGTGAATTGTGCCGCATTATCCGAAACAATTTTAGAAAGCGAGCTTTTTGGCCATGAAAGAGGGGCGTTTACCGGTGCCGATCAGCTTCATAGGGGCCGTTTTGAAATTGCGGACGGCGGCACGCTTTTTCTTGACGAAATAGGTGAAATCCCGTTAAAAACTCAGGCTAAAATATTGCGTGTTCTTCAGGAAAAGGAATTTGAACGCGTGGGCGGAAACAGAACTATTAAAGTAGATATTAGGATAATTGTGGCCTCTGCCGATCTGGTGGCAAAGGTTAAAAGCGGAGAATTTAGACAGGATCTGTATTACAGGCTTAATGTAATAAACTTATACCTTACTCCTTTAAGAGAAAGAAAAGACGACATTCTGCTGCTTATAAAAAAATTTATAGAAGATTTTTCAAGAGAAACTGGCAAAAATATAAAGGGTGTTAGCGATGCCGCATTGAAAGCCTTTCTGGAATACGATTTTCCGGGAAACGTGAGGGAACTTAAAAATGCCATTGAATATATGACGGCAGTTACCGGAAGCGAAATTCTTGATGAAACTAACTTACCTGATTATTTGAAAGAAAGACATTCTAAATTTCAATTTAATTTTGCTTCCGAAAATTTTAGCGCCGAAAAGCGTTCGGATTATATAAAAATACCCTTAAATATTACCCTTGAAAAAGCGGAAAATTTAATAATACGGAAAACCCTTGAAAAAAACGCGAACAATAAAACTAAAACCGCAAGAGATTTAGATATAGGATTAAAAACGCTGTACAGAAAACTTGACGAAACATCATAAATTTTTTTAGATTCTAAATTTTATTATCTTTTTTTATCTTTTTTATATACCGTTTCGCCTGTTTCGATTTTTTTATCTTTTCCGAAATTTTCAAATATTTTAACGCTTTTTTGTAGTTTTTCAGCATAAAATAGTCCATACCGATATGTTTTAAAACCACGCTGGAGTTTTTAAGCCTTTTTGAAGCGAAAATAAAGTATGGCAGGGCTTTTTTATACTGTTTATATTGAAAATAAACAAATCCCATGCTGTCCATTATGTAAGGCGAATTACGGTCAATAGAAAGGGCTTTTTTGATAAATTCCTTTGCCTTTTTAAGATCTTTGCCTTTGAGCGCAAAGGAATAGCCCACGAAATTAAGGGCATTTGCATTTAAAGGGTCTATCTTTAATATCTTTTCCATAATTTCAATTGATTTTTTATCATTTTTTAAAAAATGATAATTTGAGCCGAGTTCATAAAGCAGCGCCGTATTATCTGGAAAATATTTTAACCCTTTTTTTATAAGACCTTTCGCTTTGTTGAATTGTTTTAGTTCGCTCAATACTATTGCTGAAAAGTAATAAACTTTGAGGTTTTTTTGAAGTTTTTTATTATTTGTAAGCTTTTGAATAATATATTTTATATTAGGTTCATATTTACCGGTTTTATTCTTATTATCAAGCATAAGATATATTTCGACTTCTTCAAGCCTTGCATTTACATAATACTTTCCATATTTTAGTTTAGACAGATACATAATGCTTTTTGTATAATTATGCTGGAAATAGTATGAAAGTCCGATATAAAAAAGGGCTTCGTTTCTGAGCAGGGTTTCTTTTGCAATCGTAATACGGTATAAATTGAAAAGATATTTACGGCTTACAATATATTTTTTTAAAGCGTAATTCAGTAATCCGAGCTGGTATAATGTTGATTTAGAATATGGGGCGTAATGCAGGTATTTCTTAAGTATTTTAATGGCGCTTTTCTCTTTGCCGGTAAGTTCGTAAAGGGCAGCAAGTTCAAAATATCCATTTCTAAAATACGGATTTATTTTTAATAATTCTTTGTAATTTTTTTCAGCCTTTTGCGGTTTATTTAGTTTTATATATATTTTTGACAGTTCATAATACGAATTAATATTGTCCGGATAATATATTTTTACTAATTTAAGAAAAGCTATTGCGGAATTAAAGTTTCTTTTGTATCTGTAAAGATTTGCTATAAATAGAAGCGCCTGCTCGTTATAGGGGTTCTTTTTTAGGATGGATTGCAGAATTTTAATTGACCCATCAATTTTATTTTCCTCCGTATATATTTTTGCTTTAAGGATAAGATATTTTGTACTGTTTTTATTTTTAGCTGAGCTTATTTTGATAGCGTTGTTCAGGCAGCGCATAGCTTTATTAAATTTTTTATCTTTGAAGTAAATATTGGAAAGGTAATAATAAGCGGTTGCGCTGCCGGCGCTTTTTAGATTGTTTTTAAGATATTTTAAGGAACTGCCATAATCGTGGTAGTTCTCGTAAACAAAACCGGCAATCAGATTTTTGATATTATCGCTGCCTGTATTTTTACCGAAGGCGTAAGAATAGCCGGAAAAAAAGAAAAAGCTCAAAAATGCCGTAACTAAAATGGCAATTAAAAAGATAGCGGCTTTTAGCATAGCCGTCATATCGTATATAGGTGCACTATATATAGATATAGGTTTTCTTCTGCTTAATCTTCTTTTGTCAGATAGATGAAAAATTCCGTGTTCCCCTTTTTTCCTTTTATGCATGATTTTTTTACCCCTTTGGTAGCAAGGTTTAATGTGCTTGAATAGCCAATTATGCCATTGATTATGTCTTCGTAAACATTCTCATTTTTTATCACTCCCTTTTTTAAAACTTTTTTATTTTCGGTTTCAAATTGAGGCTTGATCAGGGCAATTATTTCCCCGCCCTTTTTAAGAAATTTTAAGGTATATGGAAGAACTTTTTTTAATGAAATAAAAGAAACGTCTATGGTGCATAAATCAAGCTTTTCGCCGATCGTTTCAAAAGGCATCTTTTTAATGTTTGTTCTTTCGATATTTTTTATTTTTCCGGAGTTTCTAAGCTTGTAATCAAGTTGGCCGTAGCCAACGTCAATACAGTATACAAGATACGCACCTTCTTTGATAAGACAATCGCTAAAACCGCCGGTAGATGCTCCTATATCCATTACCTTTTTATTTTTTACGATAATGCCAAAATCGTTCAATGCGCTTTTTAATTTTAAGCCACCTCTTGATACATACGGGTTTGGATCTTCGAGAATTTTTACGGTATCGCAGGTATTGACCATAGCGCCCGGTTTAGTGCATATTTCGCCGTTTACGGCAACTTTTCCTTCTATTATTAACGAGGCAGCTCTGGTTCTTGACAAAGATTCTCCGGAGGGCGTTATATTAGAAAGCAGAATATCTAACCTTGTTTTTTTCACTCTCACTTAAAAAGAACGCATTAATCGCTTTTTCAAAATCACCTTCGGAAAAACCAGCAATTTTCAATAGTTCTTTTCTGGAGCCATGTTCGATAAAGCCTTTTCCTAAGGATATGATCTTGTATTTGAGGTTTAATATACCGGTATTTTCGGACAAAAGAGTAATAAGCTTGGAGCCAAAGCCCGAGAATTCGATATTTTCTTCTACGGTCATGATTTTTTTTGCAGTTTTTATTTTATTTATAAGCTGATCTGGTAACGGGGAGACAAACCTTGCATTTATAAGTCCTATCCCGCCATTTTCATATTCGGCGTTTTCGTTTATTGATGTTAATATTTTTTCTATCAACGGGATCTGCGTCCCTAAACCTATGATAAGATTTTCGTTATGGTCTATTAATGTTTCAAATTCACCTTCTTTTATTGTCATGGTTTTTGATGGTTCAGGCGCTTCATAGTAAGGAATCTCGCTTTTGGGATATCTGATCGCCACCGGTTTATTATAGGTAAGGGCGCTTTTTAGCATTATCGTAAGTTCATTTTCATCTTTTGGCGCCATGACGACGAGATTCGGTATATAATTTAAATAGGATATATCAAAGATGCCATGATGGGTTGCGCCATCTTCCCCGGCGATGCCGGCCCTGTCAATACAGAAAACGACGGGAAGGTTTTGCAGGCATACATCGTGTATGATCTGATCGAGCGACCGTTGAAGGAATGTCGAATAAACGAAAAAAAATGGCTTTAAGCCGGATGAAGCGGCTCCTGCGGCAAATGTAACCGCATGTTCCTCGGCAATGCCGACATCAAAAAATCTTTCGGGAAAATGTTTTGCAAATTTATTAAGACCGGTTCCCTCCGACATTGCAGCGGTAATGGCGATTATTTTATTGTTTTCCGATGCAAGTTTTATTAGAAAATTTGATGCCGCTTCGCCGTAAGTAATATTGCCGGTTTTTTTAAGAGTAAGCCCCGTATTTTTGTCGAAAGCTGAAATTCCGTGGAAAAGAGACGGATTTTTTTCCGATGGTTCATACCCACGGCCTTTTTGGGTTATTATGTGCAGTAAAACAGGTTTTTTAATTTTTTTTATGCTTTCAAGGGATTTGGTCAATAAATCTATGTTGTGTCCATCAATAGGCCCTACATAAGTAAACCCCAGTTCTTCAAAAATAATACCGGGAACTATGAGATTTTTGAAGGATTCTTCAAGTTTTGAGGCGAGCCTGGCAACCTGCGTTCCGAATAAAGGGATTGATTTCAGCAGTTTTTCGGTCTCTTTTTTCAAATTTAGGTAAAAATTGCCGGTTATTATTTTGTTGAGGTAGTTTGAGATAGCCCCGACGCTTTTTGAAATAGACATTTCATTGTCGTTAAGAATCACGATAATGTCTTTTTTCATGATGCCGGCATGGTTAAGACCTTCCAAGGCAAGGCCGTTTGAAATTGACGCATCCCCAATTACCGCGATAATCCTGCCTTTTTCATGCATAAGGTCTTTTGAAACCGCCATTCCTAAAGCCGCAGAAATAGATGTTCCTGCATGTCCCGTTCCGAAAAAATCGTATTTACTTTCAAAAATAGACGGAAATCCCGAAATGCCGCCTAATTTCCTTATCGTCGCAAATTTATCGTATCTTCCGGTTAATAATTTGTAAGAGTATGACTGGTGTCCTACGTCCCAGATGATCGCGTCTTCACCGTTAAAATCAAAGACCACGGCAAGAGCGATCGTTAATTCAACTACACCGAGGCTGGAAGCTAAATGTCCGCCGTTTTTAGCGCATACCGAGATGATCTCTTCCCTGAGCTCTTTTGCAAGGACCGAAAGCTTGTCCGGCGGGATTTTTTTTACATCATTTATATTTTTTATATTATTTATAGGCATTTTAACAAACCCTGTTTATTAAATAGTACGAAAGGTTCTTTAGCATCGGAAATCCTGTTCCGGTTTCGTCAAGCCTGATAATAGCATTATCCGTATATTCCTTTATCAGCTCGCGGGTTTTTTCGATTCCAAGTACAGAAGCTATTGTAGATTTTTTATTATTTTTGTCAATCCCGGCTGTTTTTCCGGTAAACCGGCTGTTGCCGGTTATATCGAGCAAGTCGTCTATAGCCTGAAAAGCAAGCCCGATATAGCGGCCGTAATTTTTCAAGGAAGATATAATATTTTCATTGGCTCCGGCAAGCATTCCGCCCATAACACATGCTGCGGCAATCAAAGATGCGGTTTTTCCGGCATGAATTTCAGTTATTTCCTCCAAACGCAAATCGGTTTTGAAAGACATAATATCAAAGAACTGCCCCCCCACAAGTCCTCCGGCGCCCGAAGAAAATGACAGTTCGTTTATTATATCAACAATTATTCCGCACTCAATCCCGGCTGTATATTGTTTGTCCGTCAGAATTACGAATGCCTCCGAAAGGAGCGCGTCCCCGGCAAGAATTGCCGCAGCTTCTCCGAAAACAAGGTGATTTGTAGGTTTTCCCCGCCTTAGACTATCGTTGTCCATTACGGGAAGATCGTCATGTATGAGCGAGTATGAATGTATCAGTTCAATGGAAGAGGCAAACGGAAGAAGCCTGTTTTTTTCCGTGAAGCCCAGGCTTTCCGCGGTAATAATAAGAAATATAGGTCTTAGTCTTTTACCGCCGTTTGAAAGCGTATAAAACATTGCATCGTTAAGAGAGAATTTGTTATTCGGCAGTTTCTTATCATATTTTTTATTGAAATGGGCGAGCAGAAAATCGTTTATCAGCTTTTTATTTTCTTCTATATATTTTTCTATATCAAACATCGGTTAGGTATCGGTTTTGTAATAATGCGCGCTCGGAAAAAAGGCTGCATAGTCGTATTTTTTTTGTTATTCTGAAGACGCATTATTGCTCAGATCAAGGGGTTTTGTCCGGAATGTCCCATTTTTTTTATTTTTTAACTCTTCTATCTTTTTTTCTGCCGCGTCAAGCTTTTGCATACAATACGTAGAATATACTATTCCTTCCTCGTAAATTTTAATGGATTCTTCAAGGCCGAGATCCCCTTTTTCAAGGCTCTGGACATTTTCTTCAAGCTTTTTTAATGCATCCTCGAAGCTCATGTTTTTTATATCATTATTGACATTCATAAATAATATTATAAAATAAAAGCATAAATTTATCAATATATTTATATTTTATATTTAAAAATATGCTATCATCGGTCTATAGAATTATGATAACATGATGATATATTTTAGATATATTATAAATATAAATAATAAATAAAAAAATTTTAAAAAAATTATTGCAAAATTTAAAAGCATTTAGTAATATTATTAATATTATTTAGTAATATTATGTTTAATGGTAAATATAATAAAATTAAGGATATAATACGGTAAAAATACTAAAAATTAAAAATTTAAAAATAATAATAAAATAATAATAAGGAGGCTTCCAAATGTCGGGCTTGTTTCTTTTTTTTAACCTAATGAACCTGTTCTATTTTTTTTTGTTATTAGGCGCTATTCTTATGCTTATCAACATAATAGCTGCTAATTCGCTTAAAAAGAATATTCCCGGCGGTTTTGTCGGAAAATGGCTTTCCCTTATGCTTGTATTTATGTTTTTCTTCTTTCTTGCCGAAGCAGGGAGTTTCTTTTTTATAGCAACAATCAGATATCTACCCCTTTCGTATTTTCTAATCTCTTTAGTT
Organism: bacterium; assembly: GCA_021818985.1. Classification (GTDB taxonomy): domain Bacteria; phylum SZUA-79; class SZUA-79; order Acidulodesulfobacterales; family Acidulodesulfobacteraceae; genus JAKASO01. The sequence continues at coordinate 18,420 of JAKASO010000004.1, forward strand.
CTGTTTTTTGGTTCTATATACGTTGCGGTTACCGTTAGGTTTATTCAACATTTACTTAAAGAATTAGAGGTGCGCAAATAATAAAATGGATATAAAAGGCAATATCACGAATTTAGAGTTGTTCGATGTTCTTAAATTTTTAGATATCTCCAAAAAAACAGGAGTTTTAAATTTAAGGTTCGATAATTTTGCGGCAAAGCTGTTCATTAAGAACGGCATGCTTTATTTTCTTTCTATTTCCGATAATATCATTTTAGAAAAACTTATAATGAAACATCTCGACTTGAATAAGCAAGATTATGTCCAAATGCTTGAAAAATACAGGTCATATTATAAAACTGTCGCGGGGTTCGATATTTACTTCTTTAAATTAGGCGTTATATCTAAAGATAAGGAAAACGAATTTATTTCAAATTACATAATGGAAGCCCTTAATTATATACTTTTTTTGTCAAATGGGGAGTTTGCTTTTGATGAAAAACCGTTACCGGACGTTATAGATTTTGCAGTTCCCATTAATTTTTCCTCTGTTCTTTCCGAATGCAAAAAGAGAAGGGATGAGCTTGCGGTTATTTCCAAAGTTATACCTTCAAAAAATCATATACCAGTCATTACTACAAACAAAACGGTAGGCTCAAGGCCGATCTCGCTTTCTCCAGCAGTCTGGAATGTCTTGTCAACGATAGACGGCAGAAGAACTGTTAATCAGATTATTGCCCTTTCCATAGAAAATGATTTTTTTATAATTAAAACTCTTTATAACCTTTTGCAAAGCAACTATATCAGGTTGGAGCCGCCGCAAAACACAAGTGTGCCTGCCGCCGATGTTGCCGAGTCAATTAAAAAAATATTAAAAGAACAGCTTGGAAGCAAAGCAGACAAAATTCCTATTAACTTGAACAATATGAAAAGCGATAAGCAGTCAGTTACCAAAGTTATGGATGAAACGACAAGATATGTCTATATGTTTATAGATGGTAATAAAGCCGCCAAAATAGATTCCCTTTTTAAGCAACTTTTAATGAGTATGTAATATGGGAAGGCAAAAAGGAAAGGATCTTTTTGTCAAAAGATTGCTGAAAATAAAAGCTTCTTACCCGCTTTTGTTTGGGATATTTGGATATAAGATAGGTTATTCGATCTCGCCGCTTTTGCATAATAAGACCGCTAAAGCGCTTAACTTAGATTTTTGTTATTCAAAATTTGATGTCAAGCCAGATGATTTTCCTTCCGCATTTAACGGATTTAAGGCGCTAAAATTAAAAGGGGCTAATATTACAAAGCCTTATAAAGAAGTGGTGCTTAAATATCTTGATAAGCTAAGCAAGGAGTCTTCTTTTATCGGGGCCGTCAATACCGTCAATCTTCAACGGGACGGCAGCTATATGGGATATAATACCGATAGCGCCGGTTTTGTAAACAGCATCGATTTTGAGTTTGGGGCCGGTCTTAAAGATAAAAATATTATACTTATGGGAGCGGGAGGCGCTTCAAAAGCGATTCTTTATTCGGCGATTAAAGAAGGCGCTAAAAATGTATTTATAATAAACAGAGATATAGATAGGGTTTTCGGTTTATTTAATAAGGCTTTATCCTGGGCGAAGGAGATGAAGGCTAAAACCTTGCTAAATTATTCTGATTTTACGTCTTTTACGTCTCTAAGACGTGAAAATGGTCTTTCTTCCTTAGCGCGGGATCAGGGAAAAAGTTTTACCCCCTTTAAATGCCATTATGATCTTTTCAGGAATTGTGATATAATTATTAGTGCGATTACGCCTTCGGAAGGGGCAGCGCAGGCAATACAAAATTTGCCGTTAAATTGTATAAATAAAGATTCGCTTGCAATGGATATTGCTTATAATCCTGTTGTAACCCCTTTTATGAGGTTAGTTCAGAAAAGGGGGATTAAATGCGTAAACGGTCTTTCTATGTTAGTGTTTCAAGCTATCGAAAGCTTTTATATCTGGACAGGTAAAAGGGTTGATTTTGATTTTATGGTTTCAGCGGCTAAGCAATAAACAAAGGTGAACGCAATAAATAATAAATATAACATAAAGGTGATTTCACTATGTATATGGCATATGAATATTGCCGGTAAAACGAAACAATATAAATAATTTTTTAATTGTAATAATTGCAATATTAAATATTAAATATTAATATTAAATATTAAATATTAAACTATGGATGATCAGAAAACTATTGACGATCAAAAACTTGGTGAGCTTTTAGTAAAGCAGGGCATTGTTAAAAAAAATGATGTTTCCGATGCTTTGCTGGCGCAAAAAAGGATAAGGGATAACATAGCAAAGGGTCATAAATTAAAGGATCTTAAGCTTGGGGAAATCTTTGTGAGGAATAATCTGATAACATCCGAACAATTAAACAGAGCCCTTGAAGAACAGGATAAAACCGGCGGCAGTGTCGGTGGGCAGTTGACTAAACTCGGTTTTGCAAAAGATTCCGAACTTATATCTTTTTTGTCAAAGGAATTTGGCGCTGCGACTGTAAATATTTCAACATCAGAAATTCCATCCGCGGTTATAAAACTAATACCGCCCGATATTGCTTTAAAGCATCAGGTAGTTCCTTACAGAAGACAGGGAAATACGCTTTATCTTGCGGTTTCCGATCCGACGAATGTTGCCGCTCTCGACGATGTTAAATTTTTTACCGGTTTGAACGTTGAAGTTGTACTGGCGTCTGAAGCGGAGATCAATAATGCCCTATCCACCTATTATAATGCTTCGGCTGTACTTGCAGAACATAAGGATTTTATTGAATCAATATCTATCTCCGATATAGATGAAGAAATTAATATCTCCGAACTTCAAAGATCTTCATCAGATAAGCCGGTCATGCAGTTTGTTAATAAAGTTATTTCCGATGCTGTAAGGAGGCAGGCGAGTGATATCCATTTCGAACCTTACGAATCCGTTATGCGCATTAGATTTCGCATAGACGGAAAACTGATCGAGGCGATGAAGATTCCCTGGCAGCTGAAAAATCCGGTCGGTTCCCGAATAAAAATAATGTCGCAGATGGATATATCGGAAAAAAGACTTCCGCAAGACGGCAGAATAAAAGTTCGAATGGATGGCAACCAGGAAATAGATCTCAGGGTGTCAACGTTGCCCACCTTGTTCGGCGAAAAGATCGCTATGAGAATACTTGACAAATCATTCCTCCAATTAGATATGAAAAAACTTGGTTTTTCTGAGCTTCAGCTTAGAGATTTTAAAAATGCCATCCATAAGCCTTACGGAATGATCCTTGTAACCGGTCCGACCGGTTCCGGTAAAACCACCACATTATACAGCGCTTTAAGCGATTTGAATAATACTACCGTCAATATATCCACTGCGGAAGATCCGGTGGAATATAATATAGCGGGGACCAATCAGGTTCAGGTTAATGAAGAAATAAATCTTACTTTTGCGTCGGCGTTACGTTCCTTTTTAAGGCAGGATCCGGACATTATTATGGTCGGAGAGATCAGGGATTTTGAAACTGCGGAAGTTGCGGTTAAAGCGGCTTTAACCGGTCATCTTGTTCTTTCTACCGTTCATACCAACAATGCGTCTTCAACGGTGTTAAGATTGATTAATATGGGCGTCGAACCATTTCTCGTGGCTTCAAGCACTAACCTTATAATAGCGCAGAGACTTATAAGAAAAGTATGCGAGGGGTGCAAGACGGTTCATAAGATAGATTACCCTCTTCTTAGCGGTCTTGGATTTAAGGATGAAGATATAAAAAATACGGTGTTTTATAAAGGCAAAGGCTGTCCGGCTTGTATGAATACAGGATATAGGGGCAGGATAGCTATCTATGAAGTCTTAAACATTACCGACGATATAAGAGAGTTGATTTATAAAAACGCCAATCAGCTTGAGATCGAGCAAACGGCCATTAAAAATGGCATGATAACGCTAGCGCAAGCGGCTAAAGAAAAATTCCTTGCGGGGATCACGTCGCTTGATGAAATATTGCAATATATTGGAAATTATAATTAGCTGGAGGTTTTATTATGCCGTCAATTGCTGATTTATTAAAAACTACCGTTGAGAGGGGTGCTTCGGACATTCATATAGCTGTCGGCAGCCCGCCCCAAATAAGGATTTTGGGCTCGCTTGTGCCGTTAAATTATCCTGTTTTGTCTCCTTCCGATACCCAAGGGTTATGTTACAGTATAATAACCGATGTTCAAAAGAAAAAATTTGAGGAATTGCATGAACTTGACTTTTCATTTTCTCAAAAAGGTATTTCCAGATTCAGGGCTAATCTTTATTTGGATAAAGGAAATATTGCCGGCGCTTTCAGAGTAATCCCGCATGAGATCCCGTCAATGGATTCGTTAGGCCTTCCGCCGATGATGAAGGAGCTTATTAAATTACCGAGGGGTTTGATATTGGTAACCGGTCCGACCGGTTCCGGAAAAACTACCTCGCTCGCTGCTATGATTGATGTTATTAATGCGACTAGACACGATCATATAATTACGATAGAAGATCCGATAGAATACGTTTTTCAGCATAAAGGCTGTCTTGTCAATCAAAGAGAAATTGGGCAGGATTCGGTAAGTTTTGCAGAAGCGTTAAAGCATATATTAAGGGAAGATCCGGATATAGTGCTAATAGGTGAAATAAGGGACAAAGAAACCATGGAAACCGCTCTTACCATTGCCGAAACTGGTCATTTGAGCTTTGGAACGCTTCATACTAATTCAACGGTTCAGACGATAAACAGGATAATAGACATCTTTCCTGCAGACCAGCAGCCCGAGGTCAGGTCTTCCTTATCTTTATCGCTGGTTGCCGTAATGTCGCAGACTCTTATTCCAAGGCGTGACAATAGCGGCAGGGTTCTTGCAGCAGAGTTAATGATTCCTAATGCGGCGATAAGAAATTTAATCAGGGAGAACAAGATTCATCAGATTTATTCGCAATTACAATTAGGACAGGAAAAATACGGCATGCAGACATTAAATCAGGCGCTCGCTTCGCTTGTAAACAGAAATATCATATCCGAAGAAGATGCCATTAGCTGTTCATCCGATGTGGAAGAATTAAGGCAAAATATCTCTTCGGGACTTGTATCCAAAGGAGGTATGGGAGAAACAGGCAAAATCGCGGCCGGATTAAATTTATCCGGAATATAAGATCTTACGCCCGGTGAAATGGCCAATTCCGATATGCGGTTTTCTTCCTTGGGGGATCAAAAAAAGGGTTCTACTCCCTTCACCATCTGATAATGTATTTCATCATCTTATCTTTACTTTTATAAATTTATGTCATATTATATATTATTATACTGTATTATATTATAATTATATTATATTAATAAATATATAAACTTTAATTTTTGTAAAAGGGTTTAAGGGGTTATTGCCTCCTTATTCCTTTTAAAAAGGGAGCATTTATGGCTATCTATCAATGGAAAGGAAAAAAAAGTACCGGCGAATACTTAAACGGTGAGCTTGATGCGGCTAATTCCGCAATAGTTGTCGAAGAGCTTCATAAAAAAAATATATATCCTATCCAAGTCGGAAAAAAAAGCGAATTTTTTACCCTGAGTCTTACCGGAATAACAGAAGTCGGCCCTAGAACCAAAATAAGCGATAACAACTTGGTCGTCTTTACAAGGCAGTTTTCTTCCCTTATAGATTCAGGCGTTCCTATACTGCAGGGTATTTCGATAATGATAGAACAGCAAAAAAACAAGGAAGTGAAAGGAATATTAATAAAGATCAAAGAAAGCATTGAAGGTGGTGCTTCTTTGTCAAATAGTTTCAGAAAATTTCCCAGAGTTTTTAATGAATTATATGTGAATCTTGTTGAGGCCGGCGAAAGAGGAGGCGTGCTTGAGGAGGTCTTTAAAAGACTTTCGGTCTATTTCGAAAAAATAGTCCGTCTTAAAAGAAAAATCAAAGGCGCAATGATCTATCCCATAGTTGTTTTAAGCGTTGCCGTTGCCGTCATTGTAATTTTAATGACCTTTGTTATACCGATTTTTGCTAAACTTTTTGCAAGTGTAGGGGCGAAATTACCCCTGCTCACCCGTGAAGTCATTAATTTTAGCAATTTTCTTAGAGGGAATATTATATATATACTGATCGGGATAGGTATTTTTGTATTTTTATTCAGGTTCTATTATAAAAGAGAGGGCGGGAGAAGAAATATAGACAGGTTGCTTCTTAAGATTCCGCTGATAGGAACGCTTTTAAAAAAAGTGGCCATAGCGAGGTTTGCCAGAACGCTTTCCACAATGGTTGAAAGCGGCGTCCCGATTTTAGCGGCGCTTGAAATAGTTTCTAAAGCAAGCGGAAATAAGATAATAGAAGAATCCGTCATTAAAGCAAGGGAGGATGTGGCTTCGGGCTCTTCCTTGGCTGCGGCTTTAAATAAGATAGGGCTTTTTCCTCCTTTAGTAATACAGATGATAATGGTAGGAGAAAAGACTGGGAACATGGACGCTATGCTTGCCAAAGTAGCCGACTATTATGATGAAGAAGTTGACAATGCGGTAACTAATCTCACACAGATGTTAGAACCGGTGCTGATCGTTTTTCTGGGGATCGTTGTGGGCACTCTTGTAGTTGCAATGTATGAACCGATATTTAACATTGGAAGGGCAATAAAATAAATGGTAGATGAAACACCCTTTTTTTCCTAATTTTTTTGCTGAACCGGATAAAAACCTTTATGAAAAACTTAAATTCCTGATCATTTTCAGGTTGACGGCCGCCTCGCTTGCCTATTTCATTTATCTTTTAATCCTGCCTAAAAATAATTCTAATCTTTTTTTATCGTTTGCCGGTTATGTCTATGTTTTTCTCGGCGCCGTTTTTTTTATTACCCTGTTATATTTATTTGTATTACATATGATAAAAAAGAGCGCCCATGAAAACTACCTGCATTATTTCGGGTTTTCCCAACTTTTTCTGGATCTCGCGATAATATCCGCCGTTGTTATTTTAAACGGTGGCTTAAAAAGCAATCTGATCTTTCTATATTATCTTCTTATCATGCTGGCCGCTTTTGTTTTTCTTAAAAGCGGCACGGTATTTTTTACCGTGGCGGCTGTCTTTGCTATTGGTTTTACCGCCAACCTCCAGTTTTATTTCGATCTTCCCGGACACGGTTATTTTGTGAACAACCCCGATAAGCTATTAATGATTTCCAGCCTGAATATCCTCGGGGTTCTAATTTTCGGGTGGCTTCTGTATAAATTTTCGGGAAATATTAAATCGTTAAGCAAAAATATAATCGAAAGGGATGAATTAATTAAAAATGCCGAAAACTTTAATAAAGAGCTTATTAATAACCTTACGCAGGGGGTTATAGTGCTTAATGAAGAAAAAAGAATAGTTTTTATAAACAGGGCTGCGATGGAAATAATTGGAAATGATGTATTTAAAGAGGGTCTGCCAGCTAAAGCAGGCATGCTTTATCATTTTAATCTGAAGATCGGCGATCTTTTTAAAGATTTTCCTGCGAATGTTTTAAGTGCGAGGGAGGGTGAGGAAAATCCTTACTTAAGAAGATTTGAAATTAATTTCAAAGATAAAGTAATAGGGTTTGTCTATTCTGTATTAAAAGATGCCGGATATAAGCCTGGACACTATATTATTATTTTCAGGGATATTACCGCCATAAAACAGATGGAAATGGATGCGAAGATCAATGAAGGTCTTATAACCACGGGTAAATTGGCAGGCTGGCTTGCCCATGAAATAAGAAATCCTCTTTCCGCCGTTATTACTTCGATTGATATTTTGAACGGCAGGGAGGCAAAAGCTGCAGATATGCTTAACTCTTCGGATGCAAAGAAACTTTTAAGCATAATAAAGACCGAATCGTTAAGAGTTGAATCGCTTGTGAGGGATTTCTTGGGTTTTGTTAAGGTGAAAACTGATAAAATAGGGAAAAATGAAAAAAATTATGAGTATTTTAACCTTTATTCATTTGTTAATTATATTATCGGTCAGTTCTATTCATTTACAAGGGATAAAGGAGGCAGTATTAAAATAGTAAACAGAATAGACCGTGAGCTTATGGTTTTTCTTGAAAAATACAGGATACAACAAATTTTTATCAATATCATGGAAAATTCGATATACTCTGTTGTTAATAAATTTGACAATATAAAAGGCAGGGGGATAATAAAAATTAGTTCAAGCGTATTGCATGATGAAGAGGGTAAAGATATGGGAAGGCATTTATGTCTTAATTTTGCCGATAACGGAGACGGTATTGATGAAAAAACGCTTAAAAATGTTTTTAAGCCGCTTTTTTCTACAAAAAAGGACGGGACAGGTCTTGGTCTTGCTATTACGAAATCAATCATTGAAAATCTAAACGGTTTAATAGAAATAAAAAGCAAAATACATAAAGGAACGTTGATCTCTGTAAAATTACCCATATATGAAAACCAATAAAAAGATACTTATAATAGATGACGAAAAATCCATACTTGAGTCTTTAGAAATACTACTTAAATATGAAGGCTACGATGTTACTACCGCTATGAGCGCGCTGGCGGCGGTTTCATTGCTCGAAGACCATAATACAGCAGTCTCACCTTGCACCGGATCAGAAAAGGGCGAAACTCCTTTTAAATTTGATTTGATCATTTCGGATATTAAAATGACCGAGATGGACGGTCTTGATTTTTTGCAGTATTTTAAATCTAAATATTCCGGCGAGTTTTTCTCAAAACAGCTGCCGATAATACTTATGACGGCATATTCCGATGTAAAGACCGCGGTTTTGGCAATTAAAGAGGGTTCGTTCGATTATATAATAAAACCTTTTGATACCGGTGAGTTTAAGGTTTTGGTAAAAAAGGCCATAGATTATTTTGCCGTCTATGATGAGCTTTCAAGGCTAAAAAACAGCTTAAAAGAAGATAAATTAAGCGGCGGCATAGTCGGAAACTCCGTTTTGATAAAAAACATTATAGATGAGATAGGCAGGCTGTCAAAAGGATTTACAACGCTTTTAATAACCGGCGAATCTGGAACCGGCAAAGAACTTGCAGCCAAGCTTGCCCATGACGTCTATTTCAGAGGTTCGGGCATTTCTTCGCCGGGGCCTTTTGTTCCGGTCAATCTTGCCGCAATCCCTGAAAATCTTGTTGAAAGTGAATTATTTGGTTATGTTAAGGGCGCCTTTACCGGAGCCGAACAGGATAAAGCCGGCTTACTTCAGTATGCCGAAGGCGGCAGTTTATTTTTAGATGAAATCGGGGATCTGCCTGTGCCTGTCCAGGTTAAGCTTTTAAGAGTATTTCAGGAAAAAAAATACAGAAAACTCGGTTCAAATGTTGAAAAAAATATTGATGTAAGATTTATAATCGCAACAAATAAAGACTTAACCGAACTCGTGAGAAACGGGAGTTTTCGGGAAGATCTGTATTTCAGGTTAAATGCCGTGCATATTAAAATGCCGAGGCTCAACGAACATAAAGAGGATATCCCGTTACTTGCTTCGCATTTTATTAACAAGTTTTCATCCGTTCTTAATAAACATGTAACATCTATAACTCCGGACGCAATTTCTGTTCTTATGTCTTATGATTATCACGGTAATGTCAGGGAACTCGAAAATATTATAGAAAGGGCATGCATATATTGCAAAGGAGAAGAACTCACAGTGGACTATCTTCCGGATAATATAAAAATAAAAAGCGATAAAGAAAATACGGAGCAAAACGGCCTTAATGCGGTTTCATCCTTTTCTTTCTTGAAGGCGAACGATATTTTTAATGATCTGAATGTTAAAAATAGTTTGAGCCTGCCGGAATTTATAAGAGGGGTCGAAAGAACCATAGCGCAGGAACGTCTTAAATCAAAAAATTATTCCAGAAACGAAGCTGCAAAAAGCCTCGGTTTATCTCTTCGCTCCTTGAGGTATATACTGTCTAAATACAATACATAGAATAGCGGTATGAATTATCTGATATCGGTAGAATATGACGGTTCAAATTACCATGGATGGCAAATTCAAAGGTGTCTTTCGGGCATAGAAAAAACAACCGTTTCTGGCAAACTGACGGAGGCGATATGTAAAATAACGGGAATACAGCCTGTGCTATATGCTTCCGGTAGAACAGACGCAGGCGTACATGCCTTAAACCAGGTTGCCAATTTTCATATTCCTTATACTTATGATCTTTCCAGATTTAAGATAGCTATTAACGGCGTTTTGCCTCCGGATATTTCAGTTAAATATATCGAATTTGTCCACGATTCTTTTCACGCCACTAACGATGTTATTTCAAAGGTTTATCTATACAGGATAAATTCCGGCTTTAAAAGTTCCATATTAAGGAATTACTCATGGTATATTAAAGATGCTTTAAATTTTGAGCTTATTAGAGAAGCTTCCAGATATTTTATCGGACGGCATAATTTTATCAATTTTGCCAAAAAAGAAAAAAACAGATCTGCTGATTTTTATTGCAGGACGATAACCGATGTAAATATAATTGAGAAAGGATTTGGCTTCGATATTATGATCGAAGGCAGGGGTTTTTTAAGGCATATGATTAGAAGGATAGTCGGAGCAATAATATCTTACGGTACGGGTAAGACTGACGGTGCTTCTTTAGCCAACCTGTTAAACGGCTTAAACGGCGATACCGGGGCTTTTTCAGTAGTCATGGCTCCTGCGCAAGGGCTTTTTTTGTATTCCGTTAAATATAAACATAAAATTTTTGTTGATAATTAATTATAATTTAGCTATAATTAATTATTAAAGTTCATTTTATAAGTCTTTGTTTAAATAAAAAAGTGGGTTTACCCCGCTTTTTTTGTTTTATGTACGAAGATCTGATAAGAAAAATAGAAAAGCTTGCAGAGGAAATAGCTGCCTATTACGGTTGTTATATTGTGGGCATCGTATTTAGTTCTTCAAGCAAAGGTGGTGGTATAATTTTAAGAGTCTATGCAGATGCCGAAGGCGGGGTAAACATATCCCAACTTACGGATATTTCAAAAGAATTAAGCATGATACTTGATATCGAAGATCTGATAGATTTTAAATATACCCTTGAAGTTTCTTCACCTGGAGTAGACAGGGTACTTTTTAAGCTTAACGATTACATTAAATACAGGGGAAGCAGGATAAAAATATTGGTTAAGAATAAGATCGGTTCAAGATTGAATTTTATCGGAAAACTCATAGATGTTTCAGGTGGAGAAGTTAACGCAAATATAAATATTAAAATATTTGACGAAATTGAAAATAAAATTCTTGTTATTCCATTTTTTAATATAAAAAAAGCCAATTTGATGTCGTGATAAAAAGGTTATTTAATATTAAGATTAAATAGTCCAAGAGGTGTTGACGGTGGTTCAATTTGTAATAAATGATTTATCTGGAGTAATAGATCAGGTTTCTAAGGATAAAAATATTGACAGGTCGCTTGTTATAGAAGCGGTGGAGCAGGCTATTCTTGCGATCGCCAGAAGAAATCTTGGAAGTGGTTACGATCTTGAGGCGCATTATACTGAAGAGACGAACGAGATTGAAGTTTTTATGTTTAAAGAGGTTGTTAATGAGGTAAAGAACCCAAAAACTGAAATTACCCTTGGAGAAGCCATTCTGAACGATCCTGAAAGTATTATAGGCGATAGTCTAGGCCTTAAGGTTGAAAAAAATATTTATGGCAGGATAGAGGCTCAGGTTGCCAAGCAGATCATCTTTCAAAAGATCAAAGAAGTTGAACATAAAAATATATATGATGAATTTTATGCGAGAAAAGGGGAGATAGTTAACGGACTGGTCCGAAAGGTCGAAAGATCCGCTATTATAGTGGATCTCGGAAAAACTGAAGCTGTCATGCCGAAGCAGGAGCAGATCTTTAGTGAAACATATAAGCCTCATGACAGGATCAGGGCGGTCTTATCAGAGATTAAAATGGAAAAAGGTGGTCCCAGGCTTATTCTTTCCAGGGCGTCAGATGAATTTCTGGTAAAACTTTTTGAAACCGAAGTACCGGAAGTTTACGACGGTATTGTGAAAATCGCCAGAGTTGCAAGAGCTCCCGGCTTCAGATCAAAAGTTGCCGTATATACTACAAACAAAGACGTTGATCCTATAGGTGCGTGCGTCGGCATTAAAGGTTTCAGGATACAGAACATAATCAATGAATTAAAGGGCGAAAAGATTGATATAATACCTTATTCCGAAAATTTCGCTAAACTGGCGGCTAACGCCTTAAGCCCCGCGGAAGTCCTGAAAGTTTCTGTGAACGAGCCGGCGAAAACTATAACGGTTATTGTTCCAGACGATCAGCTTGCCCTTGCAATAGGGAGGCAGGGTCAAAATGTAAGACTTGCTACAAAACTTACGGACTACAGAATAGATGTCATCTCTGAGTCGAAAGCGGCTAAAAAAGATATAGAGGCATACAGCTTACTTATTGATATTCCAGGCGTAGGCGATATTACGGCAAAGCTTCTGTACCAGGGCGGCTATACTTCGCCAGAAATTATCGCGAACAGCGAGGTAGAAAAGTTAGCCGGCAATCTGTCCATAGATATCAAAAAAGCTGATAAGATTATTAAATCTGCAAAAGATTTATTAGAGCGGCTTAAGTTCGATACGGAATTAAAAGATAAAATTGACAAGGAAATAAACTAAATATAATATTATGACGGAAGTTAAAGATACTACGACAGTGGAAGAAAGAAGGGTTTCAAGAAGCGTTATAAGAAGAAGAAGCAATAAACCTGAAAAATCTCCCGAAAAATCTGAAGAAACTTTTATAGAGGAAGCTACTTTCGTGCCTTCTTCAAAGATTTCAAAAAAGCCGGCAAAAAAAGGTGCGACAGCCAAAAAACCGGCAACGCGGGAGTCAGTTGAACCTAAGCCCCAAATAGAAACTAAAATAGAAGTCGTTAAAGAAAAGGCGTCAACGGAAACACCCGTGGCAGCGAGTAAAAAAATACCGGTTCAAAATAATGTCGTTGATAAAAATGCTATTTTAAGCTTTGTAAAAACGTTACCTGTTTCCGAAGAGGGGAAAGAAGCGAAAGAAAAAGGAAAAAAATTCCCGAAAAAGAGCATCTTAAAAAGGCCGGTCTTAGCCAAGATAGGTAAAAATGAAAAAATAACGGATTTTATTGAGGAAAAAAGTTATTATATTCCGAGAAAACCGAGAAAAAGATTCAAAGCATTTAAAGATAATAAATTTATCCGGCAGGTCGCTCTTATACCCACTGAAAAAAAGCCTTCAAAGAAGATCATCAAAATGGCAAGCGGAATTTCGGTAAATGAGCTTTCGCAGATAATGGGGGTTAAAGCCTCCGAGGTTATCAAAAAACTGATGGATATCGGAATTATTGCGACTATAAATCAGACTATAGATGTGGATGCGACTTCGTTAATAGCCGGCGAGTACAACTATACCGTGGAAAATGTCAGTTTTGACGAGGTTGTTGCTTTAGAAGAAGCTCCCGATCCAAAAAACTCTCTTATTCCGAGGGCGCCGGTTGTTACCGTTATGGGACATGTTGATCATGGAAAAACCTCTCTTCTTGACGCCATAAGAAAGACAAGCGTTACTTCGAGTGAAGCAGGCGGCATTACCCAGCATATAGGGGCTTATGATGTTCAGGTTGGACATTCCAGGGTTGTTTTTCTGGATACTCCCGGACACGAAGCCTTTACCCGGATGAGAGCAAGGGGTGCCGGCATTACCGATATCGTTGTTTTAGTCGTTGCCGCAGACGATGGAGTAATGCCTCAGACCATAGAAGCTCTTAATCATGCAAAAGCCGCAGGTGTTCCTTTGATAGTTGCTATAAATAAAATAGACAAGCCTGGCGCAAATCCCGATAAAGTTAAGAACAGCCTTATGGAATATGGTCTCGTTCCCGAAGAACTCGGAGGCACCACTCTGTTTGCAAGTGTTTCGGCAAAGACGGGACAAGGATTAAAAGAACTTCTCGAACTTATCATACTTCAAGCCGAGGTTCTCGAGTTAAAAGCAAATCCGGATAAATTGGCTAGGGGTACCGTTATAGAGGCTAAGCTCGATAAAGGAAGGGGTCCGGTCGCTACCGTTCTAATCCAAAGTGGGACAATGCATATAAATGATAGTGCCGTATGCGGGCTGTATTATGTAAAAGTAAGGGCAATGATGGATTATAAGGGGAGAAAACTTGATCAGGCAGGTCCGTCCACCCCTGTTGAAATATTTGGTCTTGAAGGTGTTTCTTCGCCGGGAGACAACTGCATTGTTTTAAAAGACGAAAAAGAGGCTAAAAAAATCAGCATGGAAAGGCAGATCAAGCATAGAGAGAGCGAACTTAAGTCTACAAGCAGGATGACGCTCGAAGGACTTTACTCTAAAATAGCAGCAGGGGATATAAAAGAATTAAAATTAATTGTAAAAACCGACGTTTATGGCTCTATGGAGGCGTTAGTAGATTCTTTTAAAAAGCTTCCTGCCGATAAGGTAAAAATTGTAATCATTCATAGCGGAGCATCGGCTATTACGGAAACGGATATTATGCTTGCCAAAGCTACCGGTTCTATAATAATTGCATTTAATGTCCGCCCGGAGCCCAAAGCTCTTGTATTAAGCGAATCCGAAAATGTCGAGGTCAGATATTATAATGTTATTTATGATGCAGTCAAAGATGTTAGAGATGCTATGGAGGGCCTTATTGCTCCCATCGCAAAGGAAAACATAATAGGAAAAGCAGAAGTAAGAAATACATTTAGCGTTCCGAAAATAGGAACAGTTGCCGGATGTATGGTTGTGAGCGGAATAATCAGGAAATCGGCGCTGGCAAGACTTTTAAGGGATAATGTGGTCATATATACCGGGAAAATCGCATCATTAAAGAGATTCAAAGAAGATGCAAAAGAAGTCCAGTCTAATTTTGAATGCGGCATCTCGCTTGAAAATTTTAACGATATAAAGACCGGCGATGTTATAGAAGTTTACGAAATGGAGTATGTAAAACAGACACTTTAATTTTATATTATTATTATGATAGAAAGAAATAAAAGGGTAGGAGAATTAATCTCAAGAGAGATATCTATGCTTCTTGAATCTAAAGTAAACGACAACAGGCTAAAGAATGTTACTGTCCTGAGGACGGAAGTTTCTAAAGACCTTAAGTTCTGCAGGGTTTTTTTTAGTGTAATGGGATCCGGAAAAGACATAGCAAAAGCCTTAAGTGGATTCAAAAGCTCAAAAAATTTCATTAAGAAAAAAGTGTTTTCAAAAGTCATGCTAAAAGCGGTTCCCGAATTGGATTTTGAATATGACAGCAGTATCGAAAAGGCTTCAAGGATAATGAAAATAATAAATGAATATAATGCAGGTCAAAAATAAATTATCGTAAAACAATAAAATTAAATAATGAAAACTATGTCTTAGGAGCAATTAATGGTGAAAAATGAAGTAACACCAGGTGCATTATCTACCAGTGGTTATAAAGAAACATATTCCAATTCCATAAATGAGATATTTTACCTTATCGAAACATCAAAAAAGATCCTTATTGCCACCCACGAAAATCCGGAAGGTGATGCTATTAGTTCCGCTATTGCAATAGGCATGTTTCTTAAAGGGCTTGATAAAGAGGTATATCTGTATAATAAAGACATCATTCCTTTAAATTTAAAATTTTTGCCATGGACCGATAGATTTTCCCAGAGGCTTTTAGAGGAACCTATTGATCTTCTGATCGTTGTGGATTGCGTAGATCTCGAAAGAATCGGTAACAATCATGAAGCATTTATAAATATCAACAGGATGATTAATATTGACCATCACTTTACTAATAAAAACTTTGGGCATGCAAATTTTGTTATGCCAAACGCAAGTTCAACGGGGGAAATCCTGTTCTATCTATTTATATCCTATGCCGCAAAAGAAAACGGCATTCAGTATTCGATAGGGGATGAATTACCCTGTGACATAACCGGCAGAAGCAAACTTCTTTCAAGAATTGACGACGATATAGCAAAATGCCTTTATACCTCTATTTTGACGGATACCGGATCGTTCAGGTATGCCTCTACGACGAGGCAAGCGTTTTATATGGCTTCCGTCCTTAATCTGTACAATATAGGTGCCTCCAAAATAGCTGAAGAACTTTATGAAACAAAGCCTTTTGAGCAGTACCTCCTCCTTGCAAAAAGCCTTACGACGCTTGAGCTTGCTGTTAACGGCAAAGTTGCTTCAATGATCGGAACCAAAAAAATGGTAAGCGATGTTATTAACTCGGGTTGCGGACCTAAAAATTATGATTCCTCTGCTATAAAGGGTTCCGCCTTTTTTGAGAATTTTGTAAATTATCCCAGATCAATCCAGGGAGTCGAGATAGGGATTTTTTTTAAAGAGATTTCTTTTAATGAGTTCAGGCTCAGTTTTAGGGCAAAAAGCTATGCGAATGTGGCGATGGTTGCTGAAAAATTCGGCGGCGGCGGACATAAATTTGCAGCCGGCTGCAAAATAAGCGGTGATTTGAATGAAATTAAGCATGATGTCTATAAATATTGCAAAGAGGTTCTGTAAATAATAAGAAATTGAACATTGGCGGCTAATAGCAATAACAGCGGTGTTTTAATAGTAGATAAGCCTGAGAACTTAACATCTTTCAGCGTGGATTTCTATATAAAAAAGGTATTGGACTGTAAAAAAGTAGGACATGCGGGAACGATAGACCCATTTGCGACAGGGGTATTGCCTGTGCTGATCAATAATGCGACAAAATTTCAGGATCCTCTTGTGGATATCCCAAAATCGTATGAAGGTTCTTTTAAATTCGGCATTTTTACCGATACCCTCGATATTTGCGGAAAGATATTGAAAGAGAGGGATGTTTCAAGCGGCGATATAGAAAATGTAGCAAAATATTTAGAAAAGCTTAAAGGCGAGTTTTTCCAGAAGTTTCCCATTTTTAGCGCAAAAAAATTTAAAGGAGTTCCTTATTATAAATATGCAAGGAAAAATGTCCTTCCTATGCCTGAAAACAAGGGATCAGTTGTTAATATTTATGATTTTAAAATAATATCCGTAGCAGTCCCTTTTATCAATTTTATGTGCAAGGTTTCAAAAGGTACTTATGTAAGAGCTTTTGTTCAGGATATTATGGATAAATTCGATATTCCCGTTCATCTTTTCGGTTTAAGGAGGACTAGCGCGGGTGGTTTCAACATTTCGGAAGCGGTTTCCTTCAAAGAGCTTGAAAAAGGAAAGGACTTTATTTTAACTAAAATTATGCCAGTCGAATTAATTTACCGGCATCTGAAAGAAGCGAAAGAAGCTCGGTATAATGAATGAAATTGTGGATTTTTTCAGTATTTATGTATTATGTATAATATATTATGATGTATAATGTATTTATGTATAATGTTGGCTGTTATTTATAAATTAAATTATATTTAAGTAAAATTTATTAAGTATGGTGGAGGATTTTATTGTATGCCGATTTCAAAGGAAGAAAAACAATCAATAATCGAAAAATTTAAAAAGCATCCTTCCGATTCCGGTTCGGTAGAAGTTCAGGTTGCACTTTTAACATACCGCATTAACCTGTTATCTGAACACTTTAAAAAGTTTGTCAAAGACCATCATTCAAGAAGGGGTCTTTTAAAAATGGTGGCAAGAAGAAGGCATCTTCTTGATTATCTTAAAGATAAGGATGATTCAAGATATAAGTCCCTTATAGAAATTCTTGAACTTCGTAAATAAATTTTTGAGCATTGTATAAACCAACAGGAGACACTGGGAGATAATTCAAAAGATGATAAATAATGAATTGATAAAAGGGCAGGTGGTTAAAGATTTTATTTTAGACGGCAAAAAGATCGTAATAGAAACAGGGAGGCTTGCCAAACAGGCCAGCGGCGGCGCCTTAGTCAGTCTTGGCGATACCAAAGTTCTTGTTACCGCTTGCATTGATAAAAATATTAAAGAAGGAACCGATTTTTTGCCTCTTATGGTAAATTATGTGGAAAAATTTTATTCAGCAGGTAAAATACCGGGAGGTTTTTTTAAAAGAGAAGGCAGGCCGACTGAAAAGGAAGTTCTTACATCGAGGTTTTTGGATCGTCCGATCAGACCCCTTTTTCCGGATAATTATTTTTACGATACACAGATAATTGCTACGGTTGTATCTATGGATAAGGAAAATGATCCGGATATGGCTGCAATGATAGGAGTGTCGTTTTCGTTAATGTCTTCCGAGATGCCTTTTAACGGTCCTACGGCCGGGGTTAGGGTTGGAAGGGTAAACGGCAATTTTATAGTTAATCCTACCTATCAGGAGATGGAAAAAAGCGATATACATTTGGTAATTGCAGGATCGAAAGATGCCATTACCATGGTTGAAGGAAGTTTTGACGAGCTTGATGAGGAGGTTCTTCTTTCCGCCATCGGTTTTGGTCACGGTAAGATAAAGGATCTTGTGGAGTTCCAAAACTCTATTCTTGCGGAATTAGCTGTTAAAAAACTTGTGTTAGCCCCCTTTAATATGCCTGATGGCCTTTTTGAAAAAGTGAAAGAGACTTCTTACGATAGTCTTGTTCAGGCTATAAACATTCCCACAAAACAGGAGCGAAGTGAAGCCATTTCCTCGGTTAAAGACCGAACATTATCCCTTTTGCGGGAGGCATATCAGAATTATGAAATGGCTATAGGTAATATTCTTGAAGATATACAAAAGGATATTATGAGAAAAGCGATATTGACCGAAGGAAAAAGGATTGATGGAAGGGGTTTAAAAGATATAAGACCTATCGCCTGCAGCGTACGCGAACTTCCGATGGCTCACGGCTCCGGAATCTTTACAAGGGGAGAGACGCAAGCTTTAGTCGTTACTACTTTAGGGACCAAACTTGATGAGCAGATCATTGATGCCCCCGAAAGAGACTCTGTTAAAAGATTTATGATTCATTACAATTTTCCTCCGTTCTCCGTCGGTGAGGTTTCTCCTTTAAAATCGCCTGGCAGGCGTGAGATAGGTCACGGTTCGCTTGCCGAAAAGGCTTTAAGGTTTGTTATACCGTCATTTGAAGAATTTCCCTATACTATCAGGGTCGTTTCCGAAATATTAGAGTCTAACGGCTCGTCTTCTCAAGCTACAATCTGCGGCGCCACTTTGTCTTTAATGGATGCCGGTGTTCCGATAAAAGCTCCTGTCGCGGGAATCGCCATGGGACTTATAAAAGAAGATGACAAAATTGCAATACTTACGGATATACTTGGAGACGAAGATCATTTAGGAGATATGGATTTTAAAGTTGCGGGAACGGCTAACGGCGTTACCGCCCTTCAAATGGATATAAAAATAGCCGGCGTTACTAAAGAAATCCTGAGGCGGGCATTGAACCAGGCTAAGGAAGGGCGTCTGCACATCTTGAATATTATGAACCGGACTATTAAAGAGCCTAATAAAGAACTTTCGCCTTATGCCCCCAGAATCCTGACTATACAGATTAAACCCGCAAAAGTCAGGGAGGTTATTGGGCAGGGCGGAAAGGTAATAAAAGGGATCATTGAGAAAAGTGGAGCGAAGATTGATATAGACGATTCTGGTAAAGTAAACATCTATTCATACGATAAAAACTCTCTTGATCTTGCCAGCGCGATGATAAACGATATCGTGCAGGAAGCTGAAATAGGAAAGGTCTATCTCGGCAAAGTTAGAAAAATTATGGAATTTGGCGCATTTGTTGAAATATTTCCTGGAACGGACGGGCTTGTGCATATATCGCAGCTTGATGAAAGCCGTGTAGAAAAGGTATCCGATGTTTTAAAAGAAGGGGACGAGGTAAAAGTTAAGGTTATTGATATTGATAAAACCGGTAAAATCAAACTATCAAAAAAAGCCGCTCATTAATATTTAGAAATATTTAGAGGAGATATGAAGCAGATTTTTAAAGAACAGCTTAGTTCAGGGACTACGATTATTACGGAGAAGAAGTCCTATTACGATTCGATGAGCATCGGCTTCTGGATCAAAACCGGAGGCGTTTATGAGCCTCCTTCTTTGAATGGCATTTCGCATTTTATAGAACATATGCTTTTTAAAGGCACCAAAAACAGGTCATATTCAGATATAGATAAAGAGATTGATGCGATGGGGGGAGCCCTTAATGCTTTTACCGGAACAGAACTTACATGTTTTTATACGAAAGTTACTGCTAAAAATTATGAAAGAGCCGTAAATCTTTTAATGGATATAGTATTTAATTCGTTGTTTTTGGAAGAAGAGATAGAAAAGGAAAAGCTTGTTATTTTACAAGAGATACTCGGCGCACAGGACGATCCCCATGACCATATCCACGACCTTTTTCAAAAAGATCTTTACGGTGATTCTCCTTTAGGAAATTCTATTCTTGGAACGGAAAAGAACATAATGGACTTTAAAAGAAATACGATAGTTGACTATTTTAATTCTTATTATACTCCAGGCAATATGTTAATTTCAGTTGCAGGCAATATAGACTATAATGCTATTACATCTCTTGCAGAAAAATATATTAAGAAATTCTATCACGGTTCGGCTGTAAGGCGGGTTATGCATAATTACTCCGGAAACGGATCGCTAAAGCGTTATGGAGAGTATGCACATGACAGGGAGTTGGACCAAACCCATATCGTAATCGGTCTTGACGGTATTAAAAAAACTGATGACGATTATTACGCTATGGAAGTTCTTAATACGATCCTCGGAGGTTCCGTTAGTTCTCGCCTGTTTCAGGAAGTCAGAGAGAAGCAGGGTCTCGCATATTCAATATATTCTAATAGCATATTTCATAAATTTGACGGGTATATTCTGGTCTATGCCGGTATTTCCCCGGATAAGCTTGATATATCGAAAGAAGTTATTTACGATATAATCGCCGGTTTTTCTGACGCCAAAATCAATGGCGAAGAGCTTTCAAATGCAAAAAAACATGTGTCCGACAGTTTTTTACTTGGGCTTGAATCAACAAGCAATCTTATGACGCGAAATGCTTTGAATGAAATTTATAACGGGAGATACTTGTCCAAAAAAGATGTTTTATCCAAAATAGATGCTGTTAACGAAGAAAGTATCTTCAATCTTTCAAAAAAATTATTTTCCGACAGGAATAAAAGGGTTCTGACAATACTTGGCAGAACTAATGATATTAAGAATAGTATTAAAAAGGTGGTTAATAAATAAACTAAAATGGTAACCGGTACTGTTAACTATCCTAAATCTTATGATGCAATATACCGCAGCGGTTATATTATCGGGTTTATCGGTATTTGCTTATTTACTGTATTTTTTATTCTGAATAATATTTTTTCCGCTTCCATCGGGGTAATTATATTTGACATAGGAACTCTTTTATCCGGTTTATTTCTGCTTGTGTGGAGAAAAGAGATAAAAGTTTTTATCGTATCCTGCATAATTACAGGTTTGATACTTACCCTGATGCTGCTTTTCGTTTTTAGCACAGGCGGCCTTTTAAGGAATGAAATCTTTATCGTGGCAACTGGTTTGGTTCTTGCCGGAATGGGGGGCATGTACGGCAAAGAAGCCCATTGCTTTCATTTTTTTGAAGGCTGGGTATTAATGTGGTCGTTTCCCGTTATTATACTTATAAATCTTATAGTTTACGGATTAAATCTTCAGTTAGTTCCCGCAGTTCATTTTCTTCTTAGCGCAATATATATTTTTATTGCGCTTTTAGCTCTTTCCTTTTTAATAAAAAAGCTTACGCAGCCTTTGATGCAGTTTTGCGAAAACGCTTAATAATCCAAGCTCTATATATTTTTTATTGACTTATGACCATATAGTCATTATAATAAAAATATAAAAACATAACGGATTATAAGACGAATTACAGGGCAATAAATAACGGATATGGAAGAGATGTCTATAATAAAAGATGATCCCCTAAAAGATGATCCCGCCAAAAAGAGCCGCATTGATTCAATTTTGCAATCCGCAAGAAAACTCGTCGAAGAAGCGGGATTTTCAAACCTCACGATGGATACAATAGCCAGAAACGCCGGAATAGCAAAAGGCACGGTATATCTTTACTTTAAAGACAAAAATGAGGTGCTCGAAAAGGTTCTGGAGACGGGTTTCGAAAGAATGTTCGAGAGGGTTTCAAGAAATGTTGAAAAAGAGATTGAACCGGAGGACAAGTTAAAAACCCTGATATATACTAATTTGATGTATATTAAGGAAAATAAATATTTTTTTAGAACGGTATTTTTGGATGAGGTGAATGTTATTTTTTTAAGAAAAAAATCACAGGAATCATTTAACCGGAG
Source organism: bacterium (assembly GCA_021818985.1). Classification (GTDB taxonomy): domain Bacteria; phylum SZUA-79; class SZUA-79; order Acidulodesulfobacterales; family Acidulodesulfobacteraceae; genus JAKASO01. The sequence goes on from JAKASO010000004.1 coordinate 40,707, forward strand.
AAGGCAAAGATATGCGGAGTTTATATCTAAAATAATAAAACAGGGTAGCGATGCCGGAAAATTCAAAAAAATAAATGACCAGTTAAAATTAAGCTATTTTTTAATATCTTTAATAAAGACAAGCGCCATCTATAACTTTCTTAATCATAAAGGCGGTTTATTTGCCGATATGGCTGCAGGCTACGAAGAGCGGATAAAAGAAGAAGCTTATGAAATATTTGATATGTTTATGAACGGCATAACATAAAAAGATAAAATTTTGCTCCTTATAAGGAACGTCGCTAAAGATTATCCCCCCTTTATTTTTTAATATAATGTATTAAACAAAGCTCTCTATTTTAACTTAACTAAAAGGTCTTTAATAGAGAACCGTGCATATTAAGAGGCTGATATGACTATAAATAAAAAATATCTTTTTTTATTGGCAATACTTATTTTAATTTCTTCTTTAGCTTTTTCGGCATGCGGAAAAAAGAGTGTCAAATTAAAAGCCGTTCCGGCAGTAACAGCCGAAAAGGTTAAAATAATGGATGCCGCTATATTTATAAAATCCCCGGGTTATTTTTTACCTTACAAAACCGCCGACGTATCTTCGAGAGCCTCTGGGCAGGTTGTTAAAATATATGCCCATGATGGCGATTATGTAAAAGCTGGGCAAGTTCTTGCCGTAATTGACAGAACGAAATCTTTTTATGCGCTGCAGGCTCAAAAAAGCTTGATAGATAAAGATGAGGCGAGTCTTTCACTTGCAAAATCAACCTTGAGAAGAGATAAATTTCTTTATAAAAAAGCTCTTTTAACTTCGTTAGAATATGATACCGCCGTTTCAAATTATAAGATGCTTAAGGCGGCCTTAAAAACCGACAGATCAATACTCAAGGTTGACGAAAAAAATTACAGGGATACTTTAATAGTTTCAAGAATCAACGGTATTGTGAATAAAAGAATCGTTAATTTGGGCGATTATTTTCCGGTAAATAAAACGGCTTACGAAATAGTTGCCTTAAAGCCGTTAGAGCTTGAATTTCATGTGGCTCAGGAAGACGCCGCTATGATAAAAAAAGGACAGAAGTGCTATGTGCGCTCTTCCGGCTATCCAAATAAAATATTTAAAGGAAAGATATATTTTATCAGTCCCCAGTTAAATCCTCAAACAAGAATGTTCAGGGTTAAAGCCATGGTAAAAAATAAAAGTCTCCTTCTTCGCCCCCAGTTATCTGCCGATGTCAAATTAAAAGTTAAAAGGCTAAAAAATGCCATGTTCGTTCCTCAAGCTTCGGTAAGGTCGGGTATTAAAGGAGATTACGCGTTTCTCTATAAAAATGGCGAGGCGGTCTTAACAAAAGTATTGACCGGAATTACGAAAGGCGGATATATACAAATTGTCAGCGGCGTAACCCCCAACGACGAGGTTATCCTTAAAGGAGCTAATCTCGTTCATAACGGTGAAGAAGTGAAGGTAATAAAGTAAACTGATTTTGTGAATTCAAAAAGACCGGTTTAAAAGGGGGTGCCACCTTCCTTTGCCGGCTGCAAGGTTCGAAAGGAAGGCTATATTATGAAAATATCCGATATTTCTATCAAAAGACCTGTATTTGCCGTAATGATGGTAAGTATTTTTGTCGTTCTCGGCATCTTTGGGTATTTTACCTTAGCGGTAAATCTTTATCCTAATATCCAGTTTCCCGTAATAACCGTTACTACCACTCTTCCCGGCGCAAGTCCTAAAGAAATGGAACTTGACGTTACTAAAAAGATAGAAGACGCGGTCAATTCGGTTTCGGGGATAAAGCACATAATGTCGGAAAGCAGTGTAGGCAATTCGACGATCATTATAGAATTTCATTTAAACAGAAATATTAACCACAGATACCAAACCGTTACCGCCGATATAGATTCTATTCTCGATACCCTTCCGAAAAATATAAATACCCCCGTTATAAAAAAACTTAACGTAAATTCATCCCCTATTTTATGGATTACCCTTTCGGGAAACAGGTCGCGGAGGTTTTTGACATTTTATGCCGAAAAGGTTCTTGAAAGGCGTTTTGAAAGGCTTAGCGGAGCCGGTCAGATACTCCTTGGAGGAACAAGGAATAGAAGAATGGTTTTTTATGTCAAAAACCATGCGCTTATAAATCACGGTCTTGGAGTAAATCAGGTAATAGACGCCATAAAATCCCAAAGCGTAGCGATGCCCACCGGTAATTTGAAAACCGGTACAAAGACATACTTTACGTATTTGAAAGGCAGGCTGCATTCGGCTAAAGCATTTAACGATATGATCGTAAGCAATGTAAACGGCGTTCCTGTCAAGTTTTCGCAGATAGGTTCGGCAAAAAACTATGAAGCGCCGGAAACATCCATTACTACATTTGACGGAAAGCCCGCCGTGGGGCTCGGTATAACGATAAAAACACATGCAAATGCCGTTAAGGTTGCTCATGAAGCCATCTCGCTATTAAATGTAATAAAAAGTTCCCTTCCTTCCGGGGTTCATGCAAAGGTTGCTTATGACAGCGCTACCTATATCGAAAAATCAATTTCCAGCGTCGAGTTCGATATAATATGGGGGGCTTTTTTAACGGTTTTAATAGTCTTTTTCTTTTTAAAAGACATAAGGACGACTTTGATCGCGGCTACCGCCCTGCCGGCAGCTATAATATCTTCTTTCGGCTTTATGCATCTTATGGGTTTTTCTTTAAATAATATGACGATGTTAGGGTTGTCGCTTTCGGTAGGTCTTTTAATAGACGATGCAATAGTTGTTCTTGAAAATATATTCAGGCATGTAGAAAATGGCGAGGAACGCCGTTTTGCCGCTTCCAACTCGATGGGCGAGATTGGCATAGCCGTTCTTGCTACGACGTTTTCTATTGCGGCTGTTTTTGTCCCCGTTGCTTTCATGCCCGGCATGATAGGCAAGTTCTTTTTTGAATTCGGGCTTACGATAACGTTTGCGGTTCTCGTTTCATTATTTGTCTCTTTTACTTTAACCCCTATGCTTTCATCCCGGTTTATCGTTCACAAAACCGAGCACGGACGGCTTTTTACTCTCCTTGAAAATGCAATGAAAAGGACAACGTCCATTTACAAGGCTATGGTGTCATGGAGCCTTGCCCATCGTTTTATAGTTGTTGCATCGGCAATTATAATATTTGTGTTTTCCATTTATCTTACTAAATACATAGGCAAAGAAATGATGCCGCCGTCTAATCAGGGCAATTTTCTCATATACTTTCAGGCGCCGGAAGGGACAAGCGTCAGGGTTATGAAAAATTATACGGAAAGCCTTTATAAAGTCGTGCACAAGACGCCGTTTCTTAAAAGCATTTTTATGGCAACCGCAGCCGGTCCAAATGGTTCCAGATATAAAGGGTTATTTTTTGTTGCGCTTAAAAATGACAGAAATTTAAACCAGCAGCAGGTTATGGGAATATTAAGGCGGAGATTGAGCGGCGTTCCGGGCGTAATCACCCAGGTTATGGATATGCCCGCAGTCGGAGGGGCATCTCAAAATGTTTCTCCGCTTCAGGTAATAATTATGGGGTCAAGCTTAAAGAAGATAACGGGATATTCTAAAGAGCTTATGGATAAATTAAAGACAACCCCGGGTATTACCGATCTGGCATCAAATATGCAGTTTCATCAGCCTGAGCTTATTGTCCATATTAGAAGAAATATCGCTGGAGAGCAAGGGGTTAGCGTTTCGTCTATCGGAGAGACAATAAGCGCACTTATCGGAGGCGGTATAAATATCTTTAAGAATAATAACTTTGTTTACCAAAACCACATATATAACGAACAGATAAGGCTGTTTAGAAATGAAAGAAACAACCCTGACGATATAAAAAATCTGTATATTTCCAACAACAATGGGAAATTAGTGCCTTTAGCCGATCTCGTCAATATACAAAAGACGATAGGTCCTCAGGTAATAAACAGGAGAGATTTGGAAAGCGCCGTTACAATATATGGAAATACCACAAACCATGTTCCTTTAAGTTATGCCGTGGCAAAAGTCAAGCAATACATAAAAAAGATACTTCCTAAAAAATCATTATATACCTACGAGTTTTCAGGATTGGCTTCCAAAATGCAGCAGTCTTTCGGAGCGATGGGCGTTACGCTTTTACTTGCTCTCATAATCGTTTATATGATACTTGCATCGTTATTCGAAAGTTTTGTCGATCCGCTTGTTATTATGGTTTCGGTTCCTCTGGCATTGATCGGTGCTATCGGAGCCCTTTTAATCGTGCATAGAAATTTGAGCATTATTGCTCTTATCGGGATCATACTTCTACTTGGTTTAGTTGTTAAAAATGCGATACTTTTAGTTGATTACACTATCATATTACGTGAAAGAAATTATAAAAGAAACGACGCAATAATCGAGGCAGGAAGCGTCAGGCTTCGTCCGATTCTGATGACTACTTTTGCAATGATTTTTGGTATGATCCCCATCGCTTCCGGTTTGGGGATAGGCTCGTCTTCAAGGGCGCCTATGGCGATCACAGTAATAGGCGGGCTTTTAACATCCATGTTTCTAACCTTAATTGTAGTGCCTGTTGTATATTCCATTGCTGATGATTTGAAATCCGGCGTTAAAAATAAATTTCTGCGTAAAAAAGCTTAAAGGACAAAATATTATAATTAAGATAAATATTTGAATAAAAATGGTCCAAAGTTCCCATAAAAATTATAAATGGATAGTTCTTACATTGGTCGTAGTTTCTTCGTTTATGGCGATTTTAGATGTCAATATCGTTACCGTTGCAATGCCTAAAATGATGTCCCACTTCGGCATCAATGTAACTGACGTGGAATGGGTAATGATAGCATATACCATAACATATTCTATCGTTATTTTGCCCATGATATTTATAAGAAGAAAATTCGGCATTAAATATCCCTTTATAATTTCGATTATAATTTTTGTTGTGGGTTCTGCCCTATGCGGCATCTCTGTGTCGTTCCCCGAATTAGTGATATTCAGGATAATCCAAGCTATCGGCGGGGCAGGGCTCACGCCGACGGGACTGAATCTCTTGGCGGAGGTTTTCCCTCCAGAAGAAAGGGGTGAAGCTATGGGTATCTGGTCTATAGGCGCGATGGTCGCACCGGCAATAGGTCCGACGCTCGGAGGTTTTCTTGTAGATTATGTCAACTGGAGATGGATATTTTATGTTAATGTTCCGATAGGCATCATTTCGCTTCTCAGCGCTTTTATGATATTGACTAAGGATATTCCTATCGTTAAATATATAAAAAGGTTTGATTATATAGGATTTGCGTTTATAGCTTTATTTTTAGGATTTTTACTGTATGCCTTAAACGAGGGGCAAACTTTCGGGTGGCATTCACCTGTTATAATTCAATCTGAAGTAATAAGCGGGTTTTGTTTCGTATTTTTTCTTATCTCGCAAATATTTGCTTCAAATCCGATTTTGAATTTAGAGGTATTTTCGAGTTATAATTTTGTTGTTTCGAGTATTATTAATATGATCAGAGCCGTAGGGATATTTGGGGCGATGTTTCTTTTGCCATTATTTCTCGAAAATATTTTAAGCTATAACGCAATGCATGCCGGTATTTTGATGGCACCTACTGCGATTTCGGTAGCCGTCGTTTCCCCGTTTTCCGGTAAAATATCGGATCGCATAGGACCGAAATATCCGTTATTTATTGGTTTATTGATCGTTGCATGGTCCATGTTTCTGTTCAAAAACATCTCGTTAAATACAAGTCTTTATGAAATAGTTGTAAATCAGCTTATAAGAGGCGTCGGCATAGGGCTATTAAACGCGCCTGTTATGAGTGCGGCACTAAACTCGGTCAAAAAAGAACTTATTCCAGAGGTCTCGGCTTTAATCCCCGTTACTTTACAGATTGGTGCTTCTTTTGGCATCGCTTATGTAGGAAACGAGCTCGAAGTGAGGCAGGTTTATCATTTAAACCAGTATGCGAGGGATATTAATCCCGCTTCGCCCGTATTTCATCAAGTAATGGGTTTTTTGCAGAGCGATCTTATAAATAAAGCGCCTTCTTATTTTAAAATGAGTAATATTTTTCCCTTGCCAAAATTTGCTTTTTTAGATACGATAGCTCAAATGTATGCTGTAACTGCATCTTATGGCGACGCCTTTGCAATTTTAGGTTATATAACTTTAGGCGGGGCATTGGTCGCATTTTTAATGAAAAACAGGTAAAAATAATAAAATCGCAAATACGGATGTTTATGTTATACCGGCATAACGGCATATTCTCAAAATTGCTGCAAAAAATTTTAATGTAAATTTCTTAAATAAATTTTTCGCTTTTTAATTTATATGTTTGAAGATAACAATATAAATATTATTTACACAGTTTCGGAGATAACTTCTCTTTTAAAGGAAGTAGTTGAAAGAGAATTTTATTTTGTGGGGGTAAAAGGGGAAGTTTCATCCGTTAAAAATAATTATTCGTCGGGTCATTTGTATTTTGATTTGAAAGATGACAGCACAAAGATAAATTGTGTAATTTTCAGAAACGATCTTAATAGGATTCTTTTTGAAATAAAAGACGGCATGTCCGTTATTGTTTTCGGAAGGCTTAATATATACGGGCCCCGCAGTTCTTATAATATCGTCGTTTCGTTAATTGAACCTGAAGGCTACGGTCAGCTTGCTTTAGCTTACGAACAGCTGAAAGAGAAGCTCAGGGAAAAGGGGCTTTTTGACGATAAACATAAAAGGCAGATCCCGTTTTTACCTCAAACTATCGGTATAGTGACCTCCAGAGGCGGAGCCGTTCTCCATGACATTATTAAAGTGATAACGGCCAGATTTGACGCGGCGCATTTAATTTTTGTAAATGCAAGTGTTCAGGGTTTAAATAGTTCTAAAGAGATAACAGAAGCAATAGAATTACTTAACAAATATAGCAAACAATACTGTAAAATAGATGTCATGATAGTAGGAAGAGGCGGAGGTTCGCTTGAAGATCTCTGGTCTTTTAACGAAGAGGCAACCGCTTATTCGATATTTAACTCCGAAATTCCGGTTATTAGTGCCGTGGGGCATGAAAGCGACAATACAATTGCGGATCTTGTTGCAGACAGGCGCGCCCCTACGCCGTCTGCCGCAGCTGAAATGATTGTGCCGGTAAAATCCGAACTCATATATAAGATAACCGGCATCATTGGAAGGTTAAAGCTCAGCGTTGCTAATAAACGGGAGCGCGAATCGGCAAAATTAAATGCCCTGATCGAAAGACGAAGACTTAAACATCCCTTAAAGGTTTTACCGGACAAAAAAATAAGAATGGATGATTTAACCAGCGATCTTTACAGATCTGCCGGATTAAAATTAGAAACTTTAAAGACGAAGCTCGAAGATTTGAAAGACAGGCTTGGACTAAAAAACCCATCTTCTCTTATTAAGAATAGAAAAATAGAGATAAATAATTTGCTTATGAACATGCAAAAGTCGTTGAACTACGGAATTTCTATTTACAGGCATAAAAGCCGTTATTTACTGGAAAGAACATTATCATTTGATCTTTTAAACGAATTTAAACGTGAAATAAATATATTGCAAAAGGCATTAGATTCATTAAGCCCTTATGCCGTCCTAAAAAGAGGGTATTCTATCGTATTTTCTCAAAAAAAAGAGGTCATATCTTCCGTGTTAAAAGTTAAAGAAAATGAAGATATAACTATTTCCGTAAGCGACGGTTCGATAAATGCAATTGTTTTAAGTAAAGTTCGGGAAAAGACTTAACAAAAACTACGGCATTTGAGGCATCTGATTTTTTGCCTTTTTCCTTTTAATTATATGAATCGCGGATTTTTTTAGAGATAAAAAGACTGTCTTTCCTTCGTTAAGATTCATTATTTCATAAGCATGGTACGGCAAAAGCACTTTAAATTCAGTTCCTTCTTTTGAAACTATCAAAAGATCCACCATTCTTGAAGTAAATACCGTTCTTATAATCCTGCCTGTAAAGTGATTTTCCCTGACAGCTTTCGACGACGGTTTATCTTCCCTTAAAATTATTATATCTTCGGGCCTAATAACGAAAAATACATTTTCGTTTATCTCGAACCCGCTCTGATAATCGGCTTCTATGAATTTGCCATTTTTATCATGCATGCCTATAATTATAGTATTACCTTCTTCATCGATAATATCTATCATGCCTTCAAATATATTTTCTGTTCCGAGAAGATATACAGTATCTATTGTCCCCGGTTTTTTTAGAATGTCTTTAGGATCGCCGCTTTCCTGTATTTTTCCGTTATTTATTACAAACATGGTATCAGAAAGGCTCATAACGTCTTCTATGTCATGGGTAACTAAAAGCGTTGTGATAGAAAGTTCGGATTGAATGCTTTTTATAAGATTCCTGACCTTTGTTTTTGATATTATATCGAGATTTGAAAACGGTTCGTCCATAAGAAGAACTTCAGGTTTAGTTGCAAGCGCCCTGGCTAAACTAACCCGCTGCGCCTGTCCCATGCTTATTTCATTTGGGTATCTTTTTTCGAGACCAGTTATTCCAAGTATTTCCATAATTTCTTTAACATTTCTCGCAATATCTTTTTTTTCGCCGCTTATAGTGTTCATTCTTTGCTGATTTCTTTTAACCTTAAGCCCGAAGGCGATATTTTCGAAAATGTTCATATTCGGGAAAAGAAGCGGTTCGTCCATAACGAGAGCGATGGATCTTTCATACGGTTCCAATTTGTTGATGTTTTCCCCTTTAAGCAGGATATCTCCCATGTCCTGTTTTGTTATACCGCAGATTACCGACAGCAATGTGCTTTTGCCTTCGCCGGAATATCCAAAAATCGAAGATATTTTCCCCTTTTCGATGTTCAAATTTATCCCGCTTAAGACCTTTTTATCTTTAAAATTTTTAAAGATATTTTTAATTTCTAATAATGCCATAATTATTTATATTCGTAAATCCCCGCCACTACCGAAAAGAGATGCAAACTATGTTTATTTTTTAGTATATGAAATATTTTCAGCGTTTGGACCTGTAGTAAAAAAGTTTAAAAATACTTAAAGATATAAGTGAAAAAATCATTAATATCGAAGCGATAGCTATAGCCGCCGGATAATTACCGTAGCTTGTTTTGACAAAAACCTTTATCGGCGCAGTTTCGGTCAAATTAGGAATAACTCCGGAAACCATCTGAGTCGCTGCGTATTCCCCCATTGATCTCGACCAGCTCATAGCGGCTCCTGCAATCAGCCCGTTTATCGAAACAGGAAGTATAATCTTAAAAAGTATATCGAAAGAGGATGCGCCAAGCGTTTTGGCGAGATCTATCATTCTTCTGTTGATAGAATCAAACGATTCTTTGAGTATATTTACAAAAAATGGAAAAGAAATTATGAGCTGGACGAGTATAATGCCTTGCGCCGTAAAAACAAATCTGATCCCTCTATCTACCAGAAATTTGCCAACAGGATTAAGCGGTCCTAAGGTAATAAGTATTGCAAATCCTACTACAAGCGGAGATGTCGTAAGCGGCAGCGTAGAGACAAGGTCAAGAAAAAATGAGGCTTTGCTTTTTTTAAACGAAAGTATGTATGCAACGGGGATGCCGATCAGCATGTTTATGAGAATTACGGCGATTGATATCTTAACGCTTAAAAATATCGCATTCCATAACCCTGAGCGCGTTAGTTCCTTGAAAATCAGGGCAAAAGAAGTCTGAAAGAATATTCCTGAAAGTAAGGCGATAAGTACAATAAAAAATGAAAATGCTACGAAGAATATTATGATGTCAAATATCTTATTTTTTTTCATCTACCGTCTATTGCAAGGGAAGAGGAGGCCACTATCAATTAATTAATTGTTAATAGTTTTATCGCTTAAATTTTATTTTGCTGGAGTAAAACCCCAGTATTTGAGTATTTTTTTGCCTTCAGAAGAAAATAGCAGATTTTCAAATTCCTTTGCAAGCATTTTGTGTTTTGAACGGTTAAGAATAGAGACGGTGAATTTAGCTTTTGTGTTGTATTCTTGCGGTATCGTTATTATATTTATCTTAGCCCCGTTTCTTTTAAGCTCTAATAGTTGCGATGTATATAATATGCCTATGTCTGTATTGCCGCTTTCGAGTACCGGCATAACTAAGGCTGCATCTAAAAGATGATTGTCGTGATCCGTAATCTTATTAAATGCGCCGGGTATTTTCTTATTTATTATTCTAAACATTTTCCATGTATAATCTCCTGCCGGATCGGAGCGGGGAGAAGATGTGGCGAGCGAAACGCTTTCGTCCATCAGTTTGGCGATTAAATTGGACTTGGTTACATTGGCAGGGTTGTTGTAAGGAGTTGCTGCGGCTAAATAATCGTAAGCAAAAGTTTTATATGATTTTAAATAATTCTTTTTCATTAGTTCCCTCTGAAATTTGCCGTTTGCCGAAAGGAACATATCGGCGGGAGCGCCTTCTTCTATGTCGCCTTTTAAAACGCCGGCGCCAAGAAAATCATAATATACGTGCACATTCGGATGCTCTTTTTTAAAAATATTGCCTATTTCCATAATAGGCTTTGGAAGGGCATCTGCGGCAAAAATCCTTAAAGTCGCGGCATTTACGGCTGTTGTAAAAGTTCCCGGTATTAGAATAATTAAAGTTAAGAAAAGAAATTTATTTAAAAGTTTTTCCATAAACACCGTCAGAAACTTCTTTTTGGTGATTTAAGCTAAATTGATGTTTTCGTTAGGTCTAATATGTCATAACGAAAAATATTTGTCAATAAAAATTTTCCATTTCTCTTAAACGGGGGCAGTTTGGGGATGGGAGTATAAAAAAAAGAATAAAAAAGCCTTTATGCTAAATTAATTAATAACATAAATAACATAAAGGCTTTTTTATTTTCGTCGTTAGAGCTTTGTTACGGCATAAGATTAGCTATCGAATGTGCCATTTGATGTTTTAAAGCCGGTTCTGCGGAACTGAACTGTAAGTTTATCGCAGAGGCTTGAGATACAATCCTGTCCCTGTAAATTTCCCAGTTTTTTATCCCAGAATTATATGTTGTGATAGTGCTTGCCGTACCCTGGCTGGCGGCGGTAGAATTTGTCGTATAAGTTCCCGCTTGCCTCTGTTCCAACTGAATATCCACTACCATCATATAATGTTTTTGCGAAATCATCGAGCCTATAATGCCGCCGACTAACGCTCCAGCCGCACCGCCTACAACAGTGCTTCCGACTGTGCCGTATGTTGAGCCTATCAAAGCCCCGCCAAAACCGCCCGCTAAAGCGCCTTCCACCGTATAACTATGGGTTTCTAAACCTATATAAAGGATATTTGTCATTAACATAAAATTAGCTTCCCGCGGGTTATTTGTAATGCGGTATCCTTCGCCGATTAAGGTAGAAATAAGCTCATTTCTAAAATTAAGCCCTGTTGCAGTTGAGGTATTGCGGGTCGTTACATAAACTATCTTGTTCCGGGGTGAAACAGGCTGCAGGAAAATACTCGAAGACATTTTAGTACTTAAAGCTACGTTGCCGGCGGAAAGACCGCTTGAGCTTGTCGTAGAGGTTGCCGTTGTGGCGCATCCGCTTAAGACAATCCCGCTGGTAAATAGCAAAAGCAGGAAAAAGACTAACATTTTTTTAGATTTCATCATGAAATCCTCCTAAAATAAGATTAATTTTAAATTTTTTTTATTAAAAGCTGTAAACTTTACCTTTATATGATATGCATTTCTTCTTTTTATTTTTATATTATATTCATATTATATTTATATTATATCCCTGTTGCAAAATATTTCAACTTTTTTCTTAATTTTGTTAAGGCAATTTAGAAATGTCCTGTCAAGGCCGCAAGCTTATTTAAAGGGGAGAGTCGGGTTTTTTATTGTTTTAAATTCAGATAATGGTTTATATTATAAGTTTGTTTCTTTATAGTTCTGGCAAATAATATTTTGCCGTTCTTTGTTGAAATAAAATACAGATAAACGGTTTTTTTTGGATGGAGCGCGGCATTAATAGCTTGAAGATTGGGATTTGAAATAGGGGTGGGGGGCAGCCCCGCGTTTAAATAGGTATTGTATGGGGATTTGATCTTCAGATATGAAGGTTTCATTGAGTCCGGGAATTTATACGTGCGCCAACGACTGTCCCTGCCGGCGCTTTGTTTTTCATTATCTTTATTATTTTGGCTATTATTATTTTTGATGTATTTGTTACGATTATTCGTTCCATTGAAGTATTTATCGTATAAGGTCAAATCTTTGCCATATATAGCCGTAGGGTCGCTATCCAACGCCATATTAATCTTTAGCCTGTTTTTAAAAACAGCAGAAACGGTCCTCATGTCTTTTTCTCCGTGCGCTTCTTTAATTATCAAAGAAGCGATTATTATGTCTTTATACTTTAGGTTTAAAGCGGCGGTTTTTGATTTGAACCCGTTATACATCTCTTTTATAATGCTTTTTGGGCGGGAATCTATCTTAAATATATATGTATTTGGATATAAAAAACCTTCGATACTTTTTTTGTTTACTCCAATGCTTAAAAGAAAATCCTTGTTGAAGCATGTTTTTATAAATGCTTTTTCTTTTACTATATGGTTTTTGTTTAATATTTTTGCCATCTGAAAGATATTTGTGCCGGGCGGAATTGTAACTCTGGCGGTTGCAATATTGCCGTTTACAAATTTGTAATATAAGGCGGCGGGGGATTCCGACGGGGAAAGATAGTAATCTCCTGCTTCTATATATCTGGAGTAGCCGCTTATAAAACCTATAAAATAAAAAAGATAAAAATTGCCGATTGCCTTTTTTTTGTATAGCTTATAGGCGATTGTTTCTAATGAATCGCCTTTTTTTATTTTAAATAATATATGTTTTTTATTATATTTAAAGGATTGGGGAAGAAATGCATAAGCGGCTAAATATATTATAATTAGCAGCGGTATAAGATATTTTAGCGCAGAGATGATCTTTTTGACATTTTTTGGGAGCTGATAATTAAAATAACACATAGAATTAATTTTTGCTGTTCAGATAGGATTGCAGTATAAGCGAAGCTGCGACTGAGTCTATGATCTCTTTCCTTTTTTTTCTTTTAATATTATTTTTTATGAGGCTTTTTTGTGCCTGAGAGGTTGAAAATCTTTCATCGAAAGTAATTACCACAGTATCTTTTACGGCGCCGTTTTTAATTGCCGAATTAAGTTCGGAGGTAAATTCGTTTACTTTGATAGAAAGCGCGGTTGGCTGTCCCCGTAAGCCGATCGGCATTCCAATAATAATGACGCCTATATTTTCTTTAGATATTATAGCGTTTAGCTCTTCAAAAATGCTTTGCATACCGGTATTAGGCAGGTATTTGTAAGGAAAGGCTATGGTAGCGGTATCATCGCTGATAGCCAGCCCTATTCTTCGTAGTCCATAATCAATACAGAGTACTTTTTCATTCATCGAAAAATTAAAAAAATTAACTATGAAAATTAACTATGAAGCCTCCAGCTCCATGTCTTTAATAAGTTCAATGTCGAGCATCGGATCTCTTCCCGAAGTTATAAGATAATTTCCAAGTAGCAGCCCGTTTGCCCCCGCTATTAAAGTTAACGGCTGAAGCTGGCGGAGATTCCGTTCTCTGCCGCCTTGGGCAAGTATGTTCTTTGCCGGATTTATAAAACGAAAAATAGCAAGTGTTTTAAGGCACTCCATAGGGGTAAGCTCTTTTTTATTTTCTAAAGGGGTGCCTGGTATCGGATTTAAAAAGTTTACGGGAATGTTGTTTACATCAAGGTCTCTAATCTGTTTAGCCATTTTAATCCGGTCTAACCGCGATTCGCCCATTCCTATTATAACTCCGCAGCATACGCTAAGTTCAGCTCTTTTGGCTTCGAGCACCGTCCGGATATTGTCATCATACGAATGGGTAGAGCATATTTGAGGGAAGAAATCCCTGCTTGTTTCAATGTTATGGTGAAATATTTCAAGGCCGTTTTCTTTTAAAAAAGATAACTCTTTAAATTTCATAATCCCTAAAGACGCACAGGGGCGGATATTAACCTCGTCCCTGATTCTTTTAAGTGCTTTTGCAATAGTTTCGAGTTCTTTTTTACCTGTTACGGAAGTTCCGCTTGTTACAATAGAAAATTCGTTTGCGCCGTTCTTTTTTGCAATTTCTGCGGCTTTTACAAGTTCGTCCGAAGAACAAAGATCGTTGATTTTCTTATTTTTTTTAAGGACTCTTGAAGATTGGCCGCAAAAAGCGCAGTCTTCAGCGCATATACCGGTTTTTGCGCTGACTATTGAACAGAAATTTATCCTTTTTCCGGTCCATTTTTCTTTTAATTCTAAGGCAATGGAAAAAAGTTCCATCAAAGATGATCCTTCTGTTTCAAAAACAGATAAAAGAAGATCGTCGGGTATGTCTTTATCTGCTTTGATGAATATCCTAAGTTTATGTGCTAATTTATTAGAACCATGTCTTTTCATAAACCCATTGTAATATATTATTAAATATATTATTAATATGACATAATTACTATGGCATAATTATTTTAAAGATCAATAACCCTCTTTTGCCAGCGAAACAAAATATTTTTTTGCATTTTCAGAAAGTTTGGATGGGATTTCGACCTGAATTACGACTATTTCATCACCTGCTATTTTTGTGACAATATCCACTGCCCCCTTTTTAGGGATGCGAAATTTAGTTCCATTTTGAGTGCCGGCAGGTATTGTAAGCATAATACTGCCGTCTATTGTCGGAACCTCGACCTTTGAACCGAGAATGGCTTCAGTTAATTTAATTTTTTTATTGACGTAAATATCGTTGCCTTTTCTTTCATAAACGACATCGTTTACTATCGCTATTTCAATATAAAGATCTCCCCTTGGTCCATTATTTATTCCGGGAGCTCCTTTTTCGGCAATCCTGATCTTTCCGCCATTTGTTATACCGGCAGGTATCTTAACTTTTATTTTTTCACCGTTTATGTCTATGATTGTAGTAGTGCCCTTGACGCTCTGTATTACTGAAATGTTTAAAATAGAGCTTAAGTCTGCGCCTTTTTGGGGGCCTTTTTGCCTTGAAGACCTGCTGAAGAGATCGGAAAATATGTCTTCAAAGTTAAACCCGCCTCCGGTGTAATTAAACCCAGAGGCTCCGCTTGTGCCGTAATAATAATCCTGTTCCTGACCTTGCGGCTGCCAGCCTTTCTTAAAATTAAAGTAATTACTTCCCAGTTCATCATATTCCCTGCGTTTTTTCTCATCTTTAAGCACGTCATATGCCTCCTGAAGTTCTTTAAATTTTGTTTCGGCGGCTTTATTATTGGGGTTAACATCGGGATGATACTTTCTTGCTAATTTTCTGTATGCTTTTTTAATTTCTTCCGGGGCTGCTTTTTTATCTACGCCAAGGATTTTATAGTAGTCTTTATCTTCCATATAATTATATTTATAATCGCTTATTTATATTAATATTTTATTATTTAATAGTTTTAAAATCAAGGATTATCTGTATTATGAGCAGCTAAAACAGTTTAAAACTATACATTCCCCACCTCTTAGGCGTGAATGAGGCTAAAGTTTTCTTGGTGATTTTTGGCCGGTTATCAATGACGTTTTTTATGTTATAATAAAAATAAGGATAAATATGAGCGATAACATTATATATGCCGACTTTGCTTCTATCGTGTCAGTCTTTCATACCGCATATACCCTTTTTATAATAATCGGGTTTATTCTTATCTGGGCGGGTTATTTTGCTAAATGGAAATGGGTCAGGAATTATGTATTCAGGCTTATTCATCTTGCAATGATGGGATTTGTCGGTTTTGAAGCTGTTTTCAATATCGAATGTCCGCTAACATGGGCAGAATACAGGCTTTTAACCCTTGCAAGGATAAAACACGGAAGTATGCCTTTTATAGCCGGATTTGTTGACAAAGTTCTTTTTTATAACTTTCCGGTATGGCTGTTTAACCTGATCTACTTCAGCTTTACGATTTTACTTATTGCAACATGGTTCATCGTAAGACCGGAAAAGACAGGCGGTAAAAAAACCGGTAATCCATAACTATCACATGGCAAAGCCCTGACAAACCTTATGAAAGCAGCTTAAAAAATCAGTCGAATGTTTGCAATTAATTTGAAAATTAAAAAGTTAAATTATTTAAGATAGAAGCTTAGAAAATTTGATTTAAACCTATATAAAATCTTGGTCCGTATTCGCTGCTTACCCCACTACCAAATGCTTTAGCCGCATATACGCTTATCATTTCGGGGTAAATCCCGAAGAAATACATTTTGAAGTGAAGCCCCACCCCTGCAAAACTATAAAGCGGTCCTTTATTTATGAGGGATGAGACCGTATTTCCAATTTTACCCGCCCCGCCAATTATGTCTCCGGTTACGGCGGTAATATCCATTAAATTATCAAAAAGATCTATATTTAGCCCTCTTATAATATTTCGTCTATAATCAACCTCGCCTATTAATGTGTCGTTAGCTACAAACGGAATGTTTGCGGGAATCCCCATAATGCCGTTTATACCGCCGAGATCGTAATCGAGTCCCGTGGGAACCGTATTAGACGATAAAACGCCGAGCCCTCTTAATGCAATTATATTGTTCGCATTTATGGGAATATTTTTTGTATATTCTATAAGAGTTTGTGTAAATGAAAACGGTGAAAAAAAATTGGAATTAGCGATATTAAAATTTATGTTAAAAGAAGAGCCGTATAAGGGGTTGATATTGTAATCTTGCGAATTAAAACGGTAGCCCGCTGTTAATTCCGCTAATCTTTGGGCACTGGAGTATAAAAAGGAATTTCCCGGCGCTGCAGGTTTTGTTTCAATAATGCTTATATCGCCATAAACCGTTTGCTTGTATTTTTGTAAAATCGGGAAAAACCGGCCTATCGTATGGGCAAAACCGAAACTCACACCCCTATTATAATAATTTTGAAATAAACTTAACATGAAACTATTTCTGTAGCTGTATTTTTTGGTCATGATTAAATTCAAATACCAGCTTATCCTGCCGCTGTTGGGGCTGAAATTCCCTCCGATACTGCTCAAAAAAATATTCCAGCTGTTCTTTGTCTTTTTTAATTTTATAAATTTTCTTTCGATCTTTTCATATTCATGTTCGCTTAGGCTGTTGTTGTAATAATATACGCTATTTTTCAGCCTGTGAAGCCTTTTATAACGAGTAAAATATACATAATATAAAGGGAATTTCGGATAATGTTCGACAGTGTTTACCCCCTTTATAAAATTAAATTTTTTTATAATCGCTTTAACGTTGGGATTTTTTTTTGAATATTTAGCTAAAAAGGTCTTAAATTCGCTATAAGACGATCTTCTTATTTTTTGAGAGTATAAAGGATTGCAATAAAAAGATGGATCATTTTTTATTTTTTTATTATCGGAAATATTAAGGTATATCAATCCCCTTAAGACATTGAATTTCTGATAGATGTAGAAATACGGAAAAACATTGCCGAACCTCTTGGCGATTAAAAGCGTATCTGTAAATAAAGGCGGTTTGAGCCACAAGCTTCTTCGTAAATGAACATACACGAAAGTTATATGTTTAAGCCTCATTTTGTAATATTTGCTCAGTAAAACCGCTATGCCGTCCAATTTTTCATTGCGGTAAGATTTTACGGAATTTGAAAAAATTACTGGAGATGCTGGAGATGAAGACGGATCGTAAAAATTTATTGATATGTTTTTATACACGGTTTTTTGCTTAATAAAAGACGGCGCTAAAACTAAAGACAGGAAATTTGTAGATTTTTCGGAGACAATCCTGTGTTTATAAATCTTGCCGTTAAAAATACCTTCATAGCCGTTTTTTATCCTGATATTGATATTGAATAAGGTATTAACCGGCGGGTTTGCGTTTTTGTTTATCGCTGCATACGGATAAAACGGGGCGTTTAAAACCATCTCTTTTTTAAAGCCGCCAAAATTGCCGAATGCAGCAGGAACTAAAGTTGTAAAACTGACATGAATAAAATATGTTAGTTTTAACCTGTTTATCTTGCCGGGACCGTCAAACTTTGCCTGTTTGCCGTGTTTGAGCGGAATTATACCAATGGAGATGGATAGTTTTTTTATTTTTATAAAACCTCTGTTGAAATTATACGGATAAACTTGATGGAAATTATAATCCCTCATCATAAGAGGTTCTTCCGAAAATTTATTTGGATATAACATTAAATAAATATGGTCTTTTAATTTTAAATAAATAGGGGCTGAACGGCGGCGCCCGCTTCTTTGAGATTTTGTTCTAAATTTTCTGCGCGTTTCCGTTAGTTTATTTTTATTCACGGTAAATGTAAGCTCAATGGTTTCATTTCCTTTTATAAGCTTTAGAAACGGGTTAATTACGGCATTTAATATAATTTTTTCATGGAAATGATTATTAAACCGTTGTGTAATTTTAGTGGATTTAGTGGTAACCGGGAAAGGATAGGCCTTGTTCGCAAAAATCGCGGACAAAAGCAGGGATATATATATAAAATGTATAAGAAAAAAAAACGGGGGAAACCGGTTTATTTTGCCAATTTTATTAATCGCTTGCATATCAAATGAAAATTTATATAATATATAATAATAGAATTATAATAATATAATAATACCCCAAAAAAAGAAAAAAAGTAGTTTTTGGCGCTAAAGATGAATCATACTGGTTTTAAGACAGGGGAAATTTCCGGCGTAGTTTTTGCTAATATCACTAAATATGTTGATGAAAGGGGCTGGCTTGCCGAACTTTATAGGACTGACGAGCTTGAAGAACAGGTTTTTCCCAAAATGGCTTATGTTTCCCAGACAAAGCCCGGCATTCAAAGAGGTCCTCATGAACATGCGAGCCAGACGGACTATTTTTGTTTTTTAGGTCCATCCAATTTTAAAATAATTTTATGGGATAATAGAAAAGATTCCCGGACATATCTTAATAAAATGGTTTTTTTCTTTGGGCAGGACAGGCCGTCTTCTCTTCTTGTGCCGCCGGGAGTCGTGCACGCCTATAAAAATATAGGAGTCTCTAATGGCATAATGATCAATGCCGCAAATTTTCTCTATGCCGGATATAAGAAAAAAGAGCATGTAGATGAAATAAGATACGAAGACGATCCGCAAACGCCGTTTATTTTTGATTAATTATTTCTGGATCTCTAAGCCTCGCCTGTTTGATTATTTGATTGTATCTTTATAATATTTTATTAAGATGCCGTGAAAGTTCGCAGTTTTGCCGAAAAATGAAACTTGAACATGCAGCCGTAAAAACAAACGATCTGAACGCCTCCGTTAATTTTTGGACGAAAATATTAGGTCTTTCCGTTAAGGAAAAAAGGTATATAAAAGCCCATGAAACAACGCTTGTTTTTTTAAAAGATAACGATACAGGCTTTGAGCTTGAGTTGATATACGATGAAAGATCATGCAAAAAGTCGCAGAATTTAGACTCTGCCTTTGCCCACTTTGCATTTTTAACCGACGATATTAACAGGGATTTCAGCAGAATGAAAAAAAACGGGGTTGTTTTTAAAAGGGAGCCTTTTTATTCTCTTGATAAAAGTATGAAATTAGCTTTTTTAACGGATCCAAACGGGATAACAATAGAAATTATCCAGTATTTGAATATTTAAAGCGGGTTTTTTGCGCCTTTAAGGTAAATATAAGCGCCTTCTGCCGCCGCTATTTAAATTGACAAAATACCAGAGGCGCTTATTTTTTTTACGCGCAACCTGCGCGTCTCATTTGCATGATTTTCAGGAATAGCAGGAATCCTTTATGCCGTAACTTTCCATCAGTACGATGTTGAATTCTTCTGCCGGAATTTCCCGAAATAATGGTGCTTCGTACCTGTTTTTCATTAATTAACCACCCCCTTTTTGATTTTTGGAAAGCAAACTGCATTTCACTTATATACCGCTTTCTTTATATTAATTTATCACAATAAATTTTTTTTTTCAATATAATCTGTAAAAAAGTTATTGATTTTTTCTAAAATAATGATATATATAATTAGGTAATACAAATAATGTTTAAAATTGTCGGTGGGAAGCCCCTCTTCTTCAAATAAGGAATGAAAAAAAGTATTATGTTTATGTAATTTTTATTAATGTAGGCAGTAAATTTTTGAAGTTAATTAATTTTAATCTTAATGAGGAGTAAGACCAATGAACAAAAAAACAAAAATTGGGTTGTCAATGTTGGCACTAACGGTCGGTATTTCTGCCATTCTTTCCGGATGTGCCCCGAAAGTTGCAAAAGTTTCGTCAAGCGCATTACCTCCGGCTCCAAAACCGAAAGTAGTCGTTCAAAAACCTGTATCGAAAAGAATTTCTGCTTATTTAAAAAAGTATCCATGGCTTGCGTCTTACAGCATTCAATCAAATGCCAATAATATCCATTTTGCATTTGATAAATCCATTCTTACGCCGCTTGATAAGATGATTCTTAAGAAAGATGCAATCTACTTAAGATATCGCAGGCATGTCGTTATTCAAATTCAAGGTAACTGCGATAGAAGAGGTTCCGAGGCTTACAACATGGCTCTCGGTTGGAGAAGAGCTAACGCCGCCAAGGCATATCTCAAAGATTTAGGTATTAGTGGGATGAGGCTTAAAACTATCAGCTATGGAAAAGAAAGACCTCTATGCTCTGCCCATACAAGAATTTGTTATGCAATTAACAGAAGGGATCACTTTGTCCCAGTTTCTAGATAACATCAAGGTAACGAATACAAGGTAACGAATAATAATTAAGTCCAGACGATAATCACCTGACAATAATTATCCAATTATCGTCAATACCTATATAATACCCTGAATGGAAAAACATTTAGGGTATTATAGTTTTATGTGCCTTTATGCGACGAAAAAATCCTCTTACTTCCGCGCTATTTTTTTCTTGCCGATACATAAGCAATGTTATATGTTGCAAATACTTTATTGTCCGGTGTTTTATATAAACAGTCGTATTCCCTTAGGACATGCTTAAGAAGTTTATACCTTTCGGACGATTCGCTTTTTTCGGAACCGGCTAAAGAATTTCTTGCTCCGAGCATATTAATTTTTTTTAAGATTGAAAAGAGAGAATCCGAATATTCCAAATATTTTATAAACAGGGGTCTTTCCACGTCGAAGCCGTTTTTAATCAAGATATCTCTTATGTATTCTTCCTTCGGAAAACTATGAAGTTTTATGCTTCCAGTTTTTCCTGCTCCTGCCATAACCCTTTCGTAACAATCGTTTAACTCGTTTAAAGTTCCTTCCGCTAAAAAAGAAGATATGAATAATCCATTGTCTTTCAGCGTATTTTTAACGGCGGTAAAAAATGATGGAATATCGTTTAACCAATGAATAGCCATATTTGAAAATATAATTTCAAATTTTTTTTCCTTAAAGGGAA
The DNA here is from genome assembly GCA_021818985.1 of bacterium. GTDB lineage: Bacteria > SZUA-79 > SZUA-79 > Acidulodesulfobacterales > Acidulodesulfobacteraceae > JAKASO01. Next base: position 62,119 of record JAKASO010000004.1, read on the forward strand.
GGTTTTCGCAATCGGCGCAAATTAAATAGGTTCCGGCGGATACATTACCGGCGGTAATTTTTATTCCTGAGCGGTATGCTGCCGGATAACCGGAAGGTAAAAATGCTAAAGTTTCCGAAGAAAGCTTCAATTTCGACTGATGCAGCAAGCCTTTTGCGATATCAATCCCAAAATAGTTTATATTTTTATCAACGCTATTTTTTAAATAAAAAAGGCTGCTGCCTGTTCCACATCCTGCATCTAAAATATTAACCGGATTATTTTTTAAACACGGTAAGCCCGATACGGATTTTAAATACAGATCAATTTCAGAAGCGATCATTTTAAGGGTAATATTGTGATACGATGCGAATTCATCATATCTTTTAGCGCTCGAAAAATTCGCTTTTACTCTATTTTTATCTATTGTTTTTTTATCTATTATCATAATATCATAAATATCAATATCATAAGAAAAGCTGTCAGTTTATCCCTTACAGACTGCCACGATCTTTTCTAAAGCCCTTTCGAGCAGCGGGTATGGCAGTTCAGCCGTTATGCTTATCCTTAATCTTGCTTCATTTTTTGGGACGGCAGGATATCTTATTGCTTTAAGAAACACTCCGTTTTTTAAAAGTTTTTTTTCAAAGTCCAGAGCCTTTATTTCATTGCCTACCAATATTGGAATAATATGGGTGGAAGAAGTTAAGGTGTTCAATCCCGAATTTTTCAGATAGTTTCTTGCAAACTTGGATTTTTCCTGTAACTTAGCCACTACCGCAGGACCCTTTTCAATAATTCTTAATGATGCCAAGGCTGCGGCAGCTGAAGACGGCGGCATGGTGGTCGAGAAAATAAACTGTCTGCTTTTATTTATCAAAAAATCTATGATCAAAGAATTTGCAAGTGCAAAAGCGCCGCTCGAAGCAAGCGCCTTTCCCAAAGTTCCTACTAGTATATCGGGTTTAATATGGTGAAATTCCGGACTGCCCCCGCCGTGAATGCCTATTGTTCCGGTTGCATGTGCGTCATCAACGATCATGATTGCGCCGTGGTCTTTTGATATTGCGGCTATATTCGCCAGATCAGCGATATCCCCGTCCATACTGAAAACACCCTCGGTGATGATTATTTTATTTTCAAAAGAACTATATTTTTCCAGCAAATTCTTAAGCCGCGCCGCATTATTGTGTTTAAACCGTGTGAATTTAACATTTGAAGCCCGGACGCCGTCAATTATGGATGCGTGGGAAAATTCGTCGAAAAATATAAAGGTTTTTAATGGCGATATATTTGCAACGGCCGTTATAATACCTGCATTTGCCTGATAGCCTGAAGGGTACAGGATGCATTTTTCGTAACTGCCTTTAAATTCGCATAGATTTTTTTCAAGATCCGCATGGAGTTTTGTATGTCCGCAAATGAGCGGTGAGGAGGAACTTGAAGCGGAATAGGCAGAAATTGCGTCTTTAGCGGCTTTTATCACTGTTTTGTTAAAAGACAGTCCGAGGTAGTCATTGGTAGAAAGATTGATAAGTTTATGCCCCGATATGGTAATGAAGTTTTTACGGGTATGGTCTATTTCGGGGATAGTTCTGTAAAAGCCGTTCTTTTTTAAGAGTAAGATCTCATTTGATATTAAATCCGTTAAAGGCATGCTTTTTTGATCTTTTAATCCGGCAACACTTCCGGCAATACGAAAGATTATACAGTATGATATAATATAATATCATAATAAAATTTTATTATCACTATTTTAATGTATCCTAAAATTGGGATTTGGTATCCTTAATGTATCCTTAATTATGAATTATAATTACCGGATGTTCACATTATGCCTTTTACTTTTAAACTGAGCGCGATTGATCTGTATCCCGAAGTAATGAATATTTACGGGGACAGGGGTAATGTTCTTTATTTTAAATACAGGGCTGGTTTATATGAAATAGATGTGAATATTCGGAACTGTTCCATAGGAGAGGGATTTGATCCAGAAATTGTTGACATAATATTTATCGGCGGGGGACAGGATGCAGAACAGATGCTTATTTATAAAGATTTTATGGATATCAAAAAAAGATTGCTGAAAGAAGCGCTGGAAAAAGACAGGATAATGCTGTCTATTTGTGGCGGTTTCCAACTTTTGTGTGATTATTATAAAACTGCAGATAGTAGAACGATCGAGGGTATTTCTATATTTAAAGGCTATACCGAGGCAAAGACGCCGAGACTTACAGGTAATATAGCTACAATTTTCGAAGATACAGGTTCGGTAATCGTCGGTTTTGAAAACCATGGAGGAAGAACATATCTTGAAAAAGGTCAGAAGTGTTTTATGAAGGTTTTATGCGGCTACGGCAATAACGGGGAGGACAAAACGGAAGGGGCAAAAACTGGCAATTTCTTTGGAACATATCTTCACGGCAGCCTGCTTCCTAAAAACTTTACATTCTGCGATTATTTAATAAATACGGCCGTGAAAAACAGATATATGATTTCTCTCGGCGATATAGCCGCGAAAAAAGGCATTAACATAGACAACACTTTTGAGATCAATGCAAGAAAAGATATAAAAGGCCTTCGGCATTGGACAACAGCAACGGTTGTATAGATATTTTTTATTATTCCGTTATTCATTTCGTTATTCTGGTTTTGAATATTCGGCCGTGATTATCGTATCGAGTCCGCCTCTGGATTCGAACCTTGCTTCGATCTCCATGCTTTTAGGATTAAGCAGTTTGCAAAGATCATCGAGTATCCTGTTAACGGCGTGTTCCTGAAGTATTCCTACATTTCTGAAGGATAAAAGATAGTATTTAAGAGACTTCATTTCTACGACGGTGTTATTTGGAACATAAGTAATTAAAAGTTCTGCCGTGTCCGGCAGGCCAGTCCATGGGCAGACCGACGTGAACTCCTTTGTCTTTATTGTCACCTTTGTTTGCCTGTGCGGATAATTGAACGGCATTGTCTCTAAAACATCTATATCTATGCTGTCTTCATTTTTTATGTCGAATCTTTTTGCAGAATATTTATCTGTCATTTTTTCCTTTTAATATTATTTTATTTATCTTTATTTATCTTATAATTTATCTTATATGTATATTATATGTATATTACACGTTTTTTTGTTTGATAAAAAGTTTTTTTTTCTTTAATATAAGTATTAGGATTTATTAAGATATATCTGACATAAAAATACCATAAAAACTTTCTGTCTTTATGGAGGTAACTCACTTTTTTGAGATGAACAGCGCTAAAAAACCTATTGGCATATTTGATTCGGGAATCGGCGGCTTGACCGTTTTTAAAGAAATAAGAAAAATCCTGCCCGGTGAGAACTTGATCTATTTTGGCGATACTGCCCGGGTGCCGTACGGCAATAAGTCAAAAGAAACGATAATAAGATACTCTAAAGAGATAACAAGATTTTTGGTCGGTAGCAAGGTAAAGATGATTGTAGTAGCTTGCAATACGGCATCGAGTATGGCTCTAAGAACATTAAGAAAAGAGTTTGAGCTTCCTGTTTTTGGAGTTATCGGTCCCGGAGCAATGTCTGCTTATAAAAAATCGAACGGCGGGCCTGTTGCCGTAATAGGTACTGCGGCGACTATTCAAAGCAGGGCTTATTCTTTAGCTATCAACAATTTGAACAAAACGGGCGAACATATCGAGATAATCGAACAGGCGTGCCCTCTTTTAGTTCCTCTTGTAGAAGAAGGCTGGGTATATTCAGATGTAACGGCAGAAGTCGTAAGGCGCTACTTAAAGCCGGTCATAGAAAAAAAACCATCCTGCCTTATCCTCGGTTGCACGCATTATCCTATCATAAAAAAACTGATCGTGAAAGAGATTGGAAAAACGGCTGTAATAATAGATTCCGGTAAAGAAGTTGCTTTAGAACTCAAGAGGTTTTTAACTAAAAATAACATGTTGAATAAAAGCGGCGTAAAAGCCGCCGAACATTTTTTTGTTAGCGATGCTCCCGAAAAATTTAAAATACTTGGAGAAAATTTTCTCGGGAAAAAGATTCGCAATGTTAAAGTTATAAGGGATTTTTTTATGATTTTATGATATTAATATTATGATAAAAGATTTCAAACAGGAATTAAAAACAAGATTAATACTTTCCGATGGTCCTTTGGGAACTGTTTTACAGCTTAAATGCCTTCTTCCTAAGGGGATGCTCCCTGAAAGTTTTAATATTACCGAAAAAGTAAAGCATATAATAGAAATCCATAAAAGCTATGTTGCGGCGGGCTGTGAGATCTTAGTTGCCAATACGTTTGGAGGAAACCGCATTAAGCTTGCCGAATATGGTCTTGCAGATAAAGCATACGAGGTTAATTTTAATGCTGTAGTTGCCGCTAAAGAAGCCTCAGGTGGAAAATGCCTCGTAGCTGTGTCTCTTGCTCCAACCGGAAAATTTATACATCCTGTGGGAGATCTTCAATTCAAAGAAAGCATGGCTGTATATAAAGAGCAGATAAAAGCCGGTTTAGATGCGGGGGCGGACCTGTTCCAGCTTGAAACCATGATTGATCTTCAGGAGGCAAGAAGCGCCATAATAGCCGTAAAGGAATTGTGCGATAAACCCGTTATAGCTATGATGACGTTTGATAAGAGTTACAGGACTATCCTTGGAACGACGCCGGAGGTTTTTGCGATAGTCGCAGACAGCTTAGGAGCAGATGTAATAGGCGCTAATTGTTCACTTGGACCGGACGGTATTTACGAGATCTTAAAAAAGATGGCTTCCGTTACAGATGTGCCGCTTATTTCAAAGCCGAATGCCGGAATTCCTTCTTTGGTGAATGGCAGGACCGTTTTTCCGGCAAAACCTGAAGATTTTACTGTGCTTGTTCGCGAGCTTGCCCTTATAGGCACAAGGGTTATTTCAGCCTGCTGCGGAAGCGACGATAAAGTTATTGAAGCATTATCTAAAGAGGTTGGAAAAATTAATCTCTCGGGCTTGCCCGAAAAGGGCATCAAAAAAGAAGAGGGACTTTTTTTGACTTCAAGAACAAGTTTTGTCGCATGCGGCAAACATCATCCGCCAGTGGTGATTGGCGAAAGGATCAATCCGAGCGGTAAAAAAGAATTCATGGAAGAAATAAAGGCTGGAAAAACTAATTATATACGTAAAATAGCGATCAGACAGGTTAAAGACGGCGCATCGCTACTTGATGTCAATGTTGGGGTTCCGGGAACGGACGAAGTAGCGTCAATGAAAAAAGCGGTTCTTGCGGTTACCACCGTCGTCTCCTCACCTCTTGTTATAGACTCTTCAAATCCGGATGTTATCGAAGAGGCTTTAATGAACTATCCAGGAAAGGCATTAGTAAATTCCATAAGCGGCGAAGAAAAAAAAATAAACAGGATTATGCCGCTGGTAAAAAAATACGGCGCCGGGGTTCTGATCCTTGCTCTTAACGATGACGGCATACCGGACGACCCGGACGAGAGGCTTAAAATAGCTTACGGTGTTTATAACAGGCTTACGGAATTTGGCATTAAGCCGTATGATATTATGGCCGATTTTTTGACTCTTCCTGTAAGCGCCAAACAAGATAAAGCGTTAATTACCATAACCGCTATCGGCAAGAATGTAAAAATGCTGAACCTGCCTACCGTTTTAGGTTTGAGTAATATTTCGTTCGGACTACCCGGAAGAACTTATTTAAATTCATCTTTTTTATCGATATGCCTTTTTGAAGGGTTGAGCGCGGCAATAGTAAATCCGGAAGACGACATACTTATGGGAAGCTTTTATGCGGCAAAGGTCCTTCTTAACAAGGATTTTCTTGCAAAGGCTTATATCAGCCGGTTTTCCGGCAAAACCGAAGAGTATAACGCTAACCCTTCAGCCCGCGCAGGGCAAAGTCTGGGCAAGGCTGTTTTGAATGACGGTTATGGTAAAGGCGGTGGGGCTAAAGAACGTGGAGCGGGCAATGCGGGCGATCTCTTATACAATGCCGTGCTTAACGGAGAAAAAGAGCATATAATAAATTATGTTGAGAGTCTTTTATCCGCGGGCACCACGCCTTTAGAGATCGGCAATAAATATTTAATGCCGGCATTAGAAGAAGTGGGCAGGCTTTTCGATAAAAATATCTATTTTTTACCGCAGGTAATCGAAAGCTCAGAGGTAATGAAGATAGCATTTGCAAGGATTAAAAAAGAACTTCCTAAAGGTGTTTCTTCAAGCGCTGCTAAGGTTTTAATGGCAACGGTCGAAGGGGACGTTCACGATATAGGAAAAAATATAGTTACTACACTACTTGAGAATAATGGTTTCGAGGTTATAGATCTTGGAAGAAACGTAAAGACCGAAAAGATTGTGGAAGAGGCAATTAAAAATGGGGTTGCTTTTGTGGGGTTATCTGCTCTTATGACGACGACGGTAGGAGAAATGGAGCGGGTGATATTTGAATTAAAAAAAAACGGAGTAAAGGTTTTTACTATGGTCGGAGGGGCGGTTGTAAGCGAAGATTATGCAAACTCAATAAATGCTGATATTTATGCAAAAGACGCAATGGAAGCTGTTGAAAAAATTAAACAATTTATTAAAACTAACGGATAATTCGACAGTAGCTGTATAATTTTTTCGCAAACCCAAGCTTTTAAAATTTAGTTCTCTAAGAAAATAATTACTTTAAGCGTTTTGCACAATTTTTAATCACGATGTAAGTGCTTGAGATCTTGAAATAATCTGTTAAATTCTTAAAAACATTATGTTTTTAAAATTAAAGAATAACCTTGAGATACTGTTTTTCAGATCGGCTAAGGTACTTCTGAATGTTGTATTTAGAAGGCAAGGCGATGTCCTTCCGGCTCATATATTAAAAAAGATGGATAAAAATATATTTGATGAATTTGCCCGCGATGTTTCGTCATACGATATACCTAGAATTATAATAACCGGTACTAACGGAAAAACTACGACCGCGAATCTTATCGGATCCGCATTTAGAATATCCGGCAAAAAAATCTGTTTTAATGCAAACGGCGCCAATATGCCTAACGGCGTTTTCGGCGCCGTTATCGGTTGTTATTCTTTAAACGGCAAATTTATACCTGAGCTGGTTCTGCTTGAATCCGACGAAAAAGTTTTTCCTTACATAGCCGCAAAAATCAAACCGGATACCATCGTAGTTACAAATTTTTTCAGGGATCAGCTTGACAGATACGGCGAAGTCAATATAACCGTCCATAACATAAAAAGGGTTATAAAAGATATTCTTCCTGCAGCTTTTCTAATTTTGCCGGCAGATGAACCCCTTGCCTCTTTCATCGGATACGGCTTAAAAAACCCGAGGCTTTATTACGGTTTTAAAAAAGATATAAAAAAAGGGAACGATAATGACAATGATAACGACGGTTCGTTAAGACGTTCGGATATGTTAAACGATGCAGTAAGCTGTCCGAATTGCGGAAATATATTAACATGCGAGGAAAATTATGCGGGCGTATCCTTAAAATATTCATGCAAGGTATGCGGATATAAAAATAGCGCGCCCGATATTTTAGCTTTCCATTGCGGGGATGAAAAGATTTGTTTTGACCTTAAGGATTTACCCCGAACCTTTAGCTTTAAGCGGGCTCTTTCTGGGGAATACAATATTTCTAATTATATGGCGGCTTTCTGCGTTTTAAAGCATTACGGCTTGAGTAACGAAACGGTAATTTTCGCTTTTGAAAATTATATTACGAAGTTCGGCAGATCGTACAAAAAAGTTATAAACGGGATAAAGATCAATATAGACCTTGTAAAAAATCCCGCCGGCTTCAACGGCGTCCTTGGCAAAATAGCTTTTAAAGAAAATCCGGTCAATGTCCTGTTGGCATTTTCGGATAGGGATGCCGACGGCAGGGATGTTTCATGGATATGGGATACTAATTTTGAAAAATTCGTAAAAAAATTCAACAGGGTGGTAATAACTGGGCTCCGTCCTTACGATATGGCGCTAAGGTTAAAGACCGCCGGCATTAATTCCGATAATATCACAGTGGTTTATGGAATTAAAAAAGCTCTTAGAAAAATAATAGAGCTTGCTTCAAAGGATAATGCCGAGGTTTTTATTCTTCCCACTTATACCGAACTTTTAAGGCTTAAAAAATATATTCGATAGGATGTTTTTCGTATGACTTACACAAATTCTTATGTTTTTATGTTTTTTGCGGTTATTTTTACTTCGTTTGGCCAGCTAATACAAAAGATAGGTTCCGGAAAAGTTAAAAAAGAACATTTAAAGATCGGCTTAAGGTCATTCCTTGTTTTTTTTAATCCGCTTATTTTTGCCGCCCTTATTTTACTTTTCTTTGCAACGCTATTTTATCTGATGGCATTATCGAAACTCCCTCTTTCCATTGCTTATCCGATGTTATCCAGCGGATATATTCTTGTTCTTCTACTTTCTAAGTTTTTTTTAAAAGAAAAGATTGGACTGAAAAGATGGTTTGGCGTTTTTATTATAATAATAGGAATATTTATTATATTTTATTCGGGATAAAATGAAGATCTTATCTACAAAGGCTTTTATAGTTTCGATGAAAAAAATGAATGAGGCAGATTTGCTCATAAATTATATTACGGAAGATTACGGCAGAATCACCTGTTTTGCCAATAATGCAAGGAAAAGCAGAAAAAGATTCTTAGGAAAGCTCGAACCTGCTATGCTTACCAATATCAAATTTTATGAAAAAAATGGAATATCGTTAAATATTCTTTATGAAGCCGACATTATCGAAGATTATAAAAATATTAGAAAAAATGTAGATATATACATATCTATAACGAAAATTATCGAGATAACAAAAGTATTATGCCAGGAACGGGACAATAACCATGGTATTTTTAATCTAATCAGAGCAGTTTTTTCAAGTTTAAATTCTATTGAGCCGGACAATAGCACGCCTTTCAGTCATGAGGGCGCGATCTTGAAACATGAGCTTTATTTCATCTCGAATGTTTTAAAATTCGGCGGCATATTTCCAAATTTTACAAGTTGCACCCTGTGTTCAAAAAAGAATTACGATAGGACGTTTCTTTTCAGCATGAAACGCGGCGGAGTAGTATGTGGGGATTGCGCAAGAACTATTGAAGCGATAAGCCTTCCAGTTAATTTTATTAACCTTTCCGGTCTTATGATCAGGTCGGATCCCACTATTCTCAAAAAATTAACGGTTAATGACAGCATGCTTAAAAACTGTGTTTCGTTTCTGGAGGATTTTTTGTCGTTTTATACGGGTAAAGTATTCAATTCGTTTTTAACGGGCATCGGTGCCTGATATATTTGATATGTTTATTACAATCGCATTATTATCATTATTATTTTATTTTTATTGTATTGAATTAGGACGTATATGGAAAATGTAAATATTAACGATATCTTAAGAAAATTTCCAAAAATGCAGGTTATTCTTGAAGATAAAGCGGTCGCCAAATTGGTAAAGGAGTTTTCTTACGATTTAGTCAAAGAAAAATTAAATGAATTATTAATTTCTGAAAAAGAAAAAGTAAAGGGCATGATTCTTTCCGGCGCTATGCCCGAAGGCGATATTTTTGAGGCTGGCCATTTTTTAAAACTTCTGGAGGGTTTTTTTGCCGGCGGGCTTACATATAGCCTTAAAAGGGTTATAAACGGAACGGGCGTTGTAGTTCATACTAACTTAGGCAGGTCTATCCTGCCTAAATCTGCAATTAAAAATGTCGAAAAAATCTCGTCATCTTATTCTAATCTTGAATTTAATTTAGAGGCCGGAAAAAGAGGGAAGAGGCACTCCCATGTGGAATATCTGCTTAAAAAGATACTGTTTTGCGAAAGCGCCGTTGTTGTGAACAATAATGCTGCCGCCGTGTTTATAGCGCTGAACAGCTTTGCCTCCGGTGAAAAAAAAGAGGTGATAGTATCAAGGGGAGAGCTCATAGAAATAGGAGGATCTTTCAGGATACCGGATATTATGAAGGCATCGGGGGTCAAGCTAATAGAAGTGGGAACTACAAACAAAACCAAGCCTGCCGATTACGAGGTAAATATAAACGGCAATACCGCCCTTTTGTTAAAGGTCCACCGCAGTAATTTCAGAATGACCGGTTTTGTGCAGGAGGTTAACCCTCTTGAAATTGTCGAGATAGGGAAAAAATATGGTATTCCTGTTATGGAAGATCTTGGTTCCGGAAGTTTTGTCAATCTGGAAAAGTTCGGACTGCCTTTTGAACCTACCGCTCAGGAAGTTGTTGCTTCCGGAGTGGATATTGTAACTTTCAGCGGGGATAAACTTCTTGGCGGTCCACAGGCAGGCATTATTGCGGGCAAAAATGAATATATCGAACCGGTTTCGAAAAACCCGCTGGGCAGGGCATTTAGAATAGACAAAATGACCCTTTCGGCTTTAGAGGCTGTCCTTTTTGAGTATCTTGACCTAAATAAAGCCTTAAAAACGATTCCCACCCTTTTTTTACTTTCGCAGGACTTGTCTGAAATAAAAAAAAAGGGATCAAGACTTTTAAATAAAATTAAAAAACTTGATGAAATGTTAAAATATATGTATAATTTTAAAATAATACAGGATCATAGTATTGTAGGCGGTGGCGCTATGCCGGATTATGAGCTTGATACCTTCTGTCTAAGTATAAAACACTCGAATTTTAATGCCCATAAATTAAGCGAACTGTTTCGCATTCAAAAGATTCCGCTTATTGGCAGGATCAAGAATGAGGAGTTTTTAATAGATTTGAGAACTGTTCTGGATGACGATATAAACGATATAATATATAATATTATATCCGTTTCAAAGATGTCATAAACGGACACTTGCAGAAAATATTATATATCTATTATTACATATCTAATCTATATATCTATATCTATTGACTGCTTAGTAGCCGCGGCGTGCAAAAAAAAGTTAATTAATGATCAAACCTAATGATTAAATTATTTTTAAATTAAGGTGATAAGAACGGTTTTTTATGCTGTCTTCAAGTGTTTTGGTTTTAAATAAGTCTTTTTTGCCGGTTCACGTAACATCGCTTAAAAGAGCGCTGATCCTATTTTATCAGGGTATTGCCAGAGCCGTTGATGAAAATTACAGGACATTTACATTTGAATCGTGGCAGGATGTTGCCGTAAGCAGGAACGATCATGCCATAGGGCTGGTTGACAGGTTGATCAGAGCGCCGAGAGTGATAATTCTTATGAATTACGATAAACTGCCTAAAAGATACATTAAATTTTCAAGGGCAAATATATTTTTAAGAGATAAAAACAGATGTCAATACTGCGGAAAAGAATTTAAAAAAAGCGAACTTAACTTAGATCATGTTGTTCCGCGGACAAAAGGCGGCATATCTGCATGGGAAAATGTCGTTTGCAGCTGCATCCTGTGCAACAGGATTAAAGGTGGCAGAACTCCCGAAGAAGCTGGTATGAAGCTTGTCAGAAAACCCAAAAAACCAGAATGGTCCCCATATTATCATATCTCTTTCGCCAATGTAATGCACAAAGAATGGATGCCGTTTTTAAATCTTGTAGATAACGCTTATTGGCATGTGGAACTTGAGGAATAAGCCGTAATGGAAACTTTAATGGGAACTCTATTAGATTACTTTGGAATGATTGGTTCTGAAGTGATCTATATTATCAACGAACTGGGCGCAATAATAATCTATCTATGGGAATCATTTTTATCTATTTTCAGGTTTTCCATTAATTTTAAAAACCTCGTTGATCAAATGGCATTTATCGGTGTAGATTCCTTTTATATTATTAGTTTAACCGGACTTTTTACGGGAATGGTTCTTTCTTTGCAGTCTTATTACTTTACAAAAATGTTAGACGTTACTTCTATGATTGGTCCTGCTGTCGCGCTTTCTATGACAAGGGAACTCGGTCCAGTTCTTACCGCTCTTATGATCACGGCAAGATGCGGTTCTTCTATGGCTTCCGAAATTGGAGCGATGAAAGTTACGGAGCAGATTGATGCTTTAGAGGTCATGGCGGTTGATCCATTTTATTTTCTTACGGTGCCGAGGGTGCTTGCTTCTGTGATAATGCTTCCTATAATGACGGTATTATGCTCACTATTCGGTATTATCGGCGGGTATATAGTTTATGGATATTTTATGGGCCTGAACAAAATAACTTATATCAACGGGATCTATCAATATATTAAATTAGGTGACATATATAACGGACTGCTAAAAGCCGCCATTTTTGGCATTATATTTTCTACTATCAGCACGTTTAAAGGTTTTACTACTTCCGGTGGCTCAAAAGGCGTAGGGCGTTCAACGACCCAGGCAGTTGTTTTAAGTTCTATTTATATTTTGTTTGCCGACTATATTCTTACCTCCATTCTGTTTTGACATGATAATATCAAATGGATATAATCGAAAATATATCAATATATAATATAACTATATAACTATTGTGACTATTTATTGTATAGTAACTGTATAGTAACTTACTTTATGGTTGTCTTAGAAAATATTTGTAAATCTTTTGACGGCGCTGAAGTTTTAAAGAATCTTAATATAAATTTTGACGATAAAAAGATTACGGTCGTAATAGGAAGGAGCGGCTGCGGAAAAACCATTATGCTCAAACATATTCTGGGGCTTGTTAAGCCAGATTCCGGAAGAGTACTTATTGACGGAGTTGATTTAAATGCCATAGATAGAAAAGAACTTAACGAGTTAAGAAAAAAATTCGGGATGGTATTTCAGGGCGGAGCCCTGTTCGATTCCCTAAATATATTTGAAAATGTTGCTTTCCCTTTAAGGCAACATTTTAAGACAGTATTCCCTTTAAAACAACATGCAGAATTAAGGGAGAGTGAAATTAAAAAACGGGTGTTATTAAAATTGGACGAGGTGGGTCTTCGCAATAGTGAATATAAAATGCCCGCTGAAATTTCCGGTGGAATGATGAAAAGGGTTGCGGTTGCGCGGGCTCTGATTCTTGAGCCAGAAATCGTTCTATTTGATGAACCCACAACGGGTCTTGATCCTATAATGTCGGATGTTATAAATAATCTTATAATTTCAACGCAGAGAAAATTTAAACATACCTGCATAGTCATTAGCCACAACATTGCAGAAGCATATAAAATCGGCGATTCTATAGCAATGCTTTATGACGGGGCTATAATAGAAATAGGCGACGTTGAAGTCTTTAAGCATTCCGAAAATCCGATCATCAGACAATTTGTATCCGGCAGCATGACCGGACCTATAGCCATTTGATAATTATGCGCTATGAAATTTAGCAAAGAAACCAAAGTAGGTATTTTTACGGTAATCGTAATTATTATACTCGTGTATTTTTCCTTTAAAATAGGCAAAATCGGGATATTTAAGCCTCCGACATATACGATCTCGACTTATTTCAAATCGGCTAGCGGTATAGGAACGGGAACTGTTGTTACGATGGCCGGCATAAAAATAGGAAGGGTAAGTGAAATAAAATTAGAAAACGGAGAGGCGAGGGTTTACATGAATATAAATTCACGTTATAAAGTATATCCCTCGTATGTTGCCTCTATACAATCTATGAGCCTTCTGGGCGGAAATTATATTTCTATAACGCCGGTTCATAATTACACCAATAATAGTAATAATTTGATTAAAGAAAACGAGGTTATTAAAAGTATCCCCCCCCAGGATATGTCCCATCTTATCCGAAAGTTTTCCAATACCGCAAGCAATCTGGAAAAGGTAGCTAAATCCTTAAGAAATACTATCGGAACGAAAAGCGGACAAAAAAACATAAAAGCAACCATTGCCAGTATTGCGCATCTTTCCGAGAATTTAAACAGGCTTGTGTATTTAAATCAGAAAAATTTTAATATCATGATGACTAATTTTGCCGGTTTTTCCAAAACTTTAAATAGCCTTACCGTTAGAAACAATGCAGCTTTAGCAAGGACTATCCGCAACTTTAAGGATATTTCCGATAACTTGAGGCAGGAGCTTCCAGCTATTACCTCAAATATAAAAGTTATTTCGGGTAATTTAAAGAACGTTATGGTCAAAAACAGGCATAACATTAACGAAAGCCTTAAGAATATAAGTAAAGACTCAAAGAAACTTCAGCTTACTTTAAATCAGATATATGGAATTTCTTCAAAAATCAATGAAGGCAAGGGAACTATCGGCAAGCTTGTGAACAAAAGTTCGGTTTACAGGAACTTAAACGGCTCCTTAAAAGGAGTTAATGCCATTGTAGGCGGGATAAATAGTCTTAAAATAAAAATGGATATGAGTTCCGAATATCTTATGTATTATAGCGGATCGCTTTCCGAGGTGAATGTAAAACTTCAGCCCTCCCCCAGCTATTATCTTAAAATAGGGGTTGCCTCCACGCCTATGAATTACGGTAATTCTTTTAAGGAAACGCAAACAACGACTTATACGACTAATTATCCCCCTTCCGGACAGTTCTATCCGCCGAGCGTTACTACCAATACGACGCAATATACAAGTTCTAACGCCATAAAGTTTAATTTAGAAATAGCCAGAAGTTTCTATAACTTTACTCTTCTTGCCGGGCTTATGTATTCAACCGGCGGAATAGGGGTTGACTATTATGTTCCCGGTACAAGTAGAAATCTTAAGCTTTATGCAAGGGCTTTCGGTTTCAGTTCCGGTAACGGTGGCGCCAGCGCTCATGTTAACGCGGGCATAAGTTATACATTTTTTAGACACTTATTTATAAATACCGGATATGATGATATATTTAGCAAATATAACAAAAGGTCTATTTTTATAGGCGGCGGTATAAAATTTTCAAACTAAAGACCTTATATAGTATATTTCAAATATGACATCAAAAAAATACAAACTTACTTCGATAACGAGCGCCCATGGCTGAGGCTGCAAATTGGGTCCGGAGGACCTTTCTTCGATTATTGATAATTTGCCGGTGCCGCATAATGAAAATGTTCTTGTAGGCTTCGGTTATAAAGATGATGCCGGTATTTACAAGATTAGTGATGATAAATGTCTTATTCAGACGGTTGATTTTTTTACGCCCGTCGTAGACGATCCCTACACCTTCGGTCAGATAGCGGCTGCCAATGCTTTATCCGATGTATATGCGATGGGCGGCAAACCGATAACAGCTCTAAATATCGCATGTTTTCCGATTAATAATATAGACAAGGAGGTTTTTAAAGAGATACTCTTAGGCGGACTCGACAAAATTAGTGAATCAGGAACGGCATTGCTCGGCGGACATTCGGTTGACGATAAAGAGCTTAAATACGGCTTAAGCGTTACGGGTATATGCGGTATTAATGAGGTATATTCTAATCAAGGCGCAAGGCAGGGGGATATTCTTTATCTGACAAAGAAGCTCGGCACGGGGTTCGTGATAAGTGCAATATCTTCCGATTTTCTTACGCCATTTGTATTAAAGGAGGCTTCCGAATCTATGGCAAAACTAAATAAAATAGCTTCGGAAATAGCCGTATCATTAAAAGCTCCGAATGCCGTGACGGACATTACTGGTTTTGGGCTTATAGGACATACGTATGAAATGATGAGCGCAAGTCAAATGTCATGTGAGATTAGCTTAAGCAAGCTTCCGTTGATAGAAGGTATGGTAGATCTTATTGAAAAAGGGATATGTCCGGCAGGAACAAAACGTAACAGGAGCTATTTTTCACGGTTTATTTCCATTGTGGAAAATACCGATAAAAGCCTATTATGGTCTGCGTTCGGGGCAGAAACGTCTGGCGGTCTTTTATTGTCGGTGCCGGAAAGTAAAGCAGACAGGCTTGAGCGCTCCTTTAAAGAAAAGGGAGAGTTTTTGACTCAGGTTGGCAGGGTTACGAACGCAAATAAAAAGGGACAAAACACTTTTATCCGCATTATTAAATAATTATATATAGTTATATATAATATAAATAATAATATAAATATAAATAATCATAAATAACTAATTAATTAAATATTTTATTTGGCTATAATATATATAAGAATTATAATAATAAATATATGGCATTAAAATATTCTTTGGGATTTGATCTTGGAACGACGACGGTTGCATCTGTTTTGATTGATAATGTAAAAAATGCCGTAATCGGACAAAAAAGTGTTTTAAACCTTCAATATCCGGATCTGGGAACCGATTCTATAAAAAGGATACAAAGCGGTCTTGACGATATATCTGTGATAAAATTACAGGAAAAGGCAATCTTAACGTTAAATTTGTTAATCGAGCATTTTGAAAACAATTTTAATATTAATCCAGGTGAGGTGGGTTGGATAGCTATTGCCGGAAATACCGTTATGGAAATGGCTTTATGCGGCTATCCGCTTATATGCATGTCAAAGCCTCCGTATAAACCTACTTCCGATATAATCTTTCCTAAAAAATCTAACGAACTTCATTTTTTAGATGCAAAAAATGCAAGGCTTTTTATTTTTCCTGTTTTGTCTGGTTTTGTCGGCGGCGATGTTGTTTCATCTATATATTATCTTAATATTCATAAAAGCGGTAAGCCTGTTTTTTTTGCCGATTTTGGAACCAATGTAGAGATCGTTATAGGCAATAAAGATAAGATCTTTACCACTTCTGCTCCAGCCGGTCCCGCATTTGAAGGCGGCAACATACGTTTCGGCATGACGGCAAAAGATTCCGCCATCTATTCCATTGATTTAAAAAACGGCGTTTTTGGTATAAACACTATCGGTTCAAGAACGCCCGAAGGAATATGCGGAAGCGGAATAATTGATCTTATCGCTTCGCTTTTACGTGAAAAAATTATAGACAAAAATGGCCGGATATTGCCTCCGGAATTAATAGATACTGAAAGTTATTCTGTAGTGGTTCCGGAAAAAGACGGCAATCAAAATGAAATCGTAGTTTACAGGGACAGCATTACCGATATAAGATTTTATCAGGATGATGTCCGGCAGTTCCAGTTTGCAAAATCCGCCGTTAAGTCTGCCGCGGAAATAATTCTTGAGAAGTTTAAGCTCTCTGTCGAGGACGACTTCGATGTTTATATCTCAGGGTCGTTCGGAAGCTACATAAAACCGGAAAATGTAGATATCGTTGATATTTTTCCGTTCAAAGGGAAAAATATCGGCTTTATTATGGACAGCGTCCTGCTTGGCTGTGGAAAATACCTGCTTAGTTCCAAAGGCGGGCGCAAGAAAGATATATCCGTTATTATGGATATTTCCAAGAACTTTCCCTTTTCGGGCAGCAAACTTTTTGAAAAGCATTTTATTAAAAATATGGTTTGGCAGTAAAATAATTTATTTACAAGATTAGATTAATTATTTCTTTTCCGTATAATTAGGGTATAATATTTCTATCTTAATTTTTATTTATTTTTTTTGTAAGGCGCAAAATTTTGTAAATACAAATAATACAAATAAAAATAAAGAAAAATGGATATTTTTGACGGGGATCTCCCGGTAGATTTTTTAAAAGGCGTAGATTTTTTAAAGGCATTTTCATTACTTGATAAACCGGTTGCCATAAAAAATGCAAAGGGCGACCCGGTTTATATGAATGAACTTGCTAAAAAGTACGAATCATCGTCAAATAACGGGATTTTTTTGTCTTTTAACGAAGAAGAATCAAAGGCATTGGAGCTTGTAAACAATAAAAGCCGGATCTCGATAGAAAAGATAATAAAGATTGAATCCGGCAGCGGCGAAGCCCGAAAATTTTTTTTTCATGTGGAGAGCATTATCCTTTATGACCATTTTGGAATGTATTACGGCACTCTTTTTATTTTTCATGATATGACCACTTACGTCAAAAAAGTCCTCGAGTCGGCGGATGATGACAATAGTTTCAAGGTATATGACGATTTAACCGGTTTTTTGGTTAAAAGCCGGTTTATGGAAATAACGGAAAAAGAGATTGACAGGGCGAAAAGACATAACATTCCCATTTCTTTGGTCTTTTTTGCTATTGAAAATCTAAGTTTTTTCAAGCAGTCTTACGGAGAAGAAAAAATGCTTCAGTTGATAAAGTATGTAGGGGCATTTTTCCGGCAAAAATTTAGAAAACTCGACCACATGTTCTACTTTGATTTTAATGAGTTCTGTGCTTTATTACCACATCTTCCCGCTTATATGGCAGAATATAAGTTTGAAAAGATGAAGCGCGAAATAAGCGAAACTATTAAATCCCAAGGCTTTGTTAGTCCTGTCCTTGTATACGGTATTGCCCAATTTGATCTAAAAAGGCACGGTATTAAATGGAACTCTTTGATAGACGAAGCAAAAGACGAGCTTCACAAAAACAAGTCGTTGTATTATGCCGGTTCATAAATAACATCTCTATTATATATAATTATATATAATCAAGGTATAAATATTACATTTGAAACCTTTTTTATATATTTATAAGAAGAAATAAGAGAGAACAGAATACTTAAAAGTATCAGTATAAATCCGATTTTGCCAAAGTTTATATTGAAATGTGTATAATATATGAGTAGAAAAAAAATACCGAGCATCTGAAATGTTGTTTTCCATTTTCCTTCTTTTCCGGCAGGAATAATTACGCCTTTTTCGCTTGCAATTGCCCGAAGTCCCATGACGAATATTTCGCGGACAATAATTATGACCACAATCCATACAGGGATTCTGTGGAGTGGTATAAGCATAACAAGAACGGTTACGACAAGCAGTTTGTCCGCTATAGGATCGAGAAAAATACCGAAGGTTGTGACTATTTTTTTTTTTCTTGCTATATAACCGTCTATAAAATCAGTCAACATTGCAATCGCAAAAAATACTGCTGCATATGTTCCGTATATTTCTTTTTTAAAAAAGAGCAAGAAAAAAATGACAGGTATGATCAATATCCTTAAAATAGTAAGCTGATTTGGAAGATTGTAAACAGGGTTTTTACCGGGCATATTTTAACGTCCGTCCGCTATAATTTGAACATTTATGATATATAACATATATATATAATATATTATATATGATTAAAATCTTACAATTCCTACCTTGAGGAATTAAAGCCCTTATAATAATCTATGACTTCTTTGACGTAATTCTGCGTCTGAACATAAGGAGGCACGCCTCCGTATTTAGCCACGGCTTTTTTTCCCGCGTTATACGCTGCAAGCGCAAGGGACAAATTACCACTGTAACGCAAAATTAAGCTTCTTAAATATTCTGTGCCGGCGTATATATTTTGTACCGGGTTAAAAGGACTGGTAACACCCAATGTTTTTTGTGTCTGCGGCATAAGCTGCATTAGTCCTTCAGCTCCTTTATCCGAAACCGCAGCAGTATTGTAACCGGACTCCGCCCTTATTACCGCTTCAACCAAGCGGGGATTTACGCCGTACTTTTTAGCTGCTTTATGAATAATTTTATTGTATTTGTAGTTATATTGACCTGGTTCTTTTTTTACAAGGGACTTTGTGATCATAAAAACCTTATAAGCATTCGACACCGGAACATTTGTGAAATAAACTGTCCCGTTTTTGCCCACCTTCATATAAATATCGGCTGCCGCTTTTTTTAAAAGGAGCATGTTAGAAATTAAACATATGGGCAGCATAACGCATAACGCGTATATGATCAATGTTTTATTAAAGGTAAATATCTTCATCATAAGATTCATAAGATAATAAGAATAAAATAAAGAGCAATATGGAACTTTATAAAAAACTTTCGCTGAACAGGGCATTTATCACAGCCGCCGCCGCTGGGCTGCCTCCAGAATTTCCGGTATTTCCGATTGCAGAGAAAAATGGGTCGTTCTTGAGGTTATTTTTTGCAAGATCCGCACCGACAAATCCTGCCGGCATTCCGACAACCAGTGCAGGCTTATAACTAATATGGTTGTGTAAGTATTTGCATATGCCGATTGTTTCGGTTAAAGCAGTCGGGGCGTTGCCTATAACAATAAAATCGGGGAGATTTTCGATAATGGCTGCCCTGATTGATAATGCCGATCTTGTAAGTCTTGCATGGTCTTTATGTTTGCAATAATCTAATTTATCAGGAAAATCGTATCTTGAAGCACAGAGTGTCAAGCTGTCATGCAGGTCTTTTTCATCCAAGCCTATATAGGTAGCCGAATTGACGATAATATCCCTGTTTACGGTTGTGCTGATGCCTGCTTGCGTCATTTTACTATCGCAGACTATTTTTACAGCCTCTTTTGAAATAAGCTTTTTTTTAAGCAGCGAAATAGAATTAAACGCCGAATTACCGGTAAAGAAAACCGTATCTGCATAACTTATGTCGCTTGAAGCATGGATCACTCTTTTGACTATATTTTTCTCGGTATCGGAGTACCCACCGTGAAAATGTTTGTTTTTCACAAGGAGAGAATTAATAATCTCGATGCTTCTGTCGTATATTTCCTTGCCGGCGGCTATACTTAAGTTTTCCATGATAAAAATTTATCACATTTTAGCATTTTAAACAAGTTGGCAAATATTATTTGAAAGTTAAAATGATAAAATATTATAATAAAATAATAAAGTTTAAACAAATAAAAATTTTCATCCTAATCCGGAATATAAAATTCTAAATCTGGATCAGGGCATTAGTAGGTTTCACTTTAATTCTTTACGAATAATTATTATATAATTTATTTATACATATTTCTTACATAAAGAATAAAGGAAATAGAAATAAAAGATATGAAAATGTCTATATTTGATCTATCGCTTAAGGAATTGGAGAACTTTTCCGCCCGCTGTAGTGGAAAAAAATTCAATGCCAGACAGGTCATGAAATGGATATATAGCGGCTCTATATACGATTTTAATAAAATGACCGATATTTCAAAAACCTTCAGGAAAAAACTTATCGCTTCAATGGATACAACCCTGCCGGAGATATTAAATTCTTCTTTAGAACGCGATAATAATGGGCTTTCGATAAAATATCTGTTAAGGCTGAAAGACGGGGAGACGGTAGAATCTGTTTTTATGGACCATGGGAAAAGAAAAACGTTGTGCGTTTCATCACAGGTTGGATGTAAAATGCAATGTATATTCTGCACGACCGGAAATTTCGGTTTTAAAAGGAATTTAACTTCGGGTGAAATACTTGCCCAACTTCTTGTCGTTAAAAATAAAACTGGCGATAAAATAAGCAATGTGGTATTTATGGGGATGGGCGAGCCGTTAGACAATTTTGAAGAGGTAAAAAAGGCGCTTGATATCATATCGGATGCTAATTTCATCGGCATAGCCCCCAGAAGGATAACAATTTCTACATGCGGCATTATGAACAGGCTTTCCGAAATATTGAACGGATCCAAATATAAATATAAGTTCGCTATTTCGTTAAACGCCGTTACTAATTCGCTTAGAGATCAACTGATGCCGGTCAATAAAAAATTTCCCATAGAAAGTATACTTGAAACCGTCAATAGAACAAAACCTTCCATCCATAATAAAATAACAATCGAATACGTACTTATAAAAGGTATAAATGATCATATAGAGGATGCAAAAGGACTTATTAAAATGTTTTCTCCCAGGACGGTTAAATTTAATATTATTCCCTTCAACAACCCTGAAATGAATTTGAATATTAATTATGAAAGGTCCGACGATAAGACTGCCGTCGAATTTGGAAATAAACTTGTTAAAGCCGGTTTTACCGTCACACTAAGGCATTCCAGAGCTCAGGGAATTAACGGCGGATGTGGTCAACTCAAATCAAAGAATATGAATATAAAAAATATAACAGCCGTGTAGACGCATAGATTTATAGTCAGCCCCTGATTATGTTTGGCTTGCCCTAAATTAAAAAAATCTTAAAAACCATTGAATATTAATATTAATTTTAACCAAAAGGTGACATTTTTATTTTGGGTTGACACAAGATATTTTAAAAATTGAATTTTTTTTATATTTAATTTATACTGGAATAATAAAGCTCAACTGTTATATATAATATATGTAAATATATAAAAATATAAAATTTCCATAAAGAAGAAAAATAACTATTTGAATTTTAAATTAAAATTAAATTAAATCAAATCAAAATAAAACTACGATTATGAGCAAGGAAAATGCTTTTTTTTGGGGTTGCACGATTCAGGCAAAGTATCCCTTTATGGAGAAAGCGACCCGGCTTGTTTTAGATAAGCTGGAAATCAAATACAGGGATATAGAGTCTTTTACCTGTTGCCCTGAGAAATCTTTAGTAAAGAATATTGATGAAGGACTGTTCGATTTGACGGCGATCAGAAATATTGCTCTTGCCGAAAACAAAGATCTCAATATTATGTCCGTATGTACCGGCTGTTATTCAAACCTGAAACAGGCAAGGGCTAAAACTGCGGCAGACCCTGTCTATCAGAAAAAAATAAATGAAAAACTTGAAAAAATAGGTTTAAGTTTTTCCGGCAGTTCATCAATTAATCATTTTATAGAATATTTATACGACGAAGTCGGGATAAATAAAATAAGGGCAAACGTTAAATACCCATTAAAGGGTCTTAATATTGCGATTCATTACGGCTGCCATCTTGTAAGGCCGTCGTACGCGATTGATTTCGACAGTCCTTTTAATCCCGTGAAATATGATATTATTTTAAGAGCGCTTGGAGCCAATGTTGTAAATTATAAAAATAAGATGATGTGTTGCGGTCAGGCGCTTGACAGGGTTGACGAACATGATAAAGCGCTTGTTATGGCGGGGCTAAAAATGGAAGCTTTCAAAGAAGCCCGCATTGACGCAATAACTACGGTATGTCCTTCATGTTTCACGCAATTTGATACAAATCAGCTTATGCTTGCAAGGGAGGGTGCAAGCTACGACATACCCGTTGTTACTTTAGAAGAGCTTATGTGCCTTGCTTTTGGAATAGAGGAAGCGGAGGCGCTTATTGAATTTCATAAGATAAAAGCCGGAAGATTCCTCGAAAAATTTAACAATTCAAAGGTATTTATTGACTATTCGATAATGTTTGATAAAGAATCGCTTATCAGATGCTATAACTGCCAGGCGTGCAGAAACGATTGCCCCATGGCTTTAGCCTTCGAGTCTTACGATCCGCCTTTAATTATTAAGATGATAATGGATAACGATGTGGAAAGGGCTATGTCCTCAAAGATCGTCTGGGAATGCCTTGAATGTCATACGTGTTCGGAGCTCTGCCCTCAGAAATATAGCTGGGAAACCATTCTTACGATCTTAAAGAATCTGGCGATCAAAAACCAGAAAAGTCCTCAAAAGGTTAAAAAAGCGGAAGAAATATTCTTGAAAACATTAAAATTGGGGGACCCGCAGGAGGCAATGAGAAAGAAATTAGGCTTGCCTCCCGCGAAAAAAGTTACAGCAGAGGATTTTAAACAGATACTCGATGAAAATCTATTATAAGCAATAAGCATAAGCAATTAAAGGTTAAAGATTAAAGATAATGATATTGTAATTAGTTTATATATATGTTATTATTGAATATACTGGCATAATGGCTGGTATATAGTTGTGCTAAATTTTACCGGCGGTTTTCAGCCTGCAATTATTTTTAATTTTAATATGGTGAGTAAAAATGCTTAGATTAAAAAATACTTTTTCGATCGAAAGAGATATTTCCGGATGCGGTTTATGCGGTATTATTAATATAAAAAAGGTTAAGATAAACGGAGAAAATATTAAACGGGCAATAGCTCTTGAACATGATCGCGGCAACGGTCTGGGCGGTGGTTTTGCTGTTTACGGCGCTTATCCCGATTATGCCAGTCTCTATGCTTTTCATATAATGTACGATGATATTGCGGCAAAAAACAATGTGGAAGAATATCTTAAAAAGAATTTTGTGATCGAAAAAAATGAACCGATACCTGTTCTTAAAATCTCGAAAATACTCGATCACCCAATTTTATACCGTTATTTTATGAAACCTAAATCCGATAGAGAGGACAGGCTTTTTCACGACCTTAAAGATGACGATTTTGTTGTCAGAAGCGTAATGGTCATAAATTCCCAATATGACGGCGCCTATGTTTTTTCAAGCGGAAAAAATATGGGTGTTTTTAAAGGGGTCGGGTATCCTGAAGATATTGCCGATTTTTATATGCTTGACGATATAGAAGGATATATGTGGACGGCTCATAACAGATTTCCGACTAATACCCCAGGTTGGTGGGGCGGTGCGCACCCCTTTACTTTACTTGACTGGTCCATTGTTCACAATGGCGAGATATCTTCTTATGGAATAAATAAAAGATATTTAGAGATGTTCAAATACAGCTTGTCCCTTAAAACCGATACGGAAGTCATTACATATATTTTAGATCTTCTAATCAGAAAGCATGGTCTTACGATCGAACTTGCAACAAACATACTTGCCGCTCCATTTTATCAGACGATAGAAAAGATGGATCCGCCAAAAAGGGAATTATTTACCGCATTAAGGCAAATTTACGGGAGTGCTCTTTTAAACGGTCCATTTGCGATCATTTTCGGCTTTTCGGATGGTATGGTCGCAATGAACGACAGAATTAAACTTAGGCCCCTTGTAGCGGCAACTAAAGGAGATTTTACCTATATAGCTTCAGAAGAAGCTTCCATTATGGAAATGTGTCCTTCTCCGGATATTGTCTGGTCTCCCAAGGCGGGAGAACCTGTGATAGTCAGGACTGAAAACGTTAAAGCTAAAAATATCGTTCAAAAAGAAGAAATGGTAAGTTTATGACGAAATCCTCATTTTCCAATATACAGCCAGAATTTCTTGCCTTAATTGATGATACTAAATGCGTCAGATGCAAAAGATGCATCCAGAATTGCGGGTGGGGAACCTATAGCTTTGGCGGAGATAAAATAATAGCCGATCACTACAAATGCGTTGCCTGCGGAAGATGTTACACGTATTGTCCGGAAGATGCGATATCTGTTGTTAAGAATCCTACGGTAATGAGAGAAAATGCAAATTGGCACGATTATCACATCAAAAACATATGGAAGCAGTCGGAGATCAGTGGAATAATTATATCCGGCATGGGTACGCCTTTAAAATACAAAAAGTATTTTGATCACATGCTTCTTGATGCCTGCCAGGTAACTAACCCTTCGATAGATCCGTTGCGCGAACCTATGGAGTTACGGACTTTTTTGGGTAAAAAACCGTCTAAACTTGAGCTTGATTTTACCGAAGATGGTGAACCCATTTTAAAAAACCCGATGCCTCCCCAAATAGAACTGCAGACGCCTTTTATTTTTGCTCCCATGTCATACGGTTCTATTTCTCTAAATGCCCAGAAAGCTATGGCGCTGGCGGCAAAAGCCCTCGGCATAGTTATGAATATAGGCGAAGGAGGCCTTCATGACGATCTTGTGCCATTTGGAAAACATATTATAGTTCAGGTTGCATCAGGCAGATTTGGCGTGCACAGAGATTATTTGAATAGCGGAATTGCGGTAGAAATAAAAATAGGGCAGGGTGCTAAGCCGGGTATTGGCGGTCATTTGCCTGGAGAAAAGATTGGTATGGATATTTCCAGAACAAGAATGATCCCCTTAGGAACCGATGCTATTTCTCCTGCGCCTCATCATGATATATATTCTATCGAGGATTTGAGGCAGCTTATCTTTGCTATTAAAGAGGCTACAGATTATAAAAAGCCCGTTTCCGTTAAAGTTGCCGCTGTCCATAATATTGCCGCGATTGTTAGCGGCATCGTAAGAGCAGGGGCGGATATAGTTTATATTGACGGTTTTACTGGCGGGACAGGCGCGGCTCCCGCCATTGTTCGGGACAATACTGGTATTCCCATTGAACTTGCGCTTGCTCAGGTAGATGAAAGGCTCAGACAGGAAGGCATTAGAAATGAAGCTTCTTTAATTGCTGCCGGCAGTATCAGGTCAAGTGCGGATGCGGTCAAAGCCATAGCTTTAGGCGCCGATGCCGTGGCAATCGGAACGGCTGCCTTAGTGGTTATGGGATGCCATGTTTGCGGTAAATGCCATACCGGAAACTGCAGCTGGGGTATTACGACTCAGAGATCAGAGTTAGTCAGGCGGCTTGATCCCGAAGTTTACGGAGAAAGGCTTTATAATCTTATAACGGCGTGGAGCCATGAAATTATGGAAGTTCTTGGTTCTATGGGAGTAAATTCCATTGAGAGCCTCCGCGGTTCCAGAGAAAGACTGAGAGGCGTGGAGCTTACAGATTCGGAGCTTCAGGTGCTTGGCATTAAACATGCCGGTCTGTAAATAATTTTGCGCTCATTTGTCGTTTGCTTAAAAATGAGGAAGAATTAGTGATCACCATAGACGCAAAGGGTATGTATTATAAGGAACTAAACAAGATGATCAAAGACGGTATTGGAGCGGGGGAAAAGAAGTTCTTTATAGAAAATGTAAATGGGCAATATTATTTAGGGGACGGAATTCAGGGAGACGATATAATTATTACTATTAATGGCGTTCCCGGCAATGATCTTGGAGTATTTATGGACGGTCCCACTATAATCGTTAATAATGATGCGCAGGATAATATCGGTAATACCATGAATGCTGGAAAAATTGTAATTAAAGGCAATGCTGGCGATGTCGTAGGTTACGGCATGAGAGGAGGCAGAATATATATTGCGGGGGACGCGGGTTACAGGATAGGGATTCATATGAAAGGGTATATCGAACAGATCCCTGTGATAATTATTGGCGGAAAGGTGGGGAGTTTTTTTGGCGAGTATATGGCTGGAGGAATTATGATCCTTCTCGGTTTAAATATTTCTGATGAGATTGCTGGAGATTATTTTGGCGTTGGGATGCACGGGGGGGTTATATACCTGAAGAAAAAAATAGATTTTTCAAAATATTCAAAAGAAGTTGAATTTTCCGAGGCCGACGATAATGATATGGTCGTGCTGAAAAAATATCTTTTAGAGTATGCCAATGATCTTAATTTGCACTATGATGAAATTATTAGCGGGGTTTTTTATAAAATTTCCCCTTCAAGTGCAAGACCGTATGCTCATTTATATGCTTCATAATTATATTTTTTGATAGTTTTTGATAGGCTTATGAACGATCTATTTGCCGCGGGATTTCATAGAATGGATATTAATAATATTAATTTAATCGAAGATAAAATTGTTCTTATAAAAGAAGCGTTTGAGAAAATCAAAAACGAAAGGAACAGATTGTTAACGGAGGTAAAGCTTAAAGATGAGGAAATTGATCAATTAAAAAATAAAATAAGCGAGATTGAAAGCGAAAATGAAATTGTAATAAAGAAAATTGATAGTATAATGCTTAATCTTGAGTCTATAAATCTAAATTAATTTTTAGATAATGGATAATGCAAATATGGGTGATTTTATTGAATTAACAATTATGAATCAAAGATATATTATCAACAGCGATAAAGACAAAAAATATTTGGAGCAGCTTGCTTCTTATGTCAATAATAAAGCCGATGAGCTCTCCAAAGGGACTAAATCGGCCGATTCCCTGAGCATAGCTGTTCTAACGGCGTTAAATATAGCCGATGAATTTTTTTCTGCCCAGGTACAAACGGATAAAGAAAGCACGAGAGTTTTGGAAAAAGTTAATAATGTATATCAATATATCTTGCATTCATAATTTTGTTAATTTCAATTTATGATAAAACCCTGCGGTGTACGATGAAGGTTATTAAATTGGCCCAACAGTTAGATAGAATGGGGTTGTTACTGGCTTTTGATGTGGAAACTAAAGCTGATTTAGATTCCCGGTCCAATTGCTATACAGCTGCCACCTGTTTTTAAAATAGGTCCAATTTTCTCATCTCTTCGGCACAAGCGGGGTTTTATCTATTCCTTCTTATATTTTCATTTATACTATCCGCATATTTTCTTACTTATTTTCGGATACTTTTGGACGCCTGATTGTTGTTCTGTTCTAAAATTCTATCACGGTAGTTTCTACTATCATATATTTTAATATTATTATTTAAAATAATATTATTATATTATTATTATATTAAATGACAGCAATATTTAAAATGTTTAAGAATGTTTAAGAAGGATGCAGTTAGAAAAGATATGTTCAATAAAAGGGCTAATTTAAAAAGCTCGGAAGTTAATATATCGAGCCTTATCATTGCTCAAAATGCCTATGACTTTATTAAAAAACATTCATTTTATTCCGTAGCCCTTTATATGAGTATAAACAATGAAGTAAAAATCGAATTGCTGCTAGGTAAGGTCAAATACGACGATATAAATATATCTTTGCCTTATTACTCCGAAGGGTTAGATATGTGTTTTTATGAGTTCAGGGATGCGTCTAACCTTATTTCCGGCGATCATGGGATATTGTATCCGGAAAATGCAAAAAAAACGGAGATTGGTGAAATAGATGCCTTTTTTGTGCCCGGTGCGGCTTTTGATGCTATCGGAAACAGAATCGGCTACGGCAAGGGTTGCTATGATAAAGCTTTAACTAACGCAAAAAAGGGTTCTTTATTTATAGGAGTGTGTTATAATTTTCAAGTTTTTAACGCAAATGAATTTGAAATATATACGAATGATGTTAAGATGAATTATTTAATAAACGAATGTGGTATAGTAAGTTGCGAAAGCACGGAAGTATAAACATGGATTTGCATATTTAATATTTAATAATAAAAGCGAATCAGCAAACATGTGAATTTGCGGCGGCTGGTAAAGCCGGGTGAATACTAAAATTTGTATCATAATCATAAGCAGGGGGAAGATATAATATGAATACCGTTATAATTATTCTGGTGTTTTCAGCGATTCTTTTTGCCCTTGGATTTTTTGTAAACAGGCTGTTGGAAAATATTGCCGGAAAAAAAGAAGGGCATGCAGCCATGAGAATCATTAAGGAAGCTGAAAAAAAGGCTGAAGAAATGCAAAAAGAAGCTTTTCTCAAGATAAAAGATGAAACTATCAGATTAAAAGAAGAAGCCGATAATGAAATCAAATTCAAAAAACAAGAACTAAATCAATTAGAAAAGAGGCTTTTTACAAAAGAGTCCAATATAGAAAAAAGAATAGAGATAATTGAAAAAAAGGAATCCGATTTTTTAAGAAAGGAAAGGGTTTTGATTCAGTCTGAAAAAACGATCATGGAAAAAGAAAAAATGATTGACGGAATGCTAAAAGAAAAAACAGCTGAGCTTGAAAGGGTAGCCGGATTAACTTCCGAAGAAGCTAAAAACATCTTGATAGAATCAATGATTTCCGAAGGAAAGCATGAAGCGGCAAAAACGATAAAAAAGATAGAAGACGAAACTAAAGAAATATGCGATAAAAAGGCAAAAGAGATAATATCTACTGCTATTCAAAGATATGCCGGAGATTATGTAGCCGAAAAAACAATTTCTTCGGTACCATTGCCGAGCGACGATATGAAAGGCAGAATAATTGGCAGGGAGGGCAGGAACATCAGGGCATTGGAAGCATCTACGGGCGTTGATTTTATAATAGATGAAACTCCCGAAGCAGTTATTTTATCATCTTTTAATCCAGTTAAAAGAGAGATTGCAAGGCTTTCGTTAGAGAGGCTTATATCCGACGGCAGGATTCACCCCGCTAGAATAGAGGAAGTTGTTGAAAAGGTCGAAGAAGAACTTAATCAGGCTATGAAAGAGGCCGGCGAGCAGGCAACGTTCGACGTCGGCGTTCATGGGATTCATTCTGAACTTCTAAAACTGCTTGGCAGGTTAAAATACAGGACGAGTTATGCGCAGAATGTATACAGTCATTCCATAGAAGTTGCATTCTTATGCGGTATTATGGCTTCCGAATTAGGAATTAACGTCAAGCAGGCTAAAAGGGCAGGGCTTCTTCATGATATAGGAAAAGCCGTGGATCATGAAGTTGAAGGTTCGCATGCCATAATAGGGGCCGACTTTGCAAGGAAATATGGAGAATCGCCTAAAGTCGTCCATGCAATTGCAGCCCATCATTACGATGAAGAACCGAACAGTGTTTTAGCCGTCCTTGTATCGGCCGCAGATGCTTTAAGCGCTGCCAGGCCCGGCGTCCGGAAAGAGATGTTTGAAACTTATGTCAAAAGACTTGAAAATTTAGAAGCTATTTCAAATTCGTTTCAAGGAGTGGCAAAAAGTTACGTTATACAGGCGGGAAGGGAAGTAAGAGTCATTGTTCAGAGCCAGAATATTTCGGACGACGATTCCGTGATGCTTTCAAAGGATATTGCAAAAAAAATAGAGTCTACTTTGCAATATCCCGGCCAGATAAAAGTTACTGTTATTAGAGAAACGAGGGCTGTGGAGTTTGCAAGATAATCCAAAGCGAATAAATAATATTGATACTGAAAATACAGGAACGGCGAATTTTATAAGGGTTCTTTTTATCGGCGATGTTGTAGGGAAAAGCGGAAGATTTGTGCTCAAAAACCTGCTGGGTCAGTTAAAAGACGAGTATAAACCTGAGTTTGTAATTGTAAACGGCGAAAATGCCGCTCACGGGATAGGGATAACAAAAGATATCGCCGATTTTTTATTTGACTGCGGCATAGATGTTCTTACATCAGGAAATCACATCTGGGATCAAAAATCTATTATAGATCATATAAAAAAGGAAAAAAGATTGTTAAGGCCGGCCAACTATTCTCCATTGGCGCCCGGATCCGGCTATGGTATTTTTACCTCGGCGGCAGGCAGAAACATTGCCGTAATAAACTTGGAAGGCAGGATATTTATGAAGGGGCTTATTGATTCCCCCTTTGTTGTCGGCAAGAATATAATCGAAAATATTAGAAACGATTGCGATGCAATAATAGTTGATTTTCATGCGGAAGCTACTTCGGAAAAGGAAGCGCTTGCTTTTTATTTTGACGGGGATATATCGGCTTTTATAGGGACGCATACGCATGTTCAAACCAATGACGCGATGATCCTACCCAAAGGCACTTCTTATATCACAGATGTTGGTATGGTCGGATCTAAATTTTCGGTTATAGGAGCGCAGAAAGACATTGCCATTAATAAATATTTAACCGGGATGCCAGCAAAATTTATTCCGGAAGAAAAAAATATAGTTTTAAATGCCGTTTTGGTAACCATTGATCCACTGAGCAAATTAAGTAAAGATATCCGCAAAATTTTTATTGATTTTTCATAAGATTTTCTATAAGTTATTATAGAAAATTTAATATTTAATTAAGTTCGCGTAATTCTAATCTTTATAAGGTATAAGGACATCTTATATTATATAAGGTATAAGGGAAACTATTAAATAAATAAGTTTTTCCTATTTATTCACGAAGGGTTAAGGCGGAAATAATGACCGATAATATTAATATCTCTAAATTATTGCAAGGGGAGATGGATTCCATAAAAAAGGGGTCTGTTGAACTTATTAAAGAAGACGAGCTTTACGGTAAGCTGGAACGCTCTTTAAAATCAGGGGTTCCTTTAAAAATAAAAGTGGGGTTTGATCCTACCTCTCCCGATATTCATCTTGGGCACACCGTTCTTTTAAATAAGTTAAGGACATTTCAGGAATATGGTCACGAGGTATTTTTCATTATAGGAGATTTTACCGCAATAATCGGAGATCCCACTGGAAGATCGGAAATAAGAAAACCTTTATCGAAGCAAGAGATTTTTAAAAATTCTGAAACATATAAAGAACAAGCATTCAAGGTACTAAAACCGGAAATGACGAAGATCATTTTTAATAGTTGGTGGTTATCAAATATCGGACTTGATAATTTTATCAGGTTTGCTTCCAATTACACTGTTGCAAGGATGCTTGAAAAAGATGATTTTGAAAAAAGATTTAAAAGCAATCGTCCTGTTGCAATACACGAGTTTATATATCCTCTCCTGCAGGGGATAGATTCTGTTTTTGTTAAAGCCGATCTCGAACTTGGCGGCAACGATCAGAAATTTAACCTTGCCGTAGGCAGGGAACTCATGAAAAGCGCAGGTCTTGTTCCACAGGTCGTTATGACGATGCCTCTTTTAGAGGGGCTTGACGGCATAAATAAAATGAGCAAGTCATTGGGAAACGCTATCGGTATCTTTGACGAGCCGGGCGATATGTTCGGCAAAATAATGTCAATCTCTGATACCATGATGATCAAATACTATGAGCTTTTAAGCAGTATATCGATATATGAATTAAATAAATTGAAACAGGACATAGAAGACAGCAGGTTAAACCCGCTAATTGCGAAAAAAAGTCTTGCAAAAGAGATCGTTACAAGATATTGGGGCGAAAAAAAGGCGGAAGGTGCGCTAAAATATTTTGAGGACAAATTTCAAAAAAGAATAGAGCCGGAAGATATCGAAGTGAAGGAGCTTAAAGCCTCCGATATATATATTTCAAATCCACCGGCATATATACGGACACCGGAGTCCGCATCCGGGCCTGTGTCTTTAGGTACCGGAGACAATCTCCCCGTGAGCGCGGTAAATATTCTAATAAAGTCTTCCGCCGTTAAATCTAACAGCGAGGCGAAGAGACTTATTAAGCAAGGCGGTGTCAAGATAAGCTTTTTTAAACCTAATGCAGGTGGTGGCAAAGGCGGTCAAAACAACGAATCAAAAATTACCGCCGATAGGTTCGTGCTTCCAGAAAATATTACGGAGTTTATTATTAAGGTTGGCAAGAAAAAAATATATAAGATTAAAATTAATAAAAAGTCTTGACATCATTTTTAGTATTTAATATACTATAAAAACACTTCGCATTAAAGGCAACAAATCAAAAAAGCCTTCATATAGAAGATCGGTCTTTGAGAACTAAACAGCACGCATTATAATTAAATAAAATAATAATAAGCAAACCAAGTCAATTTTCTATCTATAGTATTTATTATTTTTTGTTTTAGAGAGTTTGATTCTGGCTCAGAACAAACGCTAGCGGCGTGCCTAACACATGCAAGTCGTACGTGAAAATCCCGCAAGGGATGAGTAAAGTGGCGACCGGGTGAGTAATACATAGGTAACCTACTTATAAGATAGGAATAACAGTTCGAAAGGACTGCTAATACCAAATAATGCATTACAACATAAGTTGTAATGCCAAAGATGGCCTCTTTACAATGCTACCGCTTATAAATGGGCCTATGCACCATTAGTTAGTTGGTGAGGTAATAGCTTACCAAGACTTTTATGGTTAGCTGGTCTGAGAGGATGATCAGCCACATTGGAACTGAAACACGGTCCAGACTCCTACGGGAGGCAGCAGTGGGGAATCTTGCGCAATGGGGGAAACCCTGACGCAGCAACGCCGCGTGAGTGATGAAGGCCTTCGGGTTGTAAAACTCTGTCGGATGGGGAGAAAATCCATTACAATAATAAGGCAATGGATTGACGGTACCATCAAAGGAAGCACCGGCTAACTCCGTGCCAGCAGCCGCGGTAATACGGAGGGTGCAAGCGTTGTTCGGAATTACTGGGCGTAAAGAGCGTGTAGGCGGTCTAATAAGTTAGGTGTGAAATCTTCAGGCTCAACCTGAAAAGTGCACTTAAAACTGTTAAACTAGAGTTCGGGAGGGGGAAGCGGAATTCCTAGTGTAGAGGTGAAATTCGTAGATATTAGGAAGAACACCGGCGGCGAAGGCGGCTTCCTGGGCCGGTACTGACGCTGAGACGCGAAAGCGTGGGGAGCAAACAGGATTAGATACCCTGGTAGTCCACGCTGTAAACGATGAACACTAGGTATGGGGGGATTTATTCCTTCTGTGCTCAAGCTAACGCATTAAGTGTTCCGCCTGGGGAGTACGATCGCAAGATTAAAACTCAAAGAAATTGACGGGGACCCGCACAAGCGGTGGAGCATGTGGTTTAATTCGACGCAACGCGAAAAACCTTACCTGGGTTTGACATCCTCTGACAGTTATAGAAATATAGCCTTTTCCGAAAGGAAACAGAGAGACAGGTGCTGCATGGCTGTCGTCAGCTCGTGTCGTGAGATGTTGGGTTAAGTCCCGCAACGAGCGCAACCCTTACTTTTAGTTGCCATCATTAAGTTGGGCACTCTAAAGGAACTGCCGGTGATAAACCGGATGAAGGTGGGGATGACGTCAAGTCCTCATGGCCTTTATATCCAGGGCTACACACGTGCTACAATGGTCTGTACAAAGAGACGCAAGTTTGCGAAAACAAGCAAATCTCCTAAAGCAGATCTCAGTTCGGATTGAAGTCTGCAACTCGACTTCATGAAGTCGGAA
Organism: bacterium; assembly: GCA_021818985.1. GTDB lineage: Bacteria > SZUA-79 > SZUA-79 > Acidulodesulfobacterales > Acidulodesulfobacteraceae > JAKASO01. The sequence continues at coordinate 96,218 of JAKASO010000004.1, forward strand.
TCGCTAGTAATCGCAGATCAGCATGCTGCGGTGAATACGTTCCCGGGTCTTGTACACACCGCCCGTCACACCACGAAAGTCTGCAATACTAGAAATCGTGATGCTAACTCGCAAGAGAGGCTAACGCTTAAGGTATGGCCGGTAATTGGGGTGAAGTCGTAACAAGGTAGCTGTAGGGGAACCTGCGGCTGGATCACCTCCTTTTAAAGGAGTAATCTGAGAAATATGTGCTGTTTAGTTTTGAAAAACCGGTTATTAGGCTTTAGGGGCCTATAGCTCAGGTGGTTAGAGCACACGCCTGATAAGCGTGAGGTCTCTGGTTCAAGTCCAGATAGGCCCACCACATCATTTGGCTTTTGGGGGTGTAGCTCAGTTGGCAGAGCGCCTGCTTTGCACGCAGGAGGTCATCGGTTCGACCCCGTTCACCTCCACCATTGTTTGTTTTTCTTAAATATTTTTATTGTTCTTTGAAAATTGAATTTTAAATTAAGCAAATTAATAAAGGATCAAGGTGAATACTTTACATAAGATTAAGCTACTAAGAGCATACGGTGGATGCCTTGGTATCCGGAAGCGATGAAAGACGTGGTCAGCTGCGATAAGCGCTGGGAAGCTGCTAAACAAGCTATGATCCAGCGATCTCTGAATGGGAAAACCCATTGCAATAAAATTGCAATATCTATTTTTGAATTCATAGGAAATAGAGGCGAACGAGGGGAACTGAAACATCTAAGTACCCTCAGGAAAAGAAAACAAGAGTGATTTCCTGAGTAGCGGCGAGCGAAACGGAAAGAGCCTAAACCTGTTATAATTATAGCCTGCAAGCGTTTTATATCGGGTGTCATGGGGTATCTATAGGAGTTTTGCAGAAACTCCAAAGAAGTTACAAAATTAATTTATAGCCGAACGATCTGGAAAGGTCAATCATAGAAGGTGATAATCCTGTAAGCGAAATAAATTAATCTTCTTTAGATAATCCCGAGTACCGCGGAACACGTGAAATTTTGCGGGAATTTTGGAGGACCATCTCCGAAGGCTAAATATTACCGGATAACCGATAGTGAACTAGTACCGTGAGGGAAAGGTGAAAAGCACCCCGAGAGGGGAATGAAATAGTATCTGAAACCGTGTGCTTACAATCAGTAGGAGCTCTATGCCAATTAGCGCCAATTAGCAATAATTGACAGAGTGACTGCGTGCCTTTTGTATAATGAGTCAGCGAGTTATTTTATATAGCAAGGTTAAGCCGTTAATGGCGGAGCCGCAGCGAAAGCGAGTCTTAATAGGGCGATTTAGTTATATAAAATAGACCCGAAGCCAGGTGATCTATCCATGGCCAGGGTGAAGCAAGAGTAATATCTTGTGGAGGCCCGAACACACTAACGTTGAAAAGTTAGGTGATGAGCTGTGGATGGGGGTGAAAGGCCAATCAAACCTGGAGATAGCTGGTTCTCCTCGAAATATATTTAGGTATAGCCTCGTAAAGTAATGACCGGGGGTAGAGCACTGGATAAGCTAGGGGTCTTACCGGACTACCAAACTCAATCAAACTCCGAATACCGGTCATGTTATTACGGGAGTCAGACTGCAGGAGATAACTTCTGCGGTCAAAAGGGTAACAACCCAGATCGCCAGTTAAGGTCCCAAAATATATGCTAAGTGGAAAAGGATGTGGAAGCGCATTGACAACCAGGAGGTTGGCTTAGAAGCAGCCATCCTTAAAAGAAAGCGTAACAGCTCACTGGTCAAGTGAGTCTGCGCCTAAAATGTAACGGGGCTAAGCATATTACCGAAGCTGCGACCGTGTATGAAAATACACGGGGTAGAGGAGCGTTCCGACAACCGCTGAAGGTAGACCGAAAGGACTGCTGGAGGAATCGGAAGTGCGTATGCTGACATAAGTAGCGAGAAAATATGTGAAAAACATATTCGCCGTAAGTCTAAGGTTTCCTGAGCAAGGTTAATCCTCTCAGGGTTAGTCGATCCCTAAGTCGAGGCCGAAAGGCGTAGATAATGGAAAACAGGTTAATATTCCTGTACTGTAAGTTTAGCGTTATTAGCGAAGGGGGGACGCAGAAGGATAAGCCGTCCTGCTGACGGAATAGCAGGTTTAAGCATGTAGGATTGGTACTTTGGCAAATCCGGGTACCTTTAAGTTCGAGATGCGAATAGGAGAGATGAAAATCTCGCAAACCGGCTAATTCCATGCTGCCAAGAAAATCCTCGTAGTGAGCTAAATTGGCAATCGTACCGCAATCCGACACAGGTAGACTGGGAGAGAATCCTAAGGCGCTTGAGATAACTCTGGTTAAGGAACTCGGCAAATTGACACCGTAACTTTGGAATAAGGTGTGCCTATCGAAGTTAATGACTTGCTCAGTAAGCTTTGATAGGTTTTAATGAAATGGCGGTAGCGACTGTTTAATAAAAACACAGGTCTCTGCAAAGTCGCAAGACGAAGTATAGGGACTGACGCCTGCCCGGTGCCGGAAGGTTAAAGGGAAGGGTTAGCACTTCGGTGCAAAGCTTTGAACTGAAGCCCCGGTAAACGGCGGCCGTAACTATAACGGTCCTAAGGTAGCGAAATTCCTTGTCGGGTAAGTTCCGACCTGCACGAATGGCGTAACGACTTCCGCGCTGTCTCAACCAGAGGC
>JAKASO010000065.1 GCA_021818985.1 bacterium
ATTTAAAATATCCCGTTCTTTGCTTTGAATGCCCAGAGCTTTATTATCGAGATTTGCTTTCATGTTGCCGCATGTTGCCAAAATATGCCGCAATGCTGAGGCTTTATCCTGCATTGTTCCAGTCGCATATCCTTTTTCTTGCCAATGTTTAGCAAGATTTAAAAAATCCTGCTTGGAAATCATCGTTGGGCTTTGAAACTTTGTATTTGTTCTGTATCCCATTTCTTTAAAATCTTTCGCAATTGCCTGCGCTTCGTCCCTGATATTCAATTTTGATTTGCCCGATAATTGATGTAAATTATCATGCAATCTCGTCTCTACCTTATTTGCATAAAATTTCATATTGTATGCCAAAGACATAATGAATGCCCCCCTTATTTGTTATTTTAAGTTAAATTACATATTAAAAAAAGCAAGGTTGTAGCAATGCAATTTATTTACATCTCTTGCAATTGAGATGCCTTGCTAAAAACAGTAAACAGTTTAAATTCGGAAAAGATTTTTTTAAAGATGCGGGAATCTTAATAACCCAGAAACCGAGAACATTTTTGAAAAGGTATGTTCTGATAACCTTATCAGTTTTTTTACGAGTTTCTAACAAACATCGCTACTCTTTTTCACAAAAGCAGAGCTTGCGTTTTAACTATCAAGTTACCTTTGAATTTTGAAAAATATAAATATATATTGGCATTCTGTTTCGTTTTTATCGTTGCCGGGATAAAAATATATGGCGCCAAAAAGCCGTCAGTATTTTTTTTTGATTTTGAGATGCAGGCGTAGCCTGCGACTGTGGCGCACCTTCCAGTATATTTTTTTTTTGCGCTTTTGCTTAAAAAAAATGATACTTAAGGCGCTGGATTAAATTATTACAGATGAGTAATAATTAGATTTAAAGCATTAGAGATTATTTTGCTGTTTTTTGCTGTTTTGCAAAATGCGCAAAATAGCGCAAAAAAGAGCGCAGAAAGAGTGCAAAATAACGATTAGGTTTGAATTAAAAAATAGATTTAATGGAAAATTAGGATAGAAATATCCTGTAAAAACAGAATTGCAAAGAGTAGTAGAAATGCAATCTGTATTAGATTTTAGTTTTAAAGTTAAAAATATTCGAGCATAATTTAAAAACTAAAATCCTGTGTGCTGGGCAATAAAATTGGTCTTTAGGCTAACTTATATCGTTAAATATAAATACTTTCTGCCAGCTAGAAAATATGCCTGACCAACGGTCGATTTTTAAAATCGAGAAAATAACTCAATTGTTTTTAGTATATCATAAATTTAAAACTTGTCAAGTGTTTTTTTTAAAATTGTGTTAATAACTATTAAAATGTCAACCCAAAATAAAAATGTCCCCTTTTGGTTAAAATTAATATACTATTTATGGCGGACGAAAACCCGGAGCAATACTCTTGAAGCGAGGCGAAAAGAGTATTGCTCCGGGATTCATTTTTCGTCCGCCCTTAACGAAAGTTTAGGTTGAAAATATTCTTTAAACGATTTTCTCCAGGGATGATCCGCCGGAGGTATATATTTCTTTCTTATTGATTACTTTCTCCGTTATCTTAGCCGGTCTTTTTATTATTTCCTTGTATCCAATAACTAATCCACCTATGCGGTATTAAAAAAATGTATTGACAAAAGGAACAGTTTAAACCCCTGCACTTTTTTATGAGAATTTTTATCTTTTTTAAGAAATAGAAAAGCCTGACATACACCTCTAACTGTGTTTTAAAGCTCAGAAAACGGCACGCAGGTATACAACCATTAATATAATAACGCTACCGAGTCTGATTTTAACGGGAATCTGAAAAGATTTTAAGTTTAACACGGATGAAGAAAAATTTTTACCCCATGATAGCTATTTTATCAAATGAATATTACAGGATTATAATATTTGTGTTAAATTTTTGTTACGGTTCGTTAAAAGGCTTAAGAAGAGCCTTTTTTTACTTATTTCTTTGAGCTTAAGCTTTTAAGATAATCCGTAACGGCAATGGCGTCTTTTTTTGTCAACCTGTATCCAGGCATAGGCGGTCTTGCAAACTTACCTTTTATATCAATGCCCGTCGTTAAAAATTTAATCATATCTTTTTGCATCCATCCATGTGGAAGACCTGCGATGTCGGGGGTCTTGCCCATCCAACCGGGTACTGGGTGTATCGGCTTCATATTGAGGACCGCTCCCTCTAACCATTTTGATTTTATTGGGCGACCGAATCTGTTCCTCGGTGTGTGGCAGTCGGCGCATTTACCAACGTCTTCAACTAAATACCTGCCTCTATTTATTAACAGTTTACTATTAGCAATGTGACGTACCTGTCCTGCTTGGGCTATACTTATCATAATCATAGTTGCGAAAAACAAAAGGGCAGAGATAAAAATTAATTTTATTCCGCTATTTGACACATAAATAAGAATACTCTCAAGATTTTTAAGTAATTTTTCTTTCGAGCTTTTTTCCGTTGTCCCCATAATAATCTCCTCCAAAAAATTAGATTAAGTTGACTTTTTTACATATTTTGCGTATTTATTTTTATTTTATTTTATTTATATTTATAGATATGTCAAGAATTATTTTATATGCATATGGTCGCTTTCATCTCTCCTTATTATTTTTAAAAGGATTCCCCTTTAATAAAGAAAATAAACAAAATTTTATTACATATAATACAATACAATAAATTTAAACTATACTATAATATATTATATTAAGAAGGTTTATTATGAATCAATTTATAAAGGGCAGTGTGGTTAGATTAAAATCGGGTGGACCATATATGACTGTACGTGCGATAAATAACGAAGACTATGAATGCCAATGGTTTGATAAAGATGGAAAACTCATATCGAATACTTTTTCTGAAGAAACATTAATTTCTAAAGAAGAAATAGAAAAGCGAACCAACGAACAAATACGAGAATTTTACAAGACTTTTAAGCAAGAATATAAAGATTAAAAAAACCGATTTACAACAAATAAACCTGCATTGTAAACATTGACTATTTTCAAAATAGTTACATAAACAAAAATGTATTGAATATGCCGAGGCAATTTAAATATTTTTATTTGCAATATAAAAAACATGCTATAATCTTTATTAAATTAATTGATTAAAATCAGACCGGCACAGAATATTGAATGCTCCCAATTCGAGGGCTAAAAATTAATTTAAAACCACATTAAACATTAAACATTATTAAAAATTTACATTGACAATAGGAAGCACTCTAATTTAATAGGGACAGTTTATTATGATTTATCATAAATATGAAAAGGGCGACCATTATGATTGCGATAAATATCATAACCAATTTTTTAGGTTTTAATAATTTTAGTTATTATAATTCTACCTCTTATGGCTATTATCCAGGGTTTTTTTCTTTCTTTGTCAGTTTAATAAATATGCTCGCAGGGATAATGTTGTTATTTATGATTATTAGTTTAGCCGTTGCTGTTTTATTTATTGTTGCCTGCTGGCAGATTGTTACAAAAGCAGGGTATCCGGGCTGGTGGGCAATTTTATTTGTTCTTATTAATCTAATCCCGTTTGTAGGTTCGCTTGTTAGTATCGTACTTTTCTTTATATTTGCGTT
>JAKASO010000066.1 GCA_021818985.1 bacterium
TTCCGTTCCTAACCGAACACTAATTTAACTTTCCCGGCGGGAAAGTTAAACGAGAGATGTCAAAAACCTTAAATCACAAATTGTGATTTCAAAAAAGATACCGAAAACCCACTTTACAAAATATACTATTTTGTAAACTAAATGTATCAAAAACAGGAAAATAACCCTAAATTATTAAAAAAATAACTTGACTTTTGGTTAAAAAGTTGATATAATTATATTAAGTAAAGATGATGTATAATTTAAAAAGGGGGTTAAAATGGAACTAAAAAGAATTGAAAGTCATTTAAAAGTTTTGCAAAGAAAAAAAATAATAAGTAGCTGGGAATATGTTCCTATTAATAAAAAAAATTGCAATCCTTTGATAACGACAAAGGAATTTCCTTATCCGGGCGGATTCCATTTTACCGTGATTAAGGATAATCGTGAGGGAACCACAGCGTCGTTTTGGTCGTCTTGGATAAAAAAGATGGGCGATATTGACGATTACTTATTATTAGGGTTGTATAAGTGAATTTGATGTATAATTTTAACGGGAGTGAAAAAATGGAAAGGAAAGGGATTATAAGACATCTTAAGGTTTTAAAAAGAAAAGGGAAAGTAAAAAAATGGAGTTTAAATAGATATTCATCTCCTGGCTTTTATTTTTATGTTATGGTAGATGAGTTCAGAGAAGCAGAAAGGAGGTTAAAGTGAAAAAGAATTTGCGTGTTCCATCGGATACCGTCAAAGCAGTATTTCATTATCTTGGAAAAGGGAAACGATTTTCCGCTGACATTCCTAAAATTCATGAAAGTTTTTATGATATATGTCAAATAGAAGAATTTAAACCGATTTGCGGTGATTTTGTTTTTGATACTTTAAGCTCATATCCATACAGCAAAACAATAAGATATGCTTTAAATAGATTAGGAATGTCTGGTTTGCTTGTTTATATAAATTTAGACGAATATGAAGTCACAGAATCTTTAGCGGGTAATGAGTCTGAAATAAAAGCATTATTTCCGAATGAAAATGATATAGAACTCTTAAAAAAGGCCGCTGAAAAGTTTATTGAAAATATTAATCGAACTAAGTAAAAAAATAATTTAAAATTTATACGGAGGAATAAAAAATGGATCCATGTGAAATTATGGTGTATCTTAAGCGGTATAAAGACGAAATTTCGTGGGATTGTAAAGAACATTATGATAATAAGCTTAGGCTTTTTTATTATCTTTTCGAGATTACTACAGAGAAAGGCGGCGCAAGGTTTTATAGTTATGACATTAGAACCACAGCAGATATTGATAAATACATAAAAACAAACCACAACACATGTTTCTGAGAGATAGGCTATTTCATAAAAAATAATTATATTAAGTTAATGGGGATGAAAAAAGATAATTCACAGGAGGGTATTATGTTATCAATTAAAGAAATCGAAGAGCATTTACTCAATCTGCAAAAAGACGGGAAAATTAAGGGCTGGACTTATTTTGATGACGGTTTTTCTGGTTTTAATCATATATTTCTTATCAACATTAGAGATGAGGATGGAACAGCTTTTAACCAGCGGGTAGTATTCACTCCGCAAGATATAGATAAAAAACTGGAAGAGGCATTAATACGGAAAGACGGGGAAATATCTTAGTGGAAGATAATAATAAAAATATAATAATTTATGAAGAAAAAAAACCGGACAGGGTAAAACTTGCCGCAATAGAACCCGTCCGGTCTAAAAAATCTTACTTCGACAATGAAGACATTAAATATTTTACCGTTTCCGAAATTAATCGTCTTATAGATTATACCGATAACCAATTCTATAAAATGGCTATCTTGCTTCTGTATGAAACTGGAGCAAGAATAGAAGAGGCGAGAAATATTAAGTTTATGGATTTAGACCCAGCAACGAAAAGGATTAAGGTTTTAACTTTAAAGCAACGCCGCAAGAACCAGATATTTCGTTACCTTAAAATATCCGATAAACTCCTTGCGTTGATACTCAATTACCGCTTGAAGAATAAGAATATGCAGGATAGCGACTTTATCCTTGCGCAAAAGACTGGGCGGGCGGCTATAACGAAAATGGGATTTAGTCTTATACTTAAAAAAGTAACGGAAATGGCGCTGGGCAAAGACTATTTAGACAGGGCGCACCCGCACGCATTGAGGCACTCAAGGGCGATACATTTATTAGATAGCGGCATGAATATAAAATTATTGCAGAATTTCTTGGGGCATAATAATATTATCAATACGCTTATCTATCTTAAATACAGTAATAAAGATATGGCGGAAGCAATAGATAGGGCAAATAACGGGGGGAATGGAAATAATGAACATAAGTGAGCTGAGGCAGAAATTTGAAATACCGGACGACTTTGAGATTAACATTAATCAAAACGGCGGGAATAGCATGACGTTCTCGTCAAAAGGGGACAGGGCAGATGTAGAAATCGGGCTTGACGACGAAATTCTGGCTATGGTTGCAAAAATTAAAATGGGCTTAATTAATCCCCTTCTCGCAACATATTATTTTCAAAAAGATTTGCCGGAAGAATACGCAAGATATGTCAATTCTTTTGTTGGTATTGTAAGTCCACTTTTAGACGCGTGGGAAATGAAGACCATCAAAAAATATGCGCCGGAATTATTAGAGGAAGAACTGCGGGATATTGCGGGGATTATGAAACAATTTGATGAGATGAAGCGGCAAGGACTGAAAAACAGAGACTTTGGTAGAGAAAAGAGGATATATATTAGTTTGTGGGCTATGGCTCACGCATTAGAAATGACGGATATTATTAAAATAGACATATTATATTTTTTCGATAATACGGAAAACTGGGATAAATACTTAAGGACGATGCGGGAATTAGCAGTCGAAGAGCCTGACCCGTATCTGCTTCCGAAACTGCCTGAAGCGGTAAAAGCAGATTTCACGGTTAAAGTTATAAATAAACCGTATTGGCATTTTGAGATAAGGGGGACAAGCAATGATTAAGAAATTATTTTTTATTTCAATTATCGTTTTTCTTTTTCTTGCCGGCAGGGCGGACGCCTTTTCTTTCTTTAACCCGCCCTACAACCAGTCCGACCCTAACTTTAACAAACTTGCAATGAGGGTTTATAATTCAAATAGCCCTTATACTTATACTTACGGCGCTTATACCTATAATGCCATACCGATAACGACTACATTATCCGGTTGTAAGCTCATAAGCGTAATAAGGCGCACGCGGGGCTTTCCTAACCCAAGATACTGGGCTATCGAAAATTATAAGATATGTTCGGGCAACATTGCGAAAGTTAAAAATACCAATATGGCGGGGTGGAATAACTTGCCGCAAGGTATAAAGCCTGTTATAAATAATACTATCGAACAGGCAAGGCAATACGGCAAGGCAAGCGCCGATTATTACGGATACAGGGTAATAGCAAAGACGGGGGCTTATGTCGGAACGGTATTTGTATATGTGTTAAACGGGATAAAATTAGAGGCGATAATGAGGTTTTAAACTCAAAAATTAAAATATATAGGAGATAAATGCTAAAGCTTAAAACGATAACCGATATAAATGAAGAAATAAAGTCTCTTGCCGAA
>JAKASO010000067.1 GCA_021818985.1 bacterium
TGAGGAAGATTTTGTTAGGGAGCTTGAGGAAAGGAAAAATAAAATATTGGACGAATTTGCGGAAAAATTATATAACTACCATATGAGATAGGATAGGCTTTTATCCCCCTCCTCACGGGCGGGGACTTCTCGGCGGTATAAGTTAAATTTTAAAATGGAGGTTTAAAATGACACAGGAAATAGTTATGAATCGAAAAAAGTTAATACTTTTGTTTTTGTTAGTTTTTTGTATTTCTATCGGCGTTTTTTTAATTGCAATGGACGCATCCGCCGAGGGACTTTCTGGGGCATAGCTCACTCAGTTGAAGAAATCCGCCGAGCAAGGAGTTGCGAAAGCACAGAGTAGTCTCGGCATCGCCTATTACCTCGGCCAAGGTGTCCCAAAAACTATGCCACGGCCGACTACTGGTGGAAGAAAGCCGCTAATCAAGGATATGCGAGAGCGCAGAATAATCTCGCCCACGCATATTGGGGGCGAGGGGCGGGGCGGATATTGTTTAAATTATTGTGCTGGTACCCAAAGAATAGATAGAATGTAAATATGTCTAATTTTAAGGAGGATTTAAGATGAAAAAGATTTTATATTTATTCATTATGTTTTTAGTTTTAGGAATGGCGGCAAATGCTTTTGCTTGGAATGAGAAATGCACGAATGGAAGCGGCGAAGCCACTAAGGGTAATTTAAAGGTTTTTATAGCTAATTGCGATAATAGTTTTAAAAATGCGACCGTAGTCGGCGTCGGCGGACTTCCGTTTAATATTTCATCTGGCACTAAACAAGCCATATCTCTTACTCGTGAGCTTAAAAGAGATAATGTTCTGTCTATTTCTAATGAACAATCAATAGCATTTCCGGCATTAGATTTAGATATAAACGGGGCGCAAATGTCTTATAAAACAGCGCAGAACAACAGCATATCAAATTCACAGGGTATATCACAAAATATGGAACAAACGAGCGGTAGTAACATGCAATTTGATACTGCTTTTGTTTTTTTTATAGAACGGGCTTGGTTTAACAAAATAAGTCTATATAAAACTTATGCGATTATTGATTTGCTTTATTTTCATCTTTATTTACATCAGAAATATTCTGTTATTGACAATTTGATTTCGATTTTCTTGTTGCAGACGAGCAATATTATTGAGCATATAAATTATAATAACGCTACTTCTCTAAATTCTAAAAATGAAAATGCTTTAATCGCGTCATATTTGATTAAAAATACGCACAAGACAAAACGACAAGTATTATCGAATATGGCGATAAATACTATAAACGGCGCTGAAAGGTTTGTATATCATCCTCAGATTTTAATACTTAAAAAAATTGCCAGCGAAAATTCAAGTAAATTGAAAAAAGAAAAGATGGATAAAAAATACGCATTGGCAAGAGCAAAAGTTTTTTCGATTGTGTTTAAGATAATATTTGCTATTTTAGTTATCGCAATTATCGGCGGGCTTGCATTTTTCCTTTTCAAAAACAAAATAAAAATAACTATTAATAAATAGAATGCAAATATGTCTAATTTTAAGGAGGATTTAAAATGAGAAAGATTATTTTAGTTTCAATGTTAGTTTTAGGTTTAATAATGGTTTTAATGCCGGCGCAGGCATTTGCTAAAATCGATTATACAACTGCAATGATGGGGGATAGGGCAAACACAAAAAGTATGCACAATGTTATCCGCTACGGCATATACGATTATAAAAAATTCTCTAACATTCAAAAAGCCGTCCACAGTAAAAATACTTATTATTTTCTCATATCGGATGTATCAGCTAAATCAAAGAACAATACTTATTGTGCGGTTGCAACAATATTTGTTTTAAACGAACATAATAGCATATGGCATGCGGCGGAAAGTATTTGCGATACGGGCGAAATATTAATACACGTCGTAGGTAGTATAAAAAAGGGGCTATTGGATATAAATAAAATAGCAATTAGAAAAATTCTTACGGGGACAAACGAGGAATATAAAATATGGAGATAATAACCGCCCGTAAAGGGCAAGGAGAATTTAAAATGAAAAAGATTTTATTTATGGTTTTAGCTTTAGTTTTAAGTTTGGGGGTATTAAGTAATGCGTATGCGGGAGGAATTATGCTGTTTACATCTTTTATTCAAGTCAAAGGGTTAAGGGGAATGCCTAAAAAAATAACAATATTTTCAAAACCCAGCTACACTATATATTTTGTTAAAACACCAGATTTTAAAATCAAGTTTAATAACTTTATTGCCCGCATGGATAATACCTTTAAAAAACAAGGCAAAATAGCATATATGGAAACTTTCCATAAAAAACACAATGTGAATAGCATTGTTGTTGTCTTGCCCTTTAGGTATAACAATAAATATTATTTTGAGCACATCACTATTAAACCGTATCCTGTTATAACATTCAATAAAGCCTTTTTAAAACTATTTGGGGGGGCGATTAAATACAAGATAAATAAGGGGTCTGTTCTGGTGAAAGAATTTAGAGATATAGATATTTTCATTGCAAGGGGTAAAAATCTGGGTATTGTAACAATGTCAGAAAATCATAAACTGGTATTTGATTATGACGTCGTCGCAAGTTCAAGAATGACGCACAATCCAAAATGGTTAGATTATTTTAAAAAAGAATTTATTAAACAAGAAAAAAGTTTTTTAAGGAGGTAGTAAATGAAAAAGATATTTAGTTTGTTTATTGCATTATTAATATTATCGTTTAGTGCAAACGCATATGCAGGTTTACAAACAATAGGGGGGCGGGTAATATTTCTTATGTAGATAATTACAAGATAGTCAATCATACGCCGTTTAGCAATAGATTTGTTGATTATATTGTCAGAAAAGAAATGACAAAAAATTTCATTAAAAGCGAACCAGCAAGCTATTTTTATAATATAATTTTTATGGGGTATAAAAGAGAAACTTTTTATAAATCACCGGGAATTGCAGGCAAGCATAAATATTGCTCAACAGTTATCACTCGTAAAACTATTTTATATCCTAAATATGATAACAAAATTTATATTGTCCGCAAAAACGGGCTACATTATAGTTATATTAATTTGCCAAACGGCAAAAAGTATTACTGCGACTCATCAGCATCTAAACCGCAACATATGACTTGCGGCTCAATTTCCGAATCTTATTATGCCTGTGTTATCTTTAACGGACACAAAGTAACACGCTGCGCAAGGGTTATCTATTCTAACGGGGCAAAAAGATATTTAAAAAATTGGCTAATAAATAATGCAGGTAGTATATTTTAATTTATTAAATCAGATAAAATACAACATCTATCAAACTACCGCATCCCCCCCATAGATAACTTAAAATCTTAAATGGGGGGTTTTTTTTGAAACAGCTTGCCAGTCCCGCCCCGCTGTGGAACAAAATAAAGCAATATCCTGCTTAATCCTATATAAATACCCTATTTGATATACTGCTTATATAATGCTATATACCGCCTTTCTATGTAGCCGTTTAATGCTATATAAAGCTATTAAGGCGGATAGAACGGCGGCTAATAGGCAGTAAAGGCGATAGCAATTGTTTTAT